>JBEKAS010000112.1:0-12597 GCA_050015795.1 Occallatibacter sp. | reverse complement strand
ATGAGGGGGCCCGCTGACGTGGGAAAGAGCGTTCTGTCGTCCATTGTGGTCAATCCTGATAGCCTTCCCAGCAACCTTCAGGTCGAGAACTTCGTCTACGCCTCCCCGTACATTGCCACCGATATGAATGTGCCGGAGGAGCAGCGCCAGCCTTTCAGGTTTTTTGCCAATGCGCTGCAGGCCATCCAGAGTTTGCGGGACTGGCAACCTTTGGATATGCACAATACCGGTCCCGCGGAAGCTCTGATGCGCGCCGGCTTCTACAGCAAGATCGTGAAGCGGGAGCGACGCGCGCTGGTGCTATACGACCTTGCTGGAGAACACTTCCAGGAAGGGGCGGGTGAAATTGTTGCCGAGCAAGCCGCGAATTCCGACTGCATCTATGTCCTGCTCGATATTACGTGCATTCCGATATTCGAAGAGTTCATTGAGCCGCAAAACCGGAAAGAACGGGCAAAGAAGTCGCAATTCAATGCCAGGTTGAGCTCGAGTCTGCGGCAGATCGAAGGCGACGAGACTCCCAAGATCATCGTGGTCACGAAGGTTGACCTCGTCGATATTCCGAAACTCGATCATCCGGATTTCGCCGCGAACCAGGAGAGCGTGGAATCGGCGCAACCCGACGCGGAACAGTCCGGATCGATCGCGGTAGAAGCCGCCGGCGCCAGAAATGACCAGCGTGGCCAGCCCGGCATCAATAAGGAGCTCGCCCTGAACGACCTCGCCGAGATCAAGGCTCGAGTGGAACTGCCGCCGGCGCGAACCAGCGCGGCCATTCAAGACCTTGCGCGCTCGAACCTGGAAAAGTTGAAGAGCTTCTATGATCCGTTTGACCCAAGTCAAAAAATGATTCGAGAGCGGTTGGGTGGAGAAACCATTAAGGGCGCGTTCTTCGTTTGGACGACCGGACTTGCGCCGGGTCAGTGGGGCGACCTCCCACCGGCGGCACAAACGGATCCAAAACCAGACACGGCCTCACCTCCAGACGCTGGCCCGGTTGCGAATGTGGTTGTGAGTGCTTCACAAGTCAGCCCGGGTTCGGCACTCACGGTTGGCGCGGCCCCTCCGGTCGTGGACATCCAGCCGGCGATCAGTTGTGGAGTGCTGGAACTTGTGAAATTCACGTTAGAGCTCGAGTAAAGGTGCGGTTGCGCCTCTCAAATTGAGGGAGATCGAATGAAGATCCTGGCTTATGGCGGGAATGAGTATTCGATGCGCAGCTTGATTGGAGAATGGCCCGGCATATCCAGCGAGTATCTCGGAGATCTTTACGGAATTCCCTCTGGAAGCCCGAGCTTTGGTCTGATATTTCCTGGCGGCAGCCCAGCCCTTCTCTATCGCGAGCGCATCAATCCTCAGTACCGCGGCGGCTATCCGTATACAGTCCTGCTCGATCTCGGACCCTGGGAAGGAGCCGACACGCTTTGGAGTCGAGCGGGCTGGAATGCCGCCGGTCTTCTGGAGTGCATGTTTGGTGCGCAAAGCTCACGGCGCGCGACCTTCATGACTCCTGAGCATCTCAGCACGGCATTGCTGCGCTCCGTGGTTGAAGAGATCATCGCAAAACGGGAATTGGATCGCTTTGCCCAGGAAACAACGGGGCTGACGGCTTTTGAAAAGAAGTGGGCGAGCTTCCTGGCTGGGTCTTTGAATGCACAGGTTCCAGTGGTGGCCCCGCCCCGTGCACTGGGTATCGAGCAGCGACCCACGATGGCCGAGCTGGCAAGCCTGAGCTTCCGTCTGCCCCCTTGGCTCCGAACCGGCCGGGGATGGATGGTGGGCGGCTCGTATACGCAGGCAGCCGGATTCGGCGCCGGCGCTTTGCTCGACGACGAGCCATTTGGAGAAAAGATCGATCCGTCTGCTGTCATCCGCGATGGCGATCAACTGCAATCGTTGCTGCAACAGTTGAGCCAGTCCCCGTCGACTGCAGAGAGAGCCCGCGAGTTGGTCAATCAGCCGGCAATCAACTGGCCCGACGCGAAACAATTCTTCGATCGCGCTGCATTGTTGCGCCAGGCAACAGACGGAGACGATTCTGGATTCCAGGAAAAGCTGCCGGAAGACGGCATGCTCGCCGCGGAGATCTTTGCCGCCGCCTTTCAGAATGCCAGGGACAAAGCTCACCACCAAACAAGGATCGGTCCAAATCAAACGCGCGCGATCCTCGAGTCGAGACGCCGCTTCGGTCCAACGCGTATTCCGCGAGCCATGGTTCCTTATCTCGATGCCGATGCACTCAGCAGGCAGCTCGATGCCGAGTCGGTTCCTCCGCTCGTTCCTGAGTACCTCGAACTTCCTCCCGACCTCTGCCTGGCGCGCTCAAAACGTCAAATGATCGCGAAGAAAGGCGACCTGACGCGAGCGGATTTGGAGAGATGGAGATGGTTCCTGCGCGAAACAGAGGCGGGGGACGCAGAAAACGAATTGCTGAAGGAATTCGCGCAGCGGCAACCTTGGCTGGCGCCGTGGAAGAGCAATGAAGATCCCAAGCTCAATCAGATCCTCAAAAATGAAGCTGCCTCGCGCCTTCGCAGAGTTCCCGGCAACCTCGTTCGCACCTGGCTTTACGACAGCCTGTTCTTTCTTCCCGTTGAAGAAGTGAATGCGGAACTGGAGAAATACAAAGGCAAACTCGACGCATCCTTGAAAGATCTGGCCCTGCAGCTGAGGGAAGAACCACGCCAAATGGGAGCGGCTGCGCGCGCGTGGCTCAAGCAGCTTGCGTCATCCAGTCTCCGAAACGACCTTGCCGTGGAGACAAAGCTTGCGATCGCCTATGAAAGCCCTCAGGGCTGGGCGAATTTTTGGTCTCTCTCACAAGCGCTGCACGATGGCAAATCCTTTGCTGGCAAGGAGGTCCCGAAGGAAGAACGGGCCATCCTGGCGCTGGAATGCATGGACCTATTGCGGCTCTACACCAAGAGCAAACAACTGCGCATTTCCGTTCAGGAGTTTGTTCAGATCGCCAAACTGCTCGATTTGCAGAAACGATTCGCAGCTACGCTCGGCGATTTAGCCTCAGACTCTCAATTCCAGCCATACTACGACGCTTTGCAGCCGGCCCAGAAGAAAGGGGCGGCCAATTTATCGAAGCCCGAAGCGAATGCGATTCCCTCATCTGAACTATTCACTGAGGCAAGCAAATTACGCCACGCAATCGACCAGGTCCTGAAGGCGATCGCGGATTCCGATCGCATGATTGCGCCGGACGCAGCACAAGAAATCGACCCTGATCAATACAACGACCTGGCCGATCTTCTCCTGATCGATTGGGCCCGTGGCAAGTCGCCCAAGACCGCTTCCCAGGAGCAGTATGGGTCGCTGCCAATGAATCTCGCCGCCGTTTTCATAGGGGTCGCAGGGTTGATTCTGGGCGCGACTGCCTGGTACCTGCGGTTTCTCCCTCAGCTGATTCCTTTGCTTGGCACTCTTGGTGCGGAGCAGCATCGCCTGCCGCTGGAGCTTGCTGGTACAGTCATCGCCATTTGTAGCCTCGCGCTGCTGATTCGGGGATTATTCCCTTCCACCTATACTGTGACTCTTTCCAGAAAGACCTGGGTGCGTCTCAAGAAAGTCGTCGCCAACCTTCTCTCCAGCGGTGACCGCTATACCAAGCGCCGATGCGGGGAACTGATCACGAACATTTCTCAATCGGGCGCGCGGAATTTCAGCGTCGACGGCAGCTTCGATTGGCTCCTTCTCTTTTATCTCGGGTCCGACGAAGAACAGATCACTCAGCTCGAGCCGGCCATTTCCAATCAATTGAAGCGCGTGCGCGGCTCCATCCTATTCGTGCTTGATCGAGCGGGGTTGATTCAGAAGAGAGGTTGGTTCAGGGGATGAACCTTCTCTTTCTCACGCTTCCCGCAGTCGTCTTTGTTGCGTTGGCATGGCTACTCTTCCAGAACTCCGAACGCATCCGGATGGTATTCGTTTGCCTGCTCGTTGCTGTGCTTTCGGCGGTGTCTGCGTTGCTTCTGCTGCGCATGGTCGATAATCCCGGGCGATGGAAAGATCACACGCAAATAGCCTGGGTAGGCATTGCTCCTGTCGGCGGCAATTCTCTTACGCTGGGCTCGCCCTCCGCTGGCGCGGTTCCGGGTTGGCCCGGCAATCACATCGCTCCCACCATCAACTTCACTTCCGGCCCGGGCGGCCAAATTACATTGCAAAGCTACGGCGGCGGCGGATTCGTCCTTGATAGCAAAGACAACGTCCTCTACGGCGCCAGTCTCGATCAGAATCAGAACGTCACCGATCATGATGGAGACTCCTATACTTTGTCGGTTAGAAAACGCGGCTGGATCTTAAGAAAATGGCAGATCGGCGTCCTTCGCAATGGGCAAAATCTCGTCCAAAACGGCGAAGGTGAAGTGATTGCGTCGGAAACCTCGGTTGTAAATCTCGCGGCAGAATTGGACCGGACCATCCGGCGGATGCGCGCGCAATCGGACCCTGAAGCCGGGCCGCTCAGCAGGTGGGCTGCGCAGATTCAATTGCTTTTGACGGATAGCAATCACGCGTACTACGTGATCGCGAGCGAGCCCGGCTCCGGAATCCAGCCAAAATCCTCGCAACTTCCCGTGGGATCGGTGATGACGATTCGCTGGCCGCGGTTGAAGCTCAGTGTCCGGCTTGAGTCGATCGATGGAGCCCCGCGCCTGATCTTTTTGCCGCCGTTCCGCCAATCCAGTCCGCTGCCACCAGAGGATGCGCCGGCGCCCGTTCCAACCAGGCTCGAGATTGAAGCCATGCCTGCGCCCGGCGACAAAGCGTTCTTACTGCCCATCGGCGCTCTCCCCGAGCCGCATGTTGAAGCGCTTCTGGTCAACGGGCAATTTTCAGGTCAGCCGGTTGTCGATGCTGCGCAAATTCCAGGAGTGACTTCGTCCTTTGACGCAGTCATCGAACCCTTTCACTTCTATCTGGACACAGATCGAGATGTCCCCGCCAGTTGGCATTCGGGAGCAGCGGGAGCCGGCCTGCCGATGTTTCTTCCGTTGCTCGTCATTTGGCTTGGATACGTTTCCTGCCTGGCGCAAATTGCACTTCTCTATGACGACACGGTCGAGCCTCGCACGCTGATCACTCTGCTGGGCATTTCGCTCGCCGCGTGGGCCGTCCTCTCTGCGCGCGTGGGGCTTGCATTTCGTTATGCCGCAAATCCCGGCACTGTCGATGCCCTCGCCATCAACGGTCTCACTCTCTCGTTCGGAGCCTTGGCGTTTCTTCCTGGGTTCATCCTGGTGCTGGCGTTCCTCGGCGCCGTCAGGAAGCAGGAGGCTGAAGACCTCGGATGGTTCCGTTTGCTGCCCGCAGTGAATCTTTTCGTATTCATTGCCATTCCAGCGCTGGTTTGGCACATGTGGCCCCTTCTTCACTGGTCGCAGACTGGCGTCGGTTTCTTTTCTTCATTCCGAGCAGCATTCAGCGCCGAGAAGCCGTGCGGCTTGTTTCTGCTTCTCTGGTTCGTCAGTTGCGTTTGGCTTTGGCGGAGGGCCAGAAGAACCTCAAGGCAGTCGCTCGACGATCGCTTTGTCAACCTTGAAGAAGCATTGACCGAGCTGTGGGCCCGGCAATGGCAGCGTCGTGAGATTGCGATGGTGAGTTTTGTCATTCTACTGGTCTTTCTTGCCGCTTTGATCACGCGTCTTTTCCCATCGCTCTACGGTCCCGGCAAGGAGGCATTCGCGCCGCTCTGCCAGTTGTTTGGCCTGGCGGTTCTCCTTGTCCCAGGCAAGGGGCAGTTGCATAGCGTGGGGAGAGCGCGCCTCAGGAAAAAGTCTTTGATCGGGATTTTTCTCATTCTCTTGCCTTGCTGCATACTGCCCGTATTCGGCTTTGACGACCCCGGGGGCATGGTCGGCGGGCTGGCGCTTTTTCTTCCCTTTCTGTTTGTCGTGCTTTTGGGAGATCATCGCCCGCTTGCGAAGTGGTGGGCGGGAGCCTTCATCGTAGTCTTCGTTGCCGGAGTTCTCCTCGCGTTCTTTCCAGGCTGGGCGAAACACTGGCCTCGCGTGTATACGCGCGTCACGCTTGCCGAACATACTTCAAAATGGGCGCAGGACCAATGGCTCGCACAGCAAGCCTACGGGAAAAACGGAGATTCGCTTGCGCAGCAGTTTGCGTTTGGCGATGAGCACCGCTGGGCGAATCTGCGGATGATTCGGATTGGCGCCTATACCGGCGTCGGCTTCGGCAATTCCAGCCCGCGAAAGGCGGGAATCGCGCTGAACACCGTGCAAGCCGACAGTACCTACGCGTTTTACGTGGCCAGCGAACACGGTGCGTGGGGCGGCGTGTTCATTCTGCTGCTCGCGGCCCTTCCGCTCGCCCTTGTGGGGTGGCGCCACTGGCACGCATCCGGCGCCTCGTGGCTCACTGAGCTGCTCTACATCATTGCCGGCGCATTCTTTCTTGAAACTCTGGCGCAGGTATTGATGAACAGCATGCAGATTATTCCGTTCACGGGCCGGAATCTTCCGTTGCTTTCGGTTTCCTCACTTTCCGATGTCCTGCGATGGTCGGTTCTCTTCTCATGCGCGGTTCTCATTATGGTTGCGGACCGCGACCCTCAAGATGAGGCGGTGGCCAAGAGTTGGCATTGGACGGCCAAGGCATTGGCGGCCGCAGTCTTCATCGTCTGCGTTTCGCCAATCTTCATTCTCATCCAGGGCCAATTGGCCGACAAGACGCTCGAGAGCCCGAAACCGGGCGGCGAGATTGCCCTTGGCGCAGTGCCGCCCACTTACGACCGTGACGCTGAAGTTCGCAGCCAGCTCGAGCAGATCCGTAACGAGCTCAAGTTCGAATCCGCGACGGACCGCATCGTGTTCACCTCCCCAGAGGAAGAGAACAGGAACAGAGACACGCAGCTTCAGCAGGAAATTGAGCGCTTCAACGGGCTTCCGGATTCATTGAAGATTGTGTCTCCGGGAGGTAATAGCCTCAGGAGTCCCAGCGACCAAAAGAAATTCGTCGCCGACATTACCTCGCTCACTACCGTCGACGGATACATGAAGCTGATGGATCAATGGAAGAAAGACGCAAGTCCCGCGCAATCCGCGACACTTCCTCCGCTGTTTCGCGTTGAGGAACGATTTCCGGTTGCGGACGCGGGGCAATTCCCTGAGTCTGGAAAACCAACCTATACGATTCAGGCAAACCCCGCCTACGATGCGGTCATCGATCTTGACACCCGGCTCACGCCCGACGGCTTGAAGACCATCGCCTGGCGCAACGGATCGGGCGACAGTTGGCTGCTCGAGGGGCCCGGCGTACAGGTGACAATCACCGCGGGCGCCGGCGCGAATGATCAGCGAGCAAAGGTGATCTTGTCGCCAATGAAAGGCGTGAACCACCAGATTGATTGGTTTACTGCATCGGCGCAACAGACCAGCGGCAAGTTAGAGATTGTTCTTAATTGTCCCAGCGACGGTGGATGGAAGATCCCCTTCCTGCATAGAGAAAAGCGCCCACCCGCGCAAACAGCGCTGGTCGACATTGACGCCCAGGGCAGCGGCATCACGCTGAGCTCCGCAGACCTGAAGCTCGCGTATCAGCTGGCCGGTAGTGCCGGTTTCAAAGACTTCAGCGGCAAAGTCACATTGCACAATGGCGCGCGCTTCCGGCCCCGGCAAAGCGTTTGCAAACTGCCTCAAGAGCCGATATTCACGCTGACGCATTCCAGCGCCGGAGCCCTGGTCGGAGCCGCCTGGGTCGACGGTGAGTGGGATGCCGCATACGACACAAGCGCCCGCCTGACCTGGCTCGAGCAGCTGGCCCGATTTTCTCAGTCCGAGCGCGACAAGCAACTCAACTTTGACCGGGTCACGCTCGATCCGAAATTGCAGGCAGCGGCGCAGGCGTCAGTTGAAGAGCACGGTCGTGAGTTGCAAAAAAGATTGCTCGCAGCGGCGATTCCTCTGTGTTCAAACGTCGACTGCGGCGCGACCCCCTCAGATGGCGGCGCGAGAATTCCGCAAAAAACTCAAATGCAGCGCATGGAAGCAAGGCGGCTGTTTCTTCCGCCACGTGTGGCCATCTCCATCATGAATCTCGATGGAGAGGTTCTTGCGCTTGCTGGGTGGCCGCGTAGCTCCACGACGGATGAATGGGAAACGGTAATGAGCGCCGACGGCAAATCCAGGATCGATGTGCATCCGCCGGCTCAGTGGCTCGCCACCCAGGCGCCCGCCGCTATCAGGAACCGCTATTTGGGCGACAGGAACTTTGATCTTCTGGTTGCCGGGTCGTCGACAAAACCCATCTGGGCCGCCGCATCGCTTGATGTGAATCCTCGCCTCGTGCATTTGAGCGTGCGCGGAACCAAGGTGGATCACACACTGTTTGGTATCGAGATTCCAGGCGCGCCCTGGAATGGGACAGCAACCGACGACCGCTGGATCGATTTCACCCACTACCTCGCCGACTCCAACAACAATTACCAGGTCCGCCTCAATTTTCTTGGTCTCGGACGTCCTGACCCTGGGCCAAATGTCGCGGAAGTGGAACGGAACAAAGACGGCTCCGAGTTCCACACCTCGTCAAAGTTGGAGACATTTACGAATGAGCCCTGGTACCGCGCTCCCGACCTCGGCGCCTACGGCTTCAGCCACAAGACTCCCGCAAAGCTGCAAGGATTGGCATACAGTCAGCTCGCGCAGGCGATGCTGGCGCACTTCCCCGTCAACATCGACGAAACCAATCGCGTTCGCCGTTCCTATGACATCTCGTTCTGGTCCGGAAACGAAGCCGACAATTTGACCGGCACGGAAGGTGTTGAAGAGCGATGGGGCCAGCTCAGCTCGATCAGCCCTGCGGCTACGAACTTTGCATTTGATGCCACCAGCCCCGACCAGCATCTTCCAGAGTTTGGGTCGCCTCGGGCATTCATCAGCGTGCTCCTTGGCGGCTCAACCAACACCTGGTCAAACCTTGACCTTCCGTCCAGCATCTACACTGCCATGTCCGGAAGGCCGATTGTGCCGCACATCGGCATGTTGGCCCAGACAGAATCAACTCGCGATCCACTTAGGCGAGAGGTTTTCGATCCCATTCGTACAGGCTTGCAGGAAATGATCCAATCGGGAACTGGAGCATCATTCCTATCGGACAAACTTGGCGGCGCACATGCGCTTTCCCGATCCATGGGACCCGAGTACAACTTCTATGCCAAGACTGGCACGCTTGAGACCCTCGAAGAGACCAGGGAAAGCGGGGACCTTGCTTTGGCTCGCATTGTCCTTATCATCATTCCCAAGGGAGCGGACAAATCGCGCGCGCACAAGGGCCTGATCTTGTCGCTGGTTTCAGAGTACGGCGGAATGAGTACCTCAGAATCAAATTCGGCGGTCGAGTGGGTGAGCGAATTTGTGTTGGACAACCGGGAACTGCTAAAGGACGCGATGAAATAGCTAAAGGGATCGGGGCACGGGCGCCGCGCTCGGAAAGCGGACCCATATATAAAATTGCGCGCCGATCCAGGCGTTCAACAGAACAAATACGCCTTGCACGATGTGCCGGATGCGCTGGGAGTGATCGGGCACGGACCGGCGCAGCAGCCTCTTCATCTCGGGGCTGCTCACCATTCCGTCCAGCACCTGCGTGGCCACTTCTTTCCCCATTAAGGGTAGAGTAGCGCGACGGCAAGAAACAGGCGGCGACTTTGGTCACACCGGTGCGCGGGGCGTGCGGCCAGGACGGCGGAGCCGCGTGTCAGGTTGGGCACAGTGTGTGTGCCGTGACACGGACGAGCGCGGCCAACCCCACCATAAGTCATTTTTTATCAATCGGCTCCGATTGGCGCGCGGCTTGCACTTCTACCCGGCGTAGGCAGTTCAAAAAAAGGAAACACCGGGGAGGATGCGATGACGGCGCGGAGACTAATCAGTTTGGCGATGGCGGCGGTTCTCGGGATGCCGTTGGCGGCGCAGAGCGCGAGTCAAAGCGCAAATCAGGGCGCAAATCAGGGCACGAATCAGGGCGCGACGACGAATGGGGCCGCGGCAGCGAAGGCTCCGGCGGCGGTCGAGCAAACTCCGGCGATGACGACGAAGCGCGTGATCGTGGTGAGCCTGGAAGATCACAAGCTGGCGCTGGTGGAAGACGGCAAGGTGAAGAAGATCTACACCGTCGCGGTGGGCAAGCCGTCGACGCCAAGCCCGGTGGGAACTTTCTCGATTGCGCGCCGCGTGATGAACCCGACCTACTCGCACGATGGACGCGTGGTTCCGCCGGGGCCGAACAATCCGGTAGGGACGCGGTGGATGGGGTTGAGCATTCCCGGCTACGGAATTCACGGAACCAATGTGCCGAATTCGATCGGCAAAGCCGCGTCGCATGGATGCATCCGCATGGCGAAGAAGGATCTGGAAGAGCTCTACCCGATGGTTGAGGTGGGCGACACGGTGGAGTTGATCGGCGAGCGCAACGAGGAGACGGCGCAAGTGTTCGGCGATGGCCCGATGCAGGTTCCGGCCGCGCAGCCAGCAACGCTGACCGCGGTGGCCGCAGCTGAGCAGCTTCCGATCACGGCTCCGCAACTTTCGATTACGGCTCCGCCGGCCGCGCAACAGGCCACAAACTTCGCGACGTTGTCGGGCATGTTCACTACGGCTGCCACGGCAACCCTTTCCAGCCTGATGTTTGCGGGCTCGTTGTAGAGGAGGTCTCAAGATGAACTTCCTGACGCGCGCGATTTCGGATATTCAGGCGGCGTTGCTTCCCGTGGCGGCGGCGCTGCTGCTTGAAGAGATGACCTACGGGGGACTGGTCCGGCTGCTGCTGGCTCCGCGGACGGAGACCGGAAAACCAAAAGGGCCCAAGCACACGAATGGAGGCGAGAAATGCTCGCATTGAAATTGATGTTGATGGTTGCGGGAGCGTTCATGCTCCTGGGCGCGATGGCGATTCCTCTGGTTGGGCTTTGGCGGCGCGTGCAGTTGGCGCGGGCGAAGGCTGCCGCGGAGGGAACGGGAGATGAAATGGAAATGAAACCGGAAGAGATTCCCTGGCGGCGTCCGGCGGCGCTCGCGGCTTTTGGCTGCGTGCCGCTGCTGGTGGCGGCCAGCATTGTGGTGGTGCCCAGCGGCATGGGCGGTGTGCGCATCAGCCAGATGCGCGGCACATTGCCCGGCACGCTTTACCCCGGCATGCACATCGTGACCCCGCTGGTGGACAGCGTGCAACTGTTCGACCTGCGCGATCACGTGTTCACGGCCGGGCTTTTGGAAGAGGGCCCGAAGAAGGCGCCTGTGGCCACCGGCCTGAACGTGCAGTCGCTCGAGGGCCTGAACATCGGCCTCGGCATCACGGTGCGCTACCGGCTCGATCCCAACAAGCTGGCGAGCGTTCAGGCGCACCTGCCTCAGCCGCCGGACAAGGAGCTGGTGCCTCCCGTGGTGGCCAGCGCGTGGCGGGAACTGACGCCGCAGTACACGGTGAAGGAGATCTTCTCGACCAAGCGCGAAGAGGTGCGGGCTAGGGCGGCCGACATCATCACGCGCAAGCTGGCGACCGACGGCATCATCGTGGAGGAGGTGATGCTCTCCGACATTCAATTGCCCGATGAGTACGCGCGCGGACTGGAAGGACTGCTGTTGAAGGAGCAGCAGGACGACCAGATGGGAGTGGACACCGACATCCAGCAGAAACAGGTGAGGATTGCGGAGCTCGAGGCCGAGGCTGAGGCGGCGCAGAAGGTGAAGGAAGCCGAAGGCGATGCGCAGGCTAAGGTAATTGAGGCGCGGGGCGAGTCGGATGCCATGCAGTACACCCTGCCGCTGAAGCAGAAGCAGATTGAGCAGAGCAAGCTGGAGGCCGAAGCGCGCAAGGAGTCGACGATTGAAACCGCCGATGCCGATGCACAGGCCAAAATCATCGACAGCAAGGCCGAGCTGGAGCGGCGCAACCTGCTGGCCGAAGCCGAAGCCAACCGCATCAAGCTGGTGTCTGCGGCCGATACGGTGCGCATGACGAGCGAAGCGGAGCTGTTGAACAAGTCGCCGCTGCTGATCAACAAGATCGTAGCGGAGCGGTTGTCCGACAAGATCCAGGTGGTGATGGTGCCTTCAGACGGAAAATTCTTTTTCGCGAGCGATGTGTTCAGGAGCGCGGCGACGAATCCGATTGTGAAGCAGGAGATGGAGAACGAGCAGGAGCCGGCGCCGGCACAGAAAAACGGCCAATAGAAACGGGTTGGCCGCGCGGGGCGGGCGCGGCGAAGGCAACGCTCGCCCTGCACCAAGTCAATCCGTAGATCAGTCTGTGAAACTCGCGGGCTCGCTCGGGAACAAAGCGATATAATCCGCGCAACGAGAAAAGATGCCCAGATGAAGCCCACGAAGCGAATGTGTCTTCTTGCGATCCTCGGCGCAGCGCTGGTCAGGCCAATGCTTGCCGCTGCGCCGGGCCCGTGGGAGCAGCCGGCGTCCGAGCTGGCCGACCAGATTGCCGCCATTCTCGGGCCCGGCCAGGCGCATCTGTCCATCCGCAATCTCTCCATCATTTCGAACGATGAGATTCCCGTGATTCGCCGGCTTCTGGTGCAGGATTTGAAGGCGCACGGAGCAGTAATGGCGGGCGCGGAGAGCG
>JBEKAS010000111.1:0-12847 GCA_050015795.1 Occallatibacter sp. | reverse complement strand
GCGACGTCTGGATCATTCCTTCCACCGGCGGCGAGCCCCGCAATCTCACTCCAAACCGCCCTGCATCCTCGCAATGGATCGTCTGGAGCGATGACGAGCACATCTTCATCTGTGAGCTCGCAGACGGCGTCAATCGTCTCGTCCGTTTCCGCCTGCAGGGCGACCGAACCAGCGCGAGCGTCGCCACCAGTTTTGCCGCGCCGGTCTTCACTTACCCTGGCACGGTCGGCACCATCAATTTCGATCACGACCTCGCCGTCACTGCCGATCGTTCCCTCTTCGTCTTTCAGGCCAGTTCCTTCAACCAGCCCCAGGAGATCTACGCCGCCGGCCCCGCCGCGTCCGCCCTCGCTCCCGCCGGCCCCGCCGCATCAACGGTCGCCCCGCCCGCGTCCGCGTTCTCTCCCGCCGGCGCCTCCGGCCTCACCCAGATCTCTCATCTCAACGACGGCCTCACGCCTACCTGGGGAGATTCCGCCTCGCTTACCTGGACCAACGACAATTTCCACATTCAGGGCTGGCTCCTCCTGCCCGCACACTATGATCCGAGCAAAAAATACCCGCTCATTGTCGAGGTCCACGGCGGTCCTGCCGCCGATGTCGCCTCCCGCTGGAATGGCGGTGGCGGCGGCTTCAGCGCCACCCGCTATTCCGCCCTCGGCTACTTCGTTCTCATGCCCAACCCGCGCGGCAGCTACGGCCAGGGCGAGGCCTTTACTCAGGCCAATCGCAAGGACTTCGGCTACGGCGACCTGCGCGACATCCTGGCCGGGGTCGACACGGTGCTGGCCAAATATCCCGTCGACCCCAACCGCGTGGGCATCACCGGCTGGAGCTACGGCGGTTTCATGACCATGTTCGCCGTCACCCAGACCCATCGCTTCAAGGCCGCCGTCGCCGGAGCCGGCATTTCAGACTGGCTTTCGTACTACGGCGAAAACTCCATCGACCAGTGGATGATTCCCTACTTCGGCGCCTCGGTATACGACGACCCGCAGGTCTACGCCAAAAGCTCTGCCATCTCATTCATTAAGAACGTCACCACCCCCACCCTCACGGTCGTCGGCGACCGCGACGGCGAGTGTCCCGCGCCCCAATCCTTTGAGTTCTGGCACGCTTTGCGCGACCTTCACGTTCCTGCGCAACTGGTCGTTTACCCCAACGAGGGCCATGGTTTTTCCGATCCCGCCCACCGCCGCGATGTCCAGCAACGCGCTGTCGAGTGGTTTGCCCGGTATATGCCTTAGAAGCAGGGACCGAGGGAGCAAGGAAAAGGCGGACCGGTGCGGCACGGGAAAAGCGAACTGCGCAAACTTCGCCCGGCGACTGCGCCCGCGGCCCGCAGAATCGCCCTCTGGTCACCCGGTTCCCCTCGCTCCCTTGCTCCCTGTTTTCTCGCTCCCCATCCGGCTCCCCGCCAGTCTATTGATCAGAATGATCAGAACCGGAGGACAGACTGGTTCGATGCCAGAGGTAGGCCCGCCCTGATACACTTTTTTCTTGGAGTGTTCAGTGTGCGTCTCGCCTCTTCGGCCGCGTGCGGCAGTGTGCCGCCGGGGATCTCGAGCCTGGGTGCGATCCACCTGTTGCGGGCCGACCCGAAGCTCGAAGTGGGAAGGCAATAACTCATTTTTCTTTACGTGTTCTTAGCGACCGTTCCGCGGTTCGACGGCGCGGAGCGGGGAGGATTCATGCGGCGGTTCTTGACGCTTGTTTGTTTGCTTGGCCTGGCCCTTCCGGCTGGAATTTCCATCTCCGGTTGTGTACGAAATCCGCAAGGAAACTACTGCAACGGCCTCGGCTACGGCCCGAAGGACACCGACATCTATTCCATTACCCTGCAGCCGCAGGTCGCCGGCATCTCGCTGGCCTACGGGCAGACTTCCCAGATACAGTCTCCTTCTGCCTTCACTTGCAAGGGCGCTGCGGCCTCGGTTGGCTCCAACTCGTATAACTACGGCACCACCAACAATCAGCTCGCCGACATCTCTCCCACCGGCCAACTCTGCGCCGGCACATGGAACCGCAATACCGGCGGCGGCATCGCCGACTACACCTACTGTTACTACCCCAATCCCTTGCCGTCCACCCAGGGCCTGCCATACAGCATCGCCTATGTCACGGCCACTGCCTATTCCGTGACCTCGAACCCCGTCGCCGTATACATTCACGCGCCGGTCACCGCCATCAGTCTGGTCACCACGTCGCTTTCCAGCTCTTCGCCACAGCAATGCTTCTCGCAGAACCAGCAGGCGGCGCTCGACTCCCAGGCCTGCTACGTCAGCAACGGCAATCAATACGAGTTTTGCGCCCCGCCTTCCGTATCCCCGGCGAATTATGCTTGCGCGGGCGGTCTGGCCCCGGGCGTTACCTCGGTCCCCCTTTGCTCGGCGTCCATCGGCACGCTCAATTACTCGGTCAGCAACTCCAATGTCGCCACCTTCAACTCGACCACCAGCGTCATTACGGCGCAGCAGCCCGGCACCACTTCCATCACGGCAACCATCGCGCAATCGGCATCGTCGGCCGGCTACTTCTCCACCTGCCCGGCCGCGTCCATCAAGGTCACTCTGGCTGGCGGAGGTACCAAGGGCGTGGTCACGCAGGGCGTCTCGCAGAACCTCTCGGCTACGGTCCTCGATACGCTGGGCAACCCCATCAATGGCTTGAGCCTCTCTTACGAGTCCACCAACCCCGTTGACATCTCGGTCTCGGGCGGAGGCGCCATCACACCTGCTTTCCCTGGTGTCGCGTCGATCTATGCGGTGTGCGAGCCGCAAGGCTGCAATCCGGCCCCCATCAATGAATTCGGCCTCAATGGCACCGGCCTGTCTCTCTCTTCCAATCCCGTCGGCATCACCGTCCCCGGCGCCACCAGCGACTTCGTCTGGTTTGCGGCGCCCGGCCAGTCGCAGTATTTCGCTTCCCTGGAACTGCTCACCGGCAACCCCGGCTCCACCGTGCGCCTGCCCTTCGTGCCCAACTCCATGGTCATGGACCGGGGCGGCAACAACCTCTACTTCGGTTCGGCCCGCGAGCTGATGATCTACTCCACGGCAGGCAACTCCCTCACCAAGCAGGACACCACGTCGCCCGGCGTCGTGCTTGCCGTTTCGCCCAACAACAATCAGTTGATCATCAACGATCAGGTCCGCGGTGTGTTTTATCTCTACAACGCCTCCTCCGGCTCAACGGGTAGCTATGGCGGAATGGGAGTGGCTGCCGCCTGGACGCCCGATTCCAGTACCGTCTACATCGTCGATAACGCCGCGGCGGGGGTCAATCACACCAACACGCTCTACGTCTACAACACCAACACTGGCTGGAGCACCTACGATCTCACCGCTTCCGGCGGTTCCCAGAACGTGGCCGTTACGGTCCCCGGCATTGGCGCGTATTTTGCCGGCTTTCCTACCGTCGCCCACACCTGGTGCCCCTCCGGCACGGTCGGCAACAACGCGAGCATTCAGTTCTATCCGCAGAGCGATTCTCTTACCTTGCCGACCAGCGCCCTTGGAGCTACCACCGATGGCGCGCACATGCTGGGTGCTTCGCTCAGCGGCAGCAGCATCACGCTCGACGACATCGGACTCGCCATTTCAACCACTCCGCTCTGCCCTGAAGCCACCACCGGCGCGCCACCCAGTCAGGTGGAGACCATGACGCCTCTCTCCACCAACCCCACCCTCAATGGCGTGGTCAATCTGGCTGGCGTGACGAACGCCACCGCCGTCAACCAGGTCGTCACCGGCACGGCGCCTACCACTGCCTCGACCACCACGGCCGCGCTCATCGCCTTCATCACCTACACCACGCCCAGCACGGCCACCACGGCAGCCCAGCTCCCCTACTACCTGCCGCAGGCCAGCGGCATCGGCCCCGTGGGCTACGTCAAGTTTGCCGACGCTTCCTCAGCCACGCCGCCCACTGCTCCGCTCACCGGCGCGTTTTCGCCCGATAACACCCTCTTCTTTGTCTCCACCGCGGGCGACAACGAGATCCACTTCATCAGCATTCCCACCAGCGTGAGCATCGCCACGCCGCCCACCGATTCGCAGCAGTACAGTCCCGCTCTGCCGGCCTGTACGCCGCTCTCGGCCGGCGGCAACGACGCCGGGTGCCTCTATCCCGTCGCCCCCGGCGCCAACACCGTGGTCCCCGCAACCGTCATCACCGTCAAGCCGCGCTCGGTCACGTAGGGTAATGTGCCACTATCGACCCGGCCCCTGAATACTGCCACCGTGTCCCATCCTTTTCCGCGCAGTTTGCGGAAAAGGGTGGGAAAGTGTGCCACTGTTTATGGGCCGGAACAATAACTCCGTTAGCCCCGCTAACCCCGCTAGCTCCGCTAAAATCAACTCATGATCAAGGGCATTTCGATTCTGCGTCCAGCCGGCAACGCGGCGGCTTACGAACGGCTGAGCGGCTTTTTCAGGGCGCTCGGCTTTGCCTCCGGCAAAGGATGGCAGGAAGAGGGCTCGCGCGGCGCTTCGTTCCTGGCCCCGCTCGGCAATCTGGAATTCGTCGATGGCCGCTTTCCGCCGATAGCCGATCTCCTCATCGAAGTCACATCGCTCGACTCCATTCATCAGGTGGCTGAAGCGTGGCTTCGCGCGCAGGAAGGGGCCGCGGTGGTCAGCCGCCTCTCGCCCATCTCTGAGACCCACTGGAAATCGCGCATCTTCACCGTCGAGCCCGAGCCTGGCTTCCGCTTCAGCTTCTGGGCGTGGTCCGACCCGGTGAAAGGCAAGCCCATTGCGCTCGAAGGCGATCTTTCTGCCGCGGGAATGAAGTTCGCCATCATCGTCTCGCGCTGGAACGCCGTGGTCACCGATCGGTTGCTCGAGGGCGCGCTCGACGCGCTCCTGCGCAGCGGCGCCGACCGCTCCGATATTCAGGTCATTCGCGTTCCCGGCGCGTGGGAAATTCCCGCGGCAGCGCGCGCCAGCGCTAACACCGGTCGCGTGGACGCCATCGTGACGCTGGGCTGCCTGTTGCGCGGCGAAACCGCCCACTACGAGGCCATCTACAACGAAGTGGCCCGCGGCATCGGCCAGTCGCAGCAGGAGACGGGCATTCCCCACAGCTTTGGCGTGCTCACCTGCGAAACCCTGGAGCAGGCGCTGAACCGCGCCGGCATCAAGGCCGGCAACAAGGGCTTTGAGGCCGCCGCAGCCGCGATTGAAATGGTGAGCTTGCGCCGCAAGGTGCAGCAAGGCGGTCCCGCTTGACCAGCCGCCATCGCCGCAAGTCCCGCGAACTTGCCATGCAAATGCTCTTTCAGGCCGACGTGGGCCACCAGACCGGCGACCAGGTACGCGCCACGTTCTGGATGGCCGGCGATCCCGTCGAACCCGAAGTCCAGGGATTCGCCGAGGACCTTTTCCGCGTTGCTCAGGAGCGCCAGGAGGAGATTGACGCGCTGATTGCGAGCCACTCTACGCACTGGCGTGTGGATCGCATGCCCGCCGTCGACCGCAATCTGCTGCGCATGGCCGTCGCAGAACTGGTCGGTTTCAAGTCCACTCCCTTTCCGGTGGTCATCAACGAGGCGCTTGAGATCGGCCGCCGCTATTGCGCGCCCGAATCAAGCAACTTCCTCAACGGAGTGCTGGACTCGATTGCCCGCAGCCTGATTGCGAAGTAAGCGGCTCCCTCACATCCCACATCGGATCGCTCATCGCTCCCTCGCTCCCTTGCTCCCTGCCTTCCTGCTATTCTTGATCTCGTGATTCTTCGCCGCTCCCTCAAAAAAATCCTCGTAATGACCGCGCTGCTGGCCTTTGTGCTGGTTGCCTGCCATAAGGAAGAGCAGAAGGTGGAAGGCGTGGTCCGCAAGGCGGAGAAGGCCGAGAAGAATGTTCAGGCGAGCGAAACCGAGCTCGACAAGGAGCGCGCCCAGCTGGAGCAGATTCCTCTGCCCACCAAGAGCCTTTACATCGATATTCACGACCCGGCCGCGTGGGACAATCCATTTCTCTCCGTAGGCCCCGACACCATCTCGCTCCGCATTCTGCTGCCGGACGCCAATCCCACCCCGGCAGGGCAGGGAAACTTGCTTCGCCCCGAGGGCGCCCGCCGCCAACAACTCGAGCTGCGGCCCTCCGATCTCGATAAGGCGGTCGCCGCCATCCCGGCCGGCGCATGGCCCTACGGCCGCGTGATCGCGGTTGCAGAATCACCTTCCGCCGCGCCCAAGGACCGCCCCAAGGTCCGCCGCAACCTTGAAGCCGCCATCAAGCAGCTCAACGATCTGGGCGTAGTTGTCGAAGAGTGGCCCGGGCGCTGACGCTCACCCCGCCGCTCTGCAACGCGTTACCATTTCAGCGTGAGCACTTCTTCATTTTCCATCCTCTCCAATCCCGTTCCGCTCGATCATGAGCGTTTCTCGGCGCATCGCGAGTTGGAAAGCCTCCTGAAAAAATCCCTGCGCGGCCCGGTTGCCCCCGATCTTGTCCGCTTCGATCTCGGCTCGCGCGCTCTCTACGCCGCCGATGCCTCGAACTACCGCCAACTGCCCATCGGCGTGGTCTTTCCGCGCGACGCGGCCGATGTGGAAGCCGCTCTCGCCGCCTGCCGCGCCACAGGCGCTGCCATTTTGCCGCGCGGCGCAGGCACCAGCCTGGCCGGCCAGTGCGTGAACGTGGCCGTGGTCTTCGACTTTTCTCGTTTCATGAATTCACTTGAGGAGTTAGACCCCGCGAAGCGGCTTGCCCGGGTGCAGCCGGGCATCGTGCTCGACCGCCTTCGCGACGCCGCCGAGGCGCATCACCTGACTTACGCACCCGATCCCGCGTCGCATTCCCGCTGCACCCTTGGCGGCATCATCGGCAACAACAGTTGCGGCGTCCACGGCCTGCTGGGCGGCAAAGCCGTCGACAACGTGGAATCGCTCGACATCGTTCTCTACGACGGCACGAGAATGACGGTGGGCGCGACTTCGCAGGAGCAATTGGACGTGCTGGTCCGCGCCGGCGGCCGCGTGGGCCAAATCTACTCAGGTCTGGCGCAAATCCGCGACCGCTACGCCGCCCTGGTGCGCGAAAAGTTCCCGCGCATTCCACGCCGCGTCTCCGGCTATAACCTCGACGAGTTGCTGCCCGAAAACAACTTCCATGTCGCGCGCGCGCTGGTGGGTTCTGAAGGCACCTGCGCCAACATCGTCTCCGCCACACTGAACCTCATCGCCAGTCCGCCCTTCCGCGTGCTCACCGTGCTCGGTTTCAGCGATGCATTTATTGCCGCCGATGCTGTCCCCCTCGTTCTCGAACACAAGCCCATCGGTCTCGAGGGCTTCGATTCCATGCTCGTCGATTTCATGCGCCGCAAAGGTCTCGCGCTACGCGATCTCGACCGGCTGCCGGACGGAGTTGGTTTTCTGCTTGTCGAGATGGGTGCGTGGTCCGCTGAGGAGGCTCGCGCCAAGGCCGAATCCGTTGCCCGCGCCTCGCAATTCTGGCCCTCCCCGCCGGTGGCGCACATCTGCACGCCGGAAGAAGCGGTTTCGGTGTGGCGGGTGCGCGAGTCCGCCCTCGGCGCTATGGTTTTCGTGCCCGGCGAGCCCGATCGCTGGGAGGGCTGGGAAGATGCCGCCGTGCCGCCTGCCCAACTCGGCAACTATTTGCGCGCCATCACCAAGCTCATGGCCGAGTACGGCTTCCGCAGTCCGCTCTACGGTCACTACGGCCAGGGCTGCGTGCACACACGTATTAACTTCGACTTCGCTACTCAAAAAGGAATAAAAATATTTCGCGAATTCATCGATCGCGCCGCCGACGTGGTGATTTCCTTCGGTGGTTCACTCTCCGGCGAGCACGGCGACGGCCAATCGCGCGCGGCACTGCTGCCCAAGATGTTCGGTCCCGAGCTCATAGAGGCCTTCCGCGAGTTCAAAAGGCTCTGGGATCCGGACAACCGCATGAACCCCGGCAAGCTCTCTGACGCAGTGCGCGTTTACGACCCCACAGAAAATCTGCGCCACGGCATGTCTGAAGTTGCGGGTGCAGGTGCCCCAGGTCCCTCGCACTTGGGAACCTGGGATGCACACTTCGCCTTCGCAAAAGACAACGGCTCTCTCTCGCGCGCTACAGAGCGCTGCGTCGGCGTCGGCTCCTGCCGCAACACCGTGGGCGGCGTCATGTGCCCCAGCTATCGCGCCACCGGCGAGGAACAGCACTCCACGCGCGGCCGCGCGCACCTGCTCTGGGAAATGCTCTCCGGGGCCCTGCGCGACGAAGGCTTCCAGAGCCGCGCCGTCTACGAGGCCCTCGATCTCTGCCTCAGTTGCAAGGCCTGCAAATCCGAGTGCCCGGTGCAGGTGGACATGGCCGCCTACAAGTCCGAGTTTCTCGCCCAGCGCTACAAAGGCCGCCTGCACCCGCTCCACCACTACATCTTCGGCTTTGCCGACCGCCTCGCCCGCTATGGCTCGATGGCACCGGCTCTGACCAATGCAATCCTCACCGGCCCTCTGACCAGCCCACTCATCAAGCGCATCGCCGGAGTTGCCCGCGAGCGGCAATTGCCGCATCTCGCGCCGAAGTGCTTCCAGAAAGCGAGAAGTTCATCCGCGAAACTTGGTGCCCCGGGTCCCTCGCATTTGGGGACCCGGGAAACGACCAGTGCTGACCTCCCGCAATCAGTCCTCCTCTGGCCCGACACCTGGAACAACTACTACCACCCGCAGTCCCTGCAGGCCGCGGAAACCGTTCTCAGCCTTGCCGGCTTCCGCGTGGAAACGCCTCGCGGGCACATCTGTTGCGGCCGGCCGCTCTACGATTTCGGCCTGCTTTCGGCCGCCCGCTCCTATCTCGCGCAGGTTCTCCGGCGCATGGCTCCGCAGATCGATGCCTGCCTGCCCTTTGTTTTTCTCGAGCCCAGTTGCGCCAGCGTCTTCAAGGACGAGCTCCTCGAACTTTTCCCCAGCGATCCCCGCGGCAAACGTCTGAGCGAGCAGGTCTGGCTTTTTGCCGACTTTCTCGCCGCGCGCGCGCCCGGCTTCGTCACCGGCCGCCTTGACGGGGCGCACATTCTCCTCCACGGCCACTGCCATCACAAGGCGGTCTTTGGCGGTCCGGGCAGCGAAATCGCGCTTCTGCGTCAGGCCGGCGCCACGGTCGAACCCATCCAGGCCGGTTGCTGCGGTATGGCAGGCCCCTTCGGCTTCGAAGCCGATAAATTCGAGGTGTCGAAGGCCATTGCCAACCAGGGCCTGCTCCCGGCCGTTCAATCCGCGGCGCCAACCACGATTGTGGTTGCCGACGGCTTCAGTTGCCGCGAGCAAATCGACCAACTGGCTCACACCACAGCGCTCCACTTTGCCGAGGTTCTGGCGCACACCTGCCGCTGCGGCGGGTGAATCGCGTTACTCCGATCTTCGCGGGGAAGTCTGCCTTGTATCCCCCAACCCCACGCCCCTTCCGCGCATCCTATGTCAAGAAACCCCGTACGGTTGCGTTCTGCACAGGTTCGCGACGACTGGCCGGTATCGCGCCGGTGACTTGCGGTAAAATTGGACTGTTTGGTACCCTCAGGCATCCTTTGTTCGGCGGTTCTCCAATTTCTGAGGAGTCGCCAAGGGGCGTGCACGTGACGTTTTCCTGAGGAAAACGCCGCTCAGGGGCAGAGGTTCTGCTCTGCAATAATTGGAGAACGGCTTTAAAGCAGCGAAAGGAGAAATTTCGTCATGTCAGAGGAAAGCAAATCCTACGGATTGGCGTGGTTCCTGGCTGGATTGGGCGTTGGCGCTCTGGTGGGCATTCTTTACGCCCCCAAGAGCGGCCGTGAAACCCGCGAGGACATCGCGACTGGCGCCCGCGAGGGCACCGAGTATTTACGCGCGCGCACGCGCGAGGCCGCGGAGAATGTCAACGCATTGGTCGACAAGGGCAGGGAACATGTGAGCGCATTTGTCGACAAAAGCAAGGAGCATGTGGGCGAATACGTCGATCGCGGCCGTGACGCCATGGATCGCGGACGCGCCCAGTGGGAAGAGTTTGTGGAGCGGGGCAAGAACCTGGTCGCCGACCAGACCACGCGAGTAAGCGCCGCCGTTGATGCGGGCCGCCAGGCGTATCAGGAGGCATCCAGCAGCGAACCCGAAAGCCGCGAGGTCTGAGAGCGAGCGGTTCCGGGTTCAGGTCCTTCACCGCCTCATGCGGTTGCATCGTCCGTTCCGGCGCGGCGCGCGAGCTGGATCAACAAGCTCTCGTTTCGGCTCCGGACAAAGCATTTCTCCTTCGGATGTGTGCCAAAGCCTCGAGCCGTGCACGGCGTCCGGGAAGGCTATGATCGAAGGAGAAATGCCGTAACGCCGCTTCTTCCCCAGGAAGCGTGCCTCACCGGTCTCGACCGGTTTTGACTTTCAAGCTTGCAGAACTCCTGCGCGAGGGCAAGACAATGCCAAATCTCGATAACCAGACCATTCAGCTCGCCCTGGTCGCCGCGGTGGCGCTGGCCATGTTGATTCAGGCCATCGTTCTTCTTGCCGCGCTCGTCGCTCTGCGCAAACTGGCCAAGTCCATCCGCGAAGAGGTGGAAGATCTGCGCTCCGCGATCATGCCGGTCATCGAAAACACTCGCGACCTCTTCGCGCGCGTCGCGCCGAAGATTGAACAGACCACCTCCGACCTCGCCGTGCTCACACGCGCCCTGCGCGATCAGACCGCCGACGTGCAAGCGGCGGCTGATGAAATCATTGGGCGCGCGCAGCGTCAGGCCCGCCGCGTCGACACCATGCTGTCGAACGTGCTCGACGCCGTGGACCGTGCCAGCGCCTTTATGGCCGATACCGTGACCAAGCCCATGCGTCAGCTATCCGCGTTCCTCGCTTCCGCAAAGGCAGTCATCGAGTCGCTGCGCAGTACGGAAGGCTCGCGGCGCGCGGAGGCGAATCGCGCATCCGGCGATAACGATCTGTTCGTGTAGACAGACGGCCGGCGCCGGACCGGCACTCGACAGAAACTCAGCATGCGCACCCTCGATCCCGCCCAAATCGCGCCCAACGACATCTACAAGCTCATGATCGGCATGATCGTGCCGAGGCCCATCGCCTTCGTCTCCAGCGTCGACTTGGCCGGCATCCGGAATCTCGCCCCCTTCAGCTACTTCACCGCGTGCAGTTCCAACCCTCCGGTGGTCTGCTTCTGCACCTCCGTCCGCACTGGCCCGCGCCCTTACAAGGACACCCTGTACAACATCGAGGCCACGGGCGAGTTCGTCGTCAACATCGTTTCCGAGGAGTTTGCCGAGCAGATGAACCTGTGCTCTGCAGACGTACCACCCGAAATCGACGAATTCGAGCTTTCACGGCTGACGCCGTTGGCGAGCGACTTGGTGAAGCCGCCGCGTGTGGCCGAAAGCAAGGTGCAGATGGAGTGCCGCCTGCATCAGATCATCCGCGTCAGCGACAAGCCCGGCGGCGGCATTCTCGTCCTCGGCGAGGTCCTGCGCTTCCACGTCCTCGAGTCACTTCTCGATGACCAAAAGGGCGGCTACAAAATCGATCCCGACCGGCTCAATGCCATCGGCCGCATGGGCGGCCCGGTGTACACGCGTACGCGCGACCGCTTCGAGATGCAGCGGCCGAAATAGCGGCGGTTCTCTCGAATCTTCTTGCAGTTTTCAGACGATCCAGCCGCCGCCCACCACCTCGTCGCCGTCATAGAACACGGCTGACTGCCCCGGCGTCACCGCGCGTTGCGGCTCATCGAAAGTTGCCACAACCTCGCCCGGCCCCGCAGGCTCCAGCGTGGCCCACGCCGGCTCGTGCCGATGCCGGATCTTGGCGCGCACCCGCATCGGCCCCGTCAGTTCTGCAATGCTGATCCAGTTCAGCCGGCGCGCGCGCAACGTACGCGTCGCGAGTTCGGCGTCCGCGCCCACCGTCACGCGATGGCTCGCCGGGTCGATCTGCAACACATAAAGCGGCGACGGCGACGCCACGCCCAGGCCCTTGCGCTGGCCCACTGTGAAGTTCGAGATTCCCTCATGCCGACCGACCACTTCGCCGTTCGCAGCCGCCAGGTCGCCCGCCGTCTCCGGCATTCGCTCGCCCTGCTCCTCGAGATACGCCGTGAGGAACTGCTTGTAATCGCCGCCGGGAATGAAGCAGATCTCCTGCGAATCGGGCTTTTCGGCCAGCCGCAATCCATGCTGCCGCGCCGCCTCGCGCACCTCCGGCTTGGTCATGTGGCCCAGCGGGAACAGCGTCCGCGACAACTGTTCCTGCGTGAGGCCGAAGAGAAAGTAAGTCTGATCCTTGGCCAAATCCGCCGGCCGCTTCAAGATCCAGCGCCCGCGCTTCTCGTCGTACTCGTTCACCGCGTAGTGGCCGGTGGCAATGCGTTCCGCGCCAATGCTGCGCGCCGTCTTCAACAGCTGATCGAACTTCAAATGGTTGTTGCAAAGAGAGCAGGGAATCGGCGTGCGTCCGGCGAGATACTCGTCCACAAACGGCCGCACCACGTCGCGCTCGAACCGTTCTTCCTGGTTGACGACGTAATACGGAATCCCGAGGTCCTCGGCCACGCGTCGCGCGTCGTACACATCATCGATAGAACAGCAGCGTCCTGCCTTCGGCGCGTCGGGAATGCCATGCTTGCCGGCCAGCCGCGTCTGATCCCAAAGATGTAGTGTCAGGCCCACGACGTTCAAGCCCGAATGCGCGAGGATCGCCGCTGCCGTCGAGGAGTCAACCCCTCCAGACATGGCCACCGCGATCGTCGTATCAGAGTTCATAGTTCTTAGTTCACAGTTCTCAGTAGTGCTGCGTCCGCATGATCTCGTAACCGCCGCAATGTAGCGCCGGTCTCCAGACCGGCTGTCGTGGGGGGGGCCCCCCCCCCCC
>JBEKAS010000110.1:0-15278 GCA_050015795.1 Occallatibacter sp. | reverse complement strand
GGGGATTTTGGGGTTCCGGATGCCTTGCAAGTGCTTGATTTTATTGGCTCCTCAGGTAGGACTCGAACCTACAACCCTTCGGTTAACAGCCGAATGCTCTGCCATTGAGCTACTGAGGAGTGCGTGGCGATGGATTGTCCTTATTTACGTTAGCAGAGGTCGCCAAGTGCGTCAAAAGGCAGGGCCGGCCTGCCTCCGGTCCGCCGCAGCCTGAGTCCCACTTTGGCTCATTCCCACGTGAATTCGATGGGAATCTGGACATCCAGGTGCAGGCTTTTGTGCACCGGGCAGGTGTAGGCCGCTCGTTCCAGCTTCTCTCGGTCTGCCGGGCTCGGCGCATGGGGTACGCAGATTCTGACGGCCAGCCGCTGGATCCGCCTCGGCAGTGCTGCCGTCATTTCCTTTTCGACGGTCGCCGTGGCGCCGGTAATATCGATGTTCAACGTGCGGGCCGCAATGCCCATGATGGTGAGCATGCAAGTGCCAAGCGCCGTTGCCACCAGATCCGTTGGGGAGAAGCTTTCGCCGCGGCCCTGATTGTCTTTGGGGGCGTCGGTCGAGAGTTCGGCGCCGGAGGGACCGTGGGTTGCCTTGCAGTGCAGGTCTCCCTGATACTCGACTTGAATGTTGACCATGGTTCTTCCCTTGATAATTAGTTAGTAGAGCGGCGACGTAAGATTTACTTCGGCTCGCTCCATGCATCATCGCTCAGAGGACAATGAAACTTCAACTGCCCCCCGGCTCTTTTCGCGCCTACCTCTTCGACTGCGACGGCACAGTGGTCGATTCGATGCCGCTGCACTACATCGCCTGGAAACAGGCGCTCGGCGAGTGGGGCGCTACCTTCGATGAAGAGCTGTTCTATCAGTGGGGCGGCAAGCCGCCGAAGGAGATCATCGCCGATCTGAACCAGATGCAGGGGCTCCACATGCCGGTTGAAATTGTGGCCGAGCGCAAGGAAAACCTCTATTACTCGCTGCTGCCGCAGCTCAAGCCGGTGCCCGAGGTGCTGGAGCACATCAACGCGCAGTTCGGGCGCATTCCTTTCGCCGTGGTTTCGGGCAGCAACCGCGAGTCGATCGTGAAATCGCTCACCACGGTCGGTCTGCTCGACCGCTTCGAAGTCCTGGTCGGCCACGAAGACTACACGCGCTCCAAGCCCGCACCCGACGCTTTTCTCATCGCGGCCGAGCGGCTCGGTATCGCTCCGAATGACTGCCTCGTTTTTGAAGACACCGAGATGGGCATTGCGGGAGCGACCGCGGCCGGCATGGCTTCGGTGCGCGTTCCGCCGCCGCTCGAGCGGCGCAATGGAACCGGACCCGGCGCGGCTGCGTAGACAATCGGAGACAGCCATCAGGAGGTCTGCTTGTCTTCCTCAAACACTCAAGACAATCCGAGCGCCGGCCGCCGCATCGA
Organism: Occallatibacter sp.; assembly: GCA_050015795.1. Lineage (GTDB taxonomy): Bacteria > Acidobacteriota > Terriglobia > Terriglobales > Acidobacteriaceae > Telmatobacter. Next base: position 13,859 of record JBEKAS010000110.1, on the reverse strand, counting down.
TCTTGCGATCCTCGTGGCCATCGCTGCCGCCGTCGCGCTGCTCCATCTGCTTACCAACAATCGCTACGGTTTTCATCGCGACGAACTGCAGTTCCTGAGCGACGCGCGCCATCTCGACTGGGGATTCGTCGCTTACCCTCCGTTCACGCCGTTTGTGGAGCGCATCGGCCTCGGCCTCTTCGGCCTTTCTATGGTGGGGCTGCGGCTTTTCTCGGTGCTGGCACAGGCCATCGCCGTTGTGATCGCCGGGCTCATGGCAAAGGAACTCGGGGGCGCGCGTTTGGCGCAGGCGACGGCGGCGCTCGCCGTGGCGTTTTCTCCGCTGCCGATTTTTAGCGGCACGGAATTCCAGTACACGTCTTTCGATTTCCTGTGGTGGGTGCTGATTGCGTATTTCACGGTGCGCCTGCTCAAGTCCGACGATCCGCGGTGGTGGCTTGCCATCGGCACAACCATAGGCCTGGGACTGCTGACGAAATACGCCATTGTTTTCGACATTGCGGGGATTCTTGCCGGGCTCGTCTTCACGCCCGCGCGACGGTTCTTCGCGAGTCGCTGGTTCTGGGCCGGGGCTGCGCTGTCGCTGCTGATTTTTCTGCCGAACCTGGTGTGGCTCGTGCGCCACGACTTCATCTCCTACCACTTCCTCCAGCACATCCACGCGCGCGACGTGGGCGAGGGCCGCGCCGAAGGATTCTGGAAGGGCCAGTTCCTGATTTGCACCAACCTGGCTACGGCGCCGCTGTGGATTGCGGGGCTCATCGGCTTCCTGCGCGAGCGGCGCTACCGTATGCTGGCGCTGATGTACCTGGTTCCGCTGGCGCTGTTCGCCTTGGGCAAAGGCCGCCACTACTACATGGCCGGCGCGTACCCCATGCTGCTGGCCATGGGCGCCGCGAGGGCCGAGCGCTGGCTCAATTCCCTGCCCCGCTGGGGCCGGCGGACCGTCGAGACGGTGTACTTTGCAGCCTTCGCGCTGGTTTCGGCCTATTTGTGCGCCATCATTCTGCCGCTTGCGTCGAGCGGACCGCTTAAACAGTTTGCTCTGGAGCGCAACGGCGACCTGCGCGAGGAGTTTGGATGGAACGAGCTGGTGCGCACTGTCGCCGAGATTCGCGACTCGCTGCCCGCCGATCAGCAAGCGCATCTTGGCATCACAACGGCCAACTACGGAGAGTATGGAGCCATCGAAATCCTCGGCCGCGCCTACGGGCTCCCGGAGCCGATCGGCACCACCAACTCCGAATGGCTGCGCGGTTACCCCACGACAGCGCCGGCGACACTGATCGTTCTCGGCCTGAACGCGGAGCAAGCCAACGCGATCTTTACCGGCTGCCGCCTGGCCGGGCACAACGGCAACTCAGAAGGCGTGCGCAACGAAGAGAGCGAGGACCACCCCGACATCTTTCTCTGCGGGCCGCCGCGCATGCCGTGGGCGGAGCTGTGGAAGGAACATCGAGACTTCGGCTGATGAGCCGTTTCACTCCTTCACTCTTTCACTTCTTCACCAATTCAATACAGCAGCACGGCCACACGATACGACGTAAACCCGCCGCCGTCATCCTGCGCCGGGCAACTGCCGATTGCGGCCTTGCGGTACTTGCCCGAGGCCAACTGTTTCACCAGATCCCGCGGCAGATGCGCGAGATCGGCGTTCTGCCAGCGAATCATCCACGCCGGACGAGCGCCGGGAGAACGCCGCAGATCGTCGTCGCTGGTGCAGGCCGATCGCGCCATCTTAGAATCGGCGAGGATCGACACGCCGCTCGCGCGAACCAACGCGGCCACACGCGCTTCCACCTGCACCGGGCTCAGGTTCTCGGCCACGGCGCTGTAATCGGCCACGGCGTAGAGCACGCCGCGCGCGTATACCACGGCAATGCCCACATGATCGACTTCGGGGCTCAGCAAGTTTTGACGATGGCCCGGCGACTGCATCCACGCCTGGTGAACGGCGGCGGCCGAGTGGGCCACGGCCACATTCTCCTCAATCAAGCCGAAGTGCGCGCCCGCCTGCGCCGCGCGGGAGCCCAGGTCGAGCTCGCCGCGGTACTGGTGAGCGATCGGACCCGCCGCGGCCATCATGTGGCAATGCTGCAATGCCGCCGCGGCCAGCGCCGGGTCCCACGCGAGGCTGGGCACCCCGGCTTGCGCGCGCGCCTGGTTGCCCAGCGCAAAAATCTGTTCCTCCGCTGCGCGCAAATCGGGGCCGCCCGTGCCATCTTGCGGGTATTGCTGGTATTCGTGGTATTGCGGCGGCGCGGCCAGCAGCGGCCGCGGAGGTACCGTAACGGCCATGGCAACCGTCCCCACCAAAACCAGAGAAAAAACTTTCATGGCCGTTTGAACCCCGAATGGGCGCGCATGTCGCTGTGTTCTGGCGTTGCGCATGGTTTCTTCTCTCACAAGAGTACTGCGCCGAGCGCGGGTTAGCCTGCAGCGGCAGCCGCTGGCAGTGATGGGCGTGGCGTTACTCGCCATCCCCAGTTTTGAGGTCTGGATGGCGTGGGTTATTGCTGAAATCGTCGCGCGGTCCGATCCAGATGAATAGAATGATGGCTGGCAACGTGACAACGCTAGTGAGCGCGAAGAACCGTACCCAGCCGATCTTCTCTGACAGTATTCCTCCTGAGGAAGCCACCACGGTGCGGCCAAGCAAAGCCAGCGAGGAAAGCAACGCGTACTGGGTCGCCGTAAAAGCGGGCGAGCACAGGCTGGAAAGATAAGTCACCAACGCGGTCCCGGCCATTGCACCCGTGATATTTTCGGCAGTCACACATAAAGCCAGGTAGCCGATGCGATGCCCGCCTACAGCCTGCAAGACAAAAAACAGGTTCCCGACTGACTGCAAAATGCCACAGAGAATCAGTGAGCGGCGGATTCCGAACCTGGTCGTCACCACGCCGCCCAATAGGGCCCCTGCCACAATGGAGAAAAATCCGAACACTTTCGAAGCGGCGGCGATCTCAGGGAGCGAAAATCCCAGCGAGATATAGAGTGGCGTTGACATCACTCCCGCCATAGCCTCGCCCAGCTTGTATCCGAAAATGGCGATCAGGATGACGGGCCAAAGCGGCCTGCGCATGAAATCGCGAAAGGGTCCGATCACGGCGATGGCAAACGCCTGGCGAATCGCATGCCATCCAGATCCCGCAGTATATGAAGTCTCCGTCGAGACCTTCGGTTCAGGACCCAGCAAAAACACCAGTAGTCCCACACCGAGCAGCGCAGCCATTGTGGCATAGGCCGCGAACCACCCTGCGCACGCTGCGATCAACAGGCCGCCCGCTCCGGAAACCAGCATGCCGATCCGGTAGCCGGCCTGAATCATGGCTGCTCCGGGAGCCTGCTGATTGCCAGTCGTGCTCTCGACGCGCCAGGCATCGATCACGATATCCTGGCTCGCGGATAGAAATGCGACAAGTACCGCCAAGGCGGCCATCAGAGGCAAGTTGTGCTTCGGATTGCACAGTCCCAGAGCGAGAATTGCGCCCATCAAGAGAACCTGGATCGTGATTCCCCAACCTCTCCGTCGTCCTAAAGGCAGTGGCGGAGGTACGCGATCCATCAGCGGCGCCCAGAGAAACTTGAATGCGTAGGGCGTGCCAACCAGGGCGAAAGTGCCGATCGCCGCTCGCCGCACGCTGCCTGTCGCAAGCCACGCCGAAAGAGTTGAGTAAGTGAGCAGGAGCGGCAAGCCACTGGAAAATCCCAGTGCAAGTACCTGCAGCACGCGCCGGTCAGTATAGGCTACGATCGCGTGCCGCCAGTTTGTTCGAGCATGGGTTTCGTTGATTCGGGACAATTCCTTCATCTCAATTTTTGAGCACTCTATTTCATCCCCCGTCATTCTTCAGCTACTTGAATAGACGATCGCTAAAACCAATTCTAGAGGAGCGCAGGCCTGCTTGTAGCGCCGGTCTCCAGACCGGCTGTCGTGCGGGTCTCCGACCCGCACAACCGAACAACTCAGAAAATTCTGTCATCCTGAAAGAGCCATGAAACTCGGCATCGTCAGCGACACCCACGGTCTTCTCCGCCCCGAAGTTCTTCCCGCGTTAAAGGGCGTCGATCAAATCCTCCACCTCGGCGACGTGGGCAAAATCTCCATCCTCGACGAACTCGCAAAGATCGCACCGGTCACTGCTGTCCGCGGCAACGTGGACCGCGAGGGCGCGTGCGGCAAACTGCCGGAGACTGAGGTCGTCCTCGTCGAGGATTCGGTCTATGGCGGCCGCTACATTTATATGCTGCACGACCTGAAGACTCTGCACCTCGATCCCGCGGCGGGCAAATTTGCGGCGGTGCTGCACGGGCATACGCATGTGCCGAACTTCTACACGAAGATAGGCGTGCTGTACTTCAATCCGGGGTCGTGCGGGCCGCGACGGTTCGAGCTGCCGGTGACGGTGGGGCTGTTGACGATTACGAAAAGCGGCGTGCTCGAGCCGGAGATCGTCACCTTGCGCTGCGGTTGAAATGCAGTTTGTCGAAGCGATCCGCCCCCTTACTCCCTCGTTCCTTTGCACCCCGTCTTACGCGTACACTTCCGGAATAAAGTTCTGCTCCTGGATGGGCGGGCGGACGTATTTCGATTTCAGGATGGGCGGCAGCTTCAACGGCTCGGGCGTCAGGTCCTTATAGGGAATGATGGTGAGCAGGTGGCGGATGACATTCAGCCGCGCCCGCTTCTTGTTTTCGGCGTTGACCACGTACCAGGGGACCTGCTTGGTGTCGGTGACTGCGAACATTTCGTCTTTGGCGCGCGAGTAGTCGGCCCAGTGCTTGCGCGATTCCAGATCCATGGGGCTGAGCTTCCAGCGCTTGGTGGGCGTGTGCATGCGGTCCTGGAAGCGCCGCTCCTGCTCCTCGTCGCTCACGCTGAACCAATACTTGATGAGAATGATGCCGGAGCGGACCAACATGCGCTCGAACTCCGGGCAGCTCTGCATGAACTCGAGATACTCACGCTCAGTGCAGAAGCCCATCACGTGTTCCACGCCGGCGCGGTTGTACCAACTGCGGTCGAAGAGGACCATTTCGCCTGCCGCAGGCAGATGCGGCACGTAGCGCTGGAAGTACCATTGCGTCTTCTCGCGTTCGGTGGGCGTGCCGAGCGCCACGATGCGGCAGACGCGCGGATTGAGCGACTCGGCGATGCGCTTGATGGCTCCGCCCTTGCCGGCGGCGTCGCGGCCTTCGAAGAGAACCACCACGCGAAGGCCTTCGTGGCGGATCCACTCCTGGAGCTTGACCAGCTCGATCTGGAGGCGGCTGAGCTCGCGCTCGTATTTGCAATTCTTGCCCAGGCGCAGGGGAACCGCGTTGAGAACGCCGTTGCCGAAGTGAAAGCCGTTCCCAGCGCGATAGCCATTTCCGAATTGCTGGCCGTTGCCGTGGTGGTGCCCGTTGCCGTTCGCGTGATTGTGGTGATTCTTCGTCTTCTCCGCCATGGGCGTACTCCTGATTTTGCGCACGGCCGCGCACAAGTTCGCCGCGGGACGCACGGTCATTCACTCTATCGGCATCGGGAGCCACAAGTTTAACCTGCAAACGAAATCAATGCGCCCGTCCGGGAACGTGCAACACTTTTTTCAAATCCGGGTTCAAGGGGAGAGGCGCCGGCCCGCATCGGTGGCGCGGCATTTCATTTAAATCTCCGAGGTTCCTCGATGACGAAGCTCAAGATGTTTGCAGCAATGGCTGCCTTGTTTTTGCCACTCGCAGTGACCGGGTGCTCGCATCCGCGACCCGTGGTCTACGCGGCACCGCCGCCGGGGCTGAGTGCCGCCGCACAGCGGGGCTATTATGACGGCTCTCTCGCCGCGCGCAACGACATTCGCAAGGGCTTTGCGCCCGACGCGCAGCGCCATCCCAATTTCCGTAATCCTCCGGTGCCTCCGCCGGCATTTGAGGAGTACCAGCACAGCTTTCGCGCCGGCTACGAGCAAACGTTTCGTGGCGGGCCAGGGCCCGGCTACTGACGCATGGCGGGGTTCACGAGAAAACTGGGTGTTCCCGATGAAGAGATCGAGCAGTAATGGGCCGGGCGCGCGAAATGGGCGCCCGACTCCTCCGCCTGGAGCAGCCACCAGCTTCTTTACTTAACTCGTATTGGCGATCCTGATGCCGTAATGAACGTGGTACGGTAACCGGCTGATCAAGGCCGCGCTCCAGTTCAGCACGCCGATAATCGGTAATGTGAACGGTGGAAACCAACTTGCGCTTTTGAAGGATTATGGCGACTATCTTCGCGTGGAGAAAGGACTTCGCCCCCTTACGTGCGAAGCCTACCTGAGCGACCTGCGCATCTTTGCCGAGTTTCTGGAGGGCCGCAACACCCTGCTGATGACGGCGCGCGAGGCCGACGTGGCGGGATTGCTCGAGCATTCGCGCAATCACGGCATTGATGGACGCTCAACGGCGCGCAAGCTCAGTTGTCTGCGCGGATTTTACAAGTGGCTGCTGCTGGACCGGCGCATTCATCACGATCCCACCGTCAACATCGAGTCACCCAAAGCGTGGAAGGTGCTGCCCAAGTCGCTGGCCGAGCCGGAGGTTGTGGAGATGCTGGAGCGCGCCGCACTGGCGGCATCGCATCCGCAAGCCAAGGCCACGGCGTTGCGCGACCGCGCGATTCTGGAGCTGCTGTATGCGGGCGGGCTGCGGGTTTCAGAGGCGGTGTCGCTCAACGTCAGCGATCTGGCGCTCGATGCCGGACGCGCACTGATACGCGGCAAGGGCGACAAGGAACGGATTGTGCCGCTGGGCCGCTCCGCGGTTTTAGCTTTGGAAGAGTATTTGCGCGAAGGGAGACCGCACCTGGAGCGGATCAGCTCGGCGCGCAGGGGCCGGGCGCGGCTGAGTGTGCCGCGGCACGAGCGCGCGCGGATGTTTCTTTCCTTGCGCGGCATGCCGCTCACGCGGCAATGGATTTGGCGGTTGGTGAAGACGGCAAACCACTCCACTAGCCCGCATGGGCTGCGCCACAGTTGCGCCACGCACATGGTGGAGCACGGCGCGGACCTGCGCAGCGTGCAAATGATGCTGGGGCACGCCGACATTTCCACGACGCAGGTGTACACGCATCTGGCGCTGGGCCGATTGAAGGCCGTGCATCGCATGCATCATCCGCGCGGCGCGCGGCGGCCGGCTGAGGTTGAGGCGGATGAGGTCGCGGGTCCCGGCCCGCGGCCCGGCCCGCGTCTCGTACAGGGGAAAGCTTCCGGCCCCAAAATCTCGAAAGAGGAAAAGCCATGACGGCCACGGCGGCGCCTCCAATCGCTTCCTCAATTGGCGCGCTGGTGGACGCCTATCTGCGGATGCTTGCCAACGAGCGCGGCGCCTCCGCGCACACTCTACGCGCTTACGACCGCGAACTGCACGGGTTTGCGGCGTGGCTGGCAGAGCGCGGTGGAGCGCCGGAAGTCGCCGAGATCGAACACACGCAGATTCGTGCATTCCTGGGAACACTCTATGAGCGCGGATTGTCGAAAGCGTCGGCGGCGCGGGCGCTGGCCGCCATCCGGAGCTGGTTCAAGTGGCTGGCGCGCAACCACCACATCGAGCAGAATGCAGCGTCGCTGGTGTCCACGCCGCGGCTGCCGAAGCATCTGCCGCGCGTGCCTTCCATCGAGCAGATGAACCGGGTGGTAGATTCGGTGCGCGACGATGCGGCCAGCTGGCCGGCGCGTGACCGGGCGATTCTGGAAATGCTTTACGGGTGCGGCATCCGCAACGCCGAGCTGACTGGGCTGAACTTGGACGACATTCACTGGGCGAATGAAGCGATTTTGGTGCGCGGCAAAGGACAAAAGCAGCGCTACGTGCCGCTGGGCGACGCGGCCGCCGCTGCGTTGCGCGCGTATTTGTCGGAACGTGACGCGCGCTTGGCCGCGGCCTGTGAAGAAAAGCCGGTGCGAACGCCGGCGCTATTTGTGAATCTGCAGTTGCGCGGCCTTGCCAAGGGCGGACAGGCGCGCCTGACTACGCGCAGCGTCGGCCGCATCGTGAAGCGCATCGCTATCCTGCGCGGGCTCTCTTCCGACGTGCACCCGCACACCTTGCGCCACGCCTTCGGCACGCATCTGCTCGAAGAAGGTGCCGACTTGCGCGCGATTCAGGAGCTGCTCGGCCACGAGCGGTTATCGACCACGCAGCGCTACACGCAGCTGACCACCGCACAGTTGACCGCGGTCTACGACAAGACGCATCCGCGGGCGAAGTGAGGCAGGCGGCGCCGGGTTACGTCGAATAATCCGCATTGATGTGGATGTATTCGTGCGTCAGGTCGGTGGTCCAGAAGACGCACGAGCCGGAGCCCTGGCGCAGTTGAATCGAAATGGAAAACTCGCGCTGCGAGATGTAGGCGTGGGCCGCGGCTTCGTCGTACTGCGGCGCGCGGCCGCCGTCGCGGCAGATGGGCAACTCGCCAAAGTCGATGTCGAAGCGGTCGGGATCGATTGCGGCGCCTGAGTAGCCAATGGCGGCAGCCAGGCGTCCCCAGTTGGGATCGCAACCGGCCCAGGCAGTTTTCACCAGCGGGCTATGGGCAATGGCCTTGGCCACGCGCAGCGCATCGGCATCACTGGCCGCGCCGTTAATGCGCAACTCGACCACATGTGAAAGTCCCTCGCCATCGGCAACCACCTGATGGGCGAGCGAGGTGCAGACCTCGGTGAGCGCGGACGCGAAGGCTGGATCATTCGCTCCGATAGCAACTCCGCTGGCGCCCGAGGCGAGCAGCAGAACGGTGTCGTTGGTGGAAGTGTCGCCGTCGACGGAGATGCGATTGAAGCTGACCTCAACCGCGGGACGCAAATACGAATTCAATGCGGCGGGCGCGAGGTCCGCATCGGTCAGAATATAGACCAGCATGGTGGCGTGCGGCACCAGCTGGGGATGGATCATGCCGGAACCTTTGCCGAAGGCTGCAACGCGCACCTCGCACGCCGCGCCATCGCGGCCGGCAACTTCGATGCGGGCGAAGGCCATTTTCTCCACGGTATCGGTGGTAAGGATGGCGCGCGCAGCGTCGTGAAAGTCGCTCGCATCGGATCCCAGCGACGCCTCGAGATCGGGCAGCACTGCGGCCAGCTTTTCCGCGGGCAGTGGTACGCCGATGACTCCAGTCGACGATGGAAACACTTCTTCGGCGCGGCAGTTGAAGGTCTTTGCGGCGGCGGCGCAGGTAGCGCGCGCGGCCTCGAGTCCGGCTTCGCCCGCGGCGCAGTTGGCGTTGCCCGCGTTGATAGCGACGACGCGCACATGGCCGCCCGTCGCATTCAGATGCTGCTTATCAATGATGAGGGGCGCGGCAATGACGCGGTTCGATGTGAACGCGGCGGCGGCGCTCGCTGGAGCGTCGGCAACAATCAGGGCAAAGTCGGGGCGGCCACTGGCCTTGAAACCAGCCTTGCCGGCGGCAAAACGGAAGCCGCGAGGGATGACGTCTTTAGATGGATCGCTCATGGTGTGGACCCATTTAATCTAGCAGATGTAGCGCCGGTCTCCAGACCGGCTGTCGTGCGGGCGTCCACGCCCGCACACGGCCCAGCATTAGCATGAAAACATGCGGTCAGAGGAGGAGGCGCGGGAGTTGGCGAGCGCGTGTCGAAGATTGCAGAAGCCAGCACGGAGTTTCTGGAACTGCGCGAGGTGAACGTGGCGCGCGGCGAGCGCGTGGTGCTCCACGAAATCAATCTGAGCATCCGTACCGGCGAACACGTGGCCATACTGGGGCCGAACGGCTGCGGCAAATCCACGCTAATCCTCGCCATCACCTGCCAGCTGTATCCCATCGTGCAGCCCGGCATGCATGTGCGCATCTTCGGGCGCGAGCGCTGGGATTTGACCGAGCTGCGGCGGCATTTTGGCGTGGTGAGTGCCGGGCCCATGGGAAGCGAGCTGCCGGGCGAGCGCACCGCGGTGACGCCGGGGCTCGACGCGGTAATTGCAGGCTTCTTTTCAGCATCTTCGCTGTGGCCGAATCTTCATGTGACCGAGGAAATGCGCGCGCGGGCCTGGGAGGCGCTGGAGCGTATGGAAGGAACCAGGCTGGCCACGCAACTGGTGGGCACCATGTCGGCCGGTGAAAAGCGCCGGATCCTGATTGCGCGGGCGCTGGTGCACCGGCCGCGCCAACTGCTTCTCGATGAGCCCTCAAACGCGCTGGACTTGGCCGCGCAACGCGAACTGCGCGAGGCCCTGCGCGGACTGGCGCGCGAGGGAACTGGCCTGGTGATGGTGACACATCACCTGGGCGATATTTTGCCGGAGATCGAACGCATCATTCTTATGCGCGACGGTCGCATTGTGGGCGACGGCCCGCGCGAGGAACTGTTGACCGAGGCGCGGCTGAGCGAGCTCTTTCACACGCCGGTGCGCATCGGCCGCGATGCCGAGTGGCTGCACAGTTGGTGAAGACAGGGGCCAAGGGAACAAGGGACCGGGAATACACGGGCGAGGAGCCGGCGGGAGGTGGGAATGGACGACACGCATTACGCACCGAAATGGAAGACCCTCCTGGCATTCGGAATCATCTATTTTGTCTGGGGAGCGACGTTCTTCGCCATTCGCGTGGGCGTGCGCGAAGTTCCTCCGCTGCTTTTCTGCGCCATGCGCTTTGTGGCCGCGGGACTGCTGGTGTATCTGTGGGCATCGGCGAAGAAAGAGCAGCAGCCTACAGCGCGCGAGTGGCTCTCAGCATTTCTGCTGGCGTTTCTCATCTTCGTGGTCGACTATGGGTTCCTGTTCTGGGCTGAGCAACGCGTGCCTTCGGGCATCGCGGCCGTGATTCTGGCGACGATTCCGGCCTTCATGGCGCTTTCTGAAATCATCATTCTGCGGACGCAGCGGCTTACCGCGCGACTTTCCGTGGCGCTGCTTGCAGGAATCGCGGGCGTTGCCGTGCTCATGAGCCATTCGATTGATTTGGGAAAGCTGGGCAAGCTGGGCGGAGCGCCGATCGATACGGCCGGAGCAGTGGGGCTGATCATCGGAGCCATCAGCTGGTCGATTGCCTCGGCCCTGGCGCGCAAATTGCCGCTACCTGCGTCGAAAGTGATGAGCTCGGGCGCGCAGATGCTTGCCGGCGGAGTGATGCTCGTGGCCGTTTCTGCCGCGCGCGGCGAATGGCGCGGATTTGATCTGCTTGCCGTCTCAGGTACGGCGTGGATCGCGCTTGTCTACCTGGTTTTTGCCGGCTCCATCGCCGGATTCACAGCCTATGTGTGGCTGCTGCATCACGAATCGCCGACCAAGGTGGGAACCTATGCGTACGTCAATCCTGTCGTGGCTGTAATCATCGGCTATTTTCTAGGAGGCGAGCCGCTGGGCGCGCGCACGGTGCTGGGCGGAGTGTTTGTCCTGGCCAGCGTCGTGACCATCACCAGCATGCGCGCCAAAACTCCCGCCGTAGCGGAGGACGCGGAATGAAAAGGTTCTTGCGGGCGGCCGCTACGCCGTAGCGGAGGACGCGGAATGAAAAGGTTCTTGCGGGCGGCCGCTACGCGTGCGAAACGCAAATTCACGCCAGAATTCTGAGGGTTGTGCTACCATTCGGGCAATCGGCCAACCCCTTTGGTCAGGAGGCGGAGGTCAACGATGCCGCATATTTCTAGACGACATTTTTTAAAGGCCAGCATAGCCGCGGGCGCGATTGCCGGTTTGCACGGTGCGCCGCTTTTTGCCGAGCGCGCCTCGGCCACCGACTGGGTGACGCTGGGAAAATCGGGCGTCAAGGTGACGCGCCTCGCATTCGGCACTGGAACCTTCAGCGGTAAGCTGCAGCAGCAACTGGGACAGAAAGAGTTCACGCGCCTGGTACGCTATGCATATGATCGCGGCATCCGCTTCTTTGAAACCGCGGAGTCGTATGGCGACTCGCAGCAGATGCTGGGTGTGGCGCTGAAGGGATTGCCGCGCGACAGCTACAAATTGATGACCAAGGTGACGACGAACAATTCCCCTGACCCGGTGAAAAAGCTTGACGAACTGCGCAGAAACAGCGACACCGAGTACTTCGACATCATGCTGCTGCATTGGCAGCATACGGGAACCTGGGTCAAGGACAGCGAACGCTGGCAAGACGCAATTCTTGAAGCGCAGTCGCGGCAGACGATCCTGACGCATGGCGCTTCTGTCCATGGGCTGCCGGCGCTGCGGCAGGTTCCGGGGTTCAACTGGCTCGACGTGGCCATGATCCGCATGAATCACAAAGGCGCCGCCATGGATAACGAGACCGACGTCGGGAATACGCAGGGCAATGTGAACGCGGTGGTTGCGCAGGTGCATCAGACGCGTGCCGCCGGCATCGGCGTCATCAGCATGAAGCTGGTCGGCGAGGGCGCGTTTACCGAGCGCTCCGACCGCCAGCAGTCGATGCGCTTCGCATTCCGGAATGCGGGCGTCGATTGCGTGACCGTGGGATACAAGAACACGGCTGAGATCGACGAAGCCATCGACAACCTGAACCTGGCGCTGGCGTAGCCGCGCAGCGATCTCGCGCGCGGCGGCTCCAATTTATCGTGGTGGGCGCATTGGTGGTGGGCCCGGAGGGATTTGAACCCCCAACCAAGGGATTATGAGTCCCCTGCTCTAACCGTTGAGCTACAGGCCCGATGTTGAGTCTGATGAGCACTCCCGGCTTCGAAAGACCGCAACCGCTCACGCAGAGACGACATCCCTCTGCACCCCGTTGTGCCAACATTCTCATTGTAAGCGCGGAAGTCTGGCGGGCAGGAATGCTCTAATCAATATCGAAGTTGGGGATCAATGAAGTTGGCGAAGTTGGCGCCGTGAATCAGCACAGTTTCGACGTCCTCATCCTCGGAGCGGGTGCGGCAGGCCTGATGGCTGCGATCGAAGCCGCCCGCCGCGGGCGGCGCGTCGCGGTGCTGGAACGAGCGGAGCGGCCGGGCAAAAAGATCCTGATTTCGGGGGGAGGCCGTGCGAACTTTACCAACCTGCACACACGGCCTGACAACTTCCTTTCGGCCAATCCTCACTTCGCGAAATCGGCGCTGGCGGGTTACACGCCCGCAGATTTTATCCGGCTCGTGGAGCGGCACGGCATCGCGTATCACGAAAAGACGCTGGGACAGCTCTTCTGCGATGGGTCCGCGCAGCAGATTGTCGACCTGCTGATGAGCGAATGCGCGGTAGCCGGTGTGCGCGTGCTTTTGTCGATAGCGGCGCGTGAGGTGCGCCGCAACGATTCTTCCGGAGCGTTTACGGTTGGCGCGGGCAATGACGCATACACGGCGCCTAAGCTCATCGTAGCCACCGGCGGACTGTCGATTCCGAAAATCGGCGCCACGGGGTTCGGCTACGAGATTGCCCGCCAGTTTGGCGTTGCCATTGAAACCTGCCGTCCAGCGCTGGTTCCGCTGACGCTCTCGGGCGCGGAGCATGCGCATTTCGCGGATTTGACCGGAGTTTCCGCGCCGGTAATTGCGAGCTGCGGCAAGCGCAGCTTTCGGGAAAGGATGCTCTTCACGCATCGCGGCCTGAGCGGACCGGCCATCCTACAAATCTCGTCGTATTGGAAACCGTCAGAGGCGATCCGCATCGACTGGTCGCCGGAGCAACGCCTGCTCGCGCCCTTGCAGGCGGCGCATGCGCGACGCGATCTGGCCGCGGCGAAAGCGGCACTGCGCGCGCACCTGCCGGTGCGGCTGGCGGATCGGCTGCTCGAGGCCGCGTCGCCGCAGAGCTGGACCAACCACGCGCTCGATGAGCTGGAGCACCGGTTGCATGCCTGGACGATCGCACCCAGCGGCACGGAGGGTTATGAGAAGGCGGAAGTGACAGCGGGTGGAGTGAGTACAAGCGCGCTTTCAGCGCAAACCATGGAGTGC
>JBEKAS010000109.1:0-21248 GCA_050015795.1 Occallatibacter sp. | reverse complement strand
GTCAAGGCCATAATTAAACGATGAAATACGGCTATGCCCGCGTATCGACCGACGACCAGAGTACCGCTTTGCAGCTTGCTGCATTGAAACGTGCAGGGTGCAAGACCGTTTTCAAGGACGAGGGCTGATCAGGAGCCGCAACCAAACGCCCTGCCCTGCTGCGTTGCCTCAAGGCCTTGCAGGACGGCGATACGCTCACCGTCTGGAAACTTGATCGACTGGGCCGCAGCTTGCGCGATCTGATCGCCATGCTTGACGACCTCCGGGAGCGCGGCGTCAAATTCCGTTCCCTCACAGAGCAGATCGACACCGAGACGCCGACAGGCCGAGCCATGTGGCAGATGATAGGTGTACTGGCCGAGCTGGAGCGCAGCCTCATCAGCGAACGGACCCGCGCCGGTGTGAAGGCCGCGCAGCGCCGCGGCGTGAGGTTTGGACGCAAGCCTAAATTGACGTCGCAGCAGATTACCCACGCTCGGAAGCTGATCGACCAAGGCGAGGACCGGCAAAAAGTGGCCGCCCTTTTCAATGTCGGGCGAAAGACCCTATACAGGGCCCTTGCGGCGTGATTACCGAGCATGCGTCCTCGGGTCACCCCCGCACCTGAAAAACATCATTCGAGAAATCTTTACACTTTGGAGAAGAAACGTCTCAGTTCCCACAAAACACCAATTATTATTTACGATATTCTTTACATATATCGACAACGCACTTCATGAATGCTCTTAGACTCCCATGATATTCACGCTTCCAACTCACTCACTCGATCAGAATGAAAACTCTCAGGTATATATTCCCGTTTTAAAAGCAGGGAATAGCCAATAGGGAGTAGGCCGCAGGCGCGGGTTTTCGCAATCGTCGGGGTGTAGCGCCGGTCTCCAGACCGGGGTCCCCGAGAAACGGCCTTTGTTTCCTGGGGTGGGAGACCGGCTGTCGTGCGGGCGTCCACACCCGCACTTTGGTGGGAATGATCTTCGCACGTAAGAGCCTGCTCAGCGTAAACTGCGCTCACACCACGGAGAACATCCATGAAAAAATCTTCGTAGCCGCCCTTCTCGCCTTATGCCTTGCCCTGCCGGCGCAGGAAACGCGCCGTGAGGTCAGCCACGCCACGGGAAATCCCGCGATCGATTCCAAACCCAACAGTCCCGACGTGCCCGATGTCTTTGCCGTCAGCGGGCATCTTGAGCGCATCGTCGTGCTGCGCTTTAAGTTCGGCGCCGACCTGCTGGCCGGTTTCCAAAAAATGATCGCGCAGGAGAAGATCAAGAACGCCGTGATTCTTTCCGGATTCGGCTCCGTGCGCGGCTACCAGATTCATCAGGTCTCGAACCGCGACATGCCGTCGAAGAACATGTTCATCAAGAATCCCACCGCGGCCGCCGACATCATCGGCATGAGCGGCATGGTCATGAACGGCCGCGTGCATCCGCACATCGTGCTCGCCAATGCCGACAAGGCCTTCGGCGGCCATCTCGAGCCGGAGACCACGGTCTTCACCTTCGCCGTCGTGACGCTCGGCGTGCTCGACGACTCCATCGACATGAGCCGCCTCGATGACTCCAGCTACCGATAAGAAAGGGAATAGGAAGTAGCCAATGGGAAGTGGTCCCTAGCCCCTTGCTCCCTGCTTGCCGAGCGGGTCATTCTCCCTGTCCGTCACTTCCGCCAACGCCGCCAACTTCTCTGCCAACTCCTCCGTCCAGCAGCCTTCCGGCGCGCGCCAGCTCCAGTTGCCTTGCGCAACGGCAGGCGTGTTCATGCGCGCCTCCGAGCCCAGTTCCAGCAGGTCCTGCGCAGGCGCAATAGCGATCTCCGCCACGCTGCCCTGCGCCGCGCGGATCAACGGCCACGCCGGACGGCTGTTCACCGGCCCCACCAGCGCTTCCACAGCCGCATGTTCCTTCGCATTGTTCGTGTTCCACCAGCCTTGCGTGGTGTCGTTGTCATGCGTGCCCGTGTACGCCACGGTCGCAGGCGCAAACTGCTGCGGCAGGTGCGTGTGCGCGCCCTCGTCGCTGAATCCGAACTGCAGCACCTTCATGCCCGGCATGCCGAGGCCGAGGCGCAACGCATCTACTTCCGGCGTAATCACGCCCAGGTCTTCGGCCACAAAGGGCAGCGGTCCCAGCGCCGCTTCCAGTGCGCGAAAGAGCTCGAGCCCAGGCGCTTTGATCCACTCGCCTTTGACGGCGGTTTTTTCCTTGGCAGGGATGGCCCAGTACGCCTCGAAGCCGCGGAAGTGGTCGAGGCGCACGATGTCGTAAATCTCCACGGCGCGCCGGATGCGCTGGATCCACCAGGCAAAACTCAGACCGTCGGGTCCGCGTCGTGCGAGCACGTCCCAGCGATAAAGCGGATTGCCCCAGCGTTGGCCCGTGGCCGAGAAGTAGTCGGGCGGCACTCCGGCAATGCGGATCGGCTTCAGGTCTTCGTCGAGTTCAAAAATCTCGGGGTGCACCCAAACGTCCGCCGAGTCCATGTTGACGAAGATCGCCACGTCGCCCATGATCCGTATCGCACTGCGTGCCGCAGCCTCCTGGAGAAGGTTCCACTGCTGGGAAAACGCAAACTGCAGCACCTTCTCGATCATGCGTTCGCGCCCGTGTTCGATGGCGGCCACGGCCAGCGCCTGCGCATCGCGGCGTCGCAGCGGCTCGGACCACTTGGTCCACGCGCCGGTCGAGAAGGCGCGGCGCAACACTGCGTATAGCGCGTAATCGTCGAGCCACGAAGCCTGGTCGCGGGAAAATGCTTCAAAATCCGCCCACTGGTCGGCCAGTGCCGGTTCGTCCAGTGCACGATCGAGAAAATTTCCTGCCGCCTCATAGAGCAGCGGAAATTTCCGCGCTTCCACTTCCTCAAAATTCACGGCGCCCGTGCCGCCTGGCAACCCGGCGATACGGTCGGCCCCGATCCAGCCCCAGTCGCGAAGAACCTCCATGCTGATGAGTGCGGGATTGCCCGCGAAAGCCGAAGAGCCCGCATAAGGCGAGTTGCCGAATCCCGTGGGGCACAGCGGCAGAACCTGCCAGATGTGCTGTTTGGCGCGGGCCAGAAACGCCACAAACTCGTGCGCCGCCGGACCCAGATCGCCGATGCCTCCACGAGAAGGCAGCGAACTGACGTGCAGTAGGACTCCCGACGAACGCTGAAATTCCATAACGTCATTATCACGGATGGGAGCCCTGCAGAATGCCGTCCGATCTGAGACACTGGAATGCGCGCCCCGCGCGGAATTTTGATCGACTTCCAAGCTGAGGGAGTTCTCCATTGAAGATGCGTTTTTGCCGTTCTTGTTTCTACCTTTCAGCCCTGCTTTCGATTCTTGTCGCTCTCTCGCCCTCGCTCGCCGCAGCCGCTTCAGCTCCGCAACCCGTCACGCTTGCCGGCGGCTGGCGATTGCAGGATGTGGCTAAAGTGCCGCAAGCAGGCGCTGAAGTCGCAAGCGCGGCATTCGACAACCATAGCTGGTACGCGGCCACGGTTCCGGGCACGGTGCTCACCTCGCTGGTCAACGACCATGTCTATCCCGAGCCATTGTATGGCGAGAACGAGCGCCCCGAAATCATTCCCGAAAGCCTGTGTCACACCTCGTACTGGTACCGTACCGTAATCCGCGTGCCGCGGGCCTACCGGAACCATCATGTCTGGCTCAACTTCGACGGCATCAACTACTCGGCCGACGTGTGGGTGAACGGCGTCAAAGTTGGAGAGATCCGCGGCGCATTCATCCGCGGCATCTTCGACATCACCGCGCAGGTCGAGCCGGGCCGGCCGGCCGTGGTCGCCGTGCTGGTCGCGCCGCAGCCGCATCCCGGCGATCCGCACGAACACACGCTGCGCAATGGCGTCGGCTCAAACGGCGGCATCACCGCCATCGACGGGCCCACGTTCCTCTCCACCATCGGCTGGGACTGGCTCAACGCCGTGCGCGATCGCGACACCGGCATCTGGCAAAAGGTCTTTCTCTCGGCCGCTGGGCCTGTACTGCTCAAGGACCCGCTGGTCACCACCGATTTGCCGCTGCCGCGCACCGACTCCTCTGACGTTGCCGTGCAGGCGACCGTGGAGAACGTGAGCGACAAGCCCGTAAACGGCGTGCTGCGAGGGACCATCGAGAACATCGTCTTCGAGCGGCAGGTGGAGCTTGCTCCGCATAGCACGCAACAAATCGTCTTCGACGCCAAGACCACGCCCGCCCTGCTCATTGACCATCCGCGTCTCTGGTGGCCCAATGGCTACGGCGCGCAGGAAATGTACCGCTTGCATCTTGCGTTCAGGATTCGCCGCTCCGTCAGCGACGCCGCGGATGTAGACTTCGGCGTCCGCAAGATCACCTACTCGGTGCCCGGAACCGACACGCTGACTATCTCCGTCAACGGTGTGCCCATCTTCATCCGCGGCGGCGACTGGGGCCTCGACGAAGCCATGAAGCGCATTCCCCGTGAGCGGCTCGACGCCCAGATCCACATGCACCAACTGGCGCACCTCAACCTCATCCGCAACTGGGTGGGCCAGAGCACCGGCGAGGACTTCTACGAGTTGTGCGACCGGTACGGCATCCTGGTGTGGGATGAATTCTTCCAGCCCAACCCCGCAGATGGACCCGACCCCACCGATCTCGACACCTATGTTGCGAATGTACGCGACAAGGTGCTGCGTTATCGCAACCATCCTTCGATCGCGCTGTGGTGCGCGCGCAATGAGGGCTATCCACCGCCCGAAATCGACGCGGCCCTGCGCAAGGTGCTCGCCGAGCTGGAGCCCACGCGCCGCTATCAGCCCAGTTCCACTGACGGCGCCGGCGTGCGCTCGGGTGGACCTTATTACTGGCGCACTCCGCGCGAGTTTTACACCGTCACCGACGACTACTTCAAGACCGAAACCGGCAGCATGAGCGTGCCCACGCTCGAATCCATTCACGGCATGATGCCCAGGAAAGACTGGGAGACCATCAACGACGACTGGGCCGCGCACGATTTTGCCAAGGGCGCGCAACGCGGCGATCTTTACCCGGCCATTCTCGCCAGCCGCTATGGCAAGATCGCCAACCTCGCCGACTTCGTGCGCAAAGCGCAATTAGCGAACTACGAGGCCTTCCGCGCCATGTACGAAGGGCGCAACGCGCAGCTCTTCCATCCCACCACGGCCATCATCACGTGGATGAGCGATCCCGCGCAGCCCAGTTTCGTTTGGCAGCTCTATCACTACGATCTCGAACCCAACGCATCGCTCTTCGCCGTCATGCATGCGTCGGAGATGGTGCACATCCAGCTCAATGAGGCCAACGGGCAGGTGCAGGTCATCAACAACCAGCCCGATCCTGTCGCCGATGCCGTGGCGCGCGTCGACGTCTACAACCTAGACGGTTCGCTCGTGTACGAGCACGAAACCAAGCTGTCGGCTGCGCCCGACGCGGCAACCAATATCGGAACCGTGGATTTCCCGGCACATCCTTCGGCAGTGCACTTTCTCAAGCTCGCCTTGCACAACGCCGCCGGAGAACTTCTGTCAAGCAACTTCTATTGGCTCGGGCTGCCGGACCACCCCGGCGACCTGACTGCGCTCAACGACCTGCCCATGGTCACGCTCACGGCAACGGCAGAGGAACTTGAGGGATATATCGCGGGCGAGCGGCTGCTTGCCATTACGCTGCACAATCCCACGCAAAGCATTGCCCTCATGGCGCACGTGCAGCTGCGCCGGAAATCCGGCGAGCGCGTCTTGCCGGTCTTCTACACCGACAATTACGTGTCGTTGCTGCCCGACGAAACCAGGACCATCGGCATCGAGGCCGCGCAGAGCGACTTCAACGGAGAAGATCCGCTCATCGTCCTCGACGGCTGGAACGTGACGGTAGCGCCAGCCTCATTCGGCCCTGTATCCGTCGCGCCCAATCTCGACGCGCAACCGGACCACTCGCCCACCACAGGATTGCCGTTTGCTACTGAGGGCTTGCGCTAGAGCGGCGTGTCAGAAGTTCGCAGAAACAACAAGGCCCGCAAACCTTCCGGCTGCGGGCCTCACACTTGCTGCAACAGTCTTGCCCTACGTCCCCGGCGTTTGCTGAGGCTTGGCGTTAAAGCGGATCAGGTTGTGCTTCTTGTAGTCGTCCCACACTCCGCTCATGAACACGCTGAAGGCCTCGTTGCGCTTCTGTTCCAGAATCTGATCGCGCGTCTGGTCGAAGTTCTTCGCGATCTCGTCGCCGGTCGGCTCTTGCCTGTCGAGAATCTTCACCACCACGCCGGTGCGGCCCGCGTTGATGGGCCCGCTGAATGAGCCAACCGTCATCTCGAAGAGCTGCGGAGCCACCTGGCCCACTTCGCCAAAGTCCGGCACCTGTCCTCTTTCGCCCACCAGGTCGCTGGTCTTCACCGTCGCGCCCACGGCCTTGGCAGCCTTGCCAAGATCGTTCATCGCTTTCGCCTTGTCGGCAAGGTCCTTGGTCTTCTGGCCGAGCAACGCCGGCAACTGCTCGTCGCGATAGTCGTCCAGCACGTGGGTCTTCCAATCGGCAAAGGCCGGCGCGTGCGCCGCCATCACGCCCGTCACCTGGAAGATGGCGTAGCCCTCGCCCGTCGGTGCGGATTGCGGCGGATCGCCCTGTTTGGCTGCAAATGCCTTGGCTAAAAGCTGTGAGCTGTCGGGCAACGCGGCAATCACGCCGTCGCGTCCCACCGGCTGCGAATTCACCAGTTCCAGATGATGCGCTGCTGCGGTCTTATCCAGGCCGTCCTTGTTCGCCTCCGCGGTCAACTGTTCCGCATAGCGCGACTCCGCCTGCCCCGTGGTTTCGCGCGTCAGCGCCGCAACAATGTTTGCCTGCACTTCGCTCAGTGGCTGCGTGTGCGCGCTTTGCCGCTCTTCAACCTGAATAATGTGGTAGCCGAAGCTGCTCTTCACGATGGCGATGTCACCGATCTTCTGCGTAAAGATGGCCTTGTCGAACTCCGGTACCATCTTGCCGCGCTGCGCGAATCCCAGCTCGCCGCCCTGGTCCTTGCTGCCCGGGTCGTCAGAGTATTTTTTCGCCAGCTCGGTCCAGCTTCCGCCGGCCTGGAGCTGCTTCAGAACGCTCTCCGCCTTGGCCTTGGCAGCGGCGTCGGTCTTGGCGTCGGCGCCTTCCGGCACGCTGATCAGAATGTGCCGCGATTTGGCCTGATCCGGAACCGTGTAATCGCTCATGTGGTCGTTGTAATACTGCTGAATCTGCTGTTGCGTAGGCTGCGGAACGCCTCCCGGAACCTGCTCCTGCGTAAACGCGAAGTAGGTGATCTTGCGCTCCTCGGGCACCGCCTGGGCGTACTGCGCGGCATTCTTCTTGAAGAACGCTTCCAGATCGCTATCCGAAGGATTGATCGTCTTGCGCAGGTCCTCGGCCGAGATCACCGCGTAGTCGAACTTGATCTTGATGTTTGCTTTCAGATAGAGCTCGCGAACCTCCAGGTCGCTCACCGTCACACCCGCGGTAATCAGGGCCTGCAGGCGGCGCACCGTGATTTCCTCCTTGATCTGGTCCTCAAACTCGTCGACCGATACGTGCAGCCGGTCGTCAACCAGCTGCTTGTAGGCGTCAGGGCCAATGAATGTGCCGCCGGGGTAAAGCACCTGCCCCGTGGGACCGGTGCGCAGGTACTGGCGCACATCGTCGTCCGTGGCGTACACGCCAAGCTTGTGCGCTTCTTGCAAAAGCACCTTCTGCTGCACCAGTTGCTGGCCCACCTGTTGCTCTGCTCAAAGTACTGCACGATCATCGGATTGCTGGCGTACTGCGGGCCGCGCTGGCGCAGCTCGTTCTCCGCAACCTGTTGCACGTGCGTCTGGCTGATGGAGTCGCCGGACGACAGAATTTTGCTGTACCAGTGGGGATACACCACCGCGAAGGTATCGGGCGCGGCAGCGCCGGCACCGGTTAGTCCGGGGATCAGGTAAACCACCATGGCTACCGATGCGGCGCCAATCACGACCACGAACAGCGCCTTGGTAATGCGATTGTCTGATTGCAGGAAACGAATCATGGATGGATCTTCGCCTTCTACTCTCTACGCGCACTCTCGCTCACCGGTCAGGCAGTAGCGGCAAATCCACTGCATTCCGACGGCTTTGCGCTGCGCAATTCTCGCTGCTTGCGACTCTGCCATTATAGACGACAGCCTGCCGCGGCCCGTGCGCCCATGGTGCCACGACGCCCCCTAAAGCAAATCGGGCATCCGCCCCGGCGGATGCCCGATGCTGACCCCTGACACCTGAAACCTGACCCCTGTCGTTAACGCCAGTAGTACGCTCCGCCCACGATGTAATACGGCCGATAGTAGGGCGCCGGATACGCGTAGTACCCGGGACCGTATCCATAGCCGTAATAGGGCGATCCGTAAGGGGCGCGGCGGTAAAGCGCCGGGCCGCCGGGATACAGGCCCTGCGCCAGCCTTGCCGCTTCCTGCGGGCTCACCGGAGCCACCGTAATCGGCGCCCCGAGGTGGAAGGTGACCAGCGCTTCGGCAGGAATCCAGGCCCGGTATCCAGGCTCAGCCGCTCCCAATGCCGTGCCCCCAGCCACGCCTGCGCCGGCGCCGATGGCGCAGCCCGCGCCGCGGCCCACCGCGCAGCCGATGATCGTGCCGATCACGCCGCCGGTTAACGCGCTGCCCACCGTCTGACCGGCCTTATTCGGCGCCTTCACCTTGAATTGGTCGGTCTGCAGCGGATAGTTGCGCCCGCCCAGATCGAGCGAAGTCAGCGCTAGCGCCAGCGAGGAGCTGCCTCCCATGCTGCCGGAACCCACGTTCTTGTGTTCTGCAATCACGCCGTGCACCACGGCTCCCCGCGGAATCGCCAGCACGCCGCCCATGGTCACGTCCTGAATCACCATGAACTGCACCGGCTCGCCGTCCTTGGCCCTCTTGCTATCCACCGGCTCGCTGGTGCGCAGCTGCAGCAGCGTTCCCGCTGGCAGCGTCACCGGCCCCGTGGCCGGCGCATAGCGCGGCGCTGGCGGAGCCTGAGGATACTGCGGCGGATACTGCGAATACTGCGGATTCTGGTACTGAGGCCGCTGTGGCGGAGGCGGTGGCTGTGGATAAGCTCCCTGCTGCTGCTGCGGATAAGGCGCTTGCGCCGGAGCCTGGCTCTCGTTCGGAGTCGGGCTCGCACCCTGGCCCGGAGCCGGTCCCGGAGGCGGCAAACCCGCCGTTTGCTGTTGCACCTGCGACTGATCGGCGTCCGGCATATCCTGCGTGTCGGGAGCCGGCGGCATATTCTGCGCATCCGCGGCCGGATTGCCCACCTTCAGGTTGTTGTGCACCTTGGTCACGCCATCCACGTGCGCGGCGATCGATTCAGCCAGCTGCTTTGACGCCTCGCTCGAAACCGTTCCTGAGAGCGTAACTTCGCCCTGGATCGTGGCTGCCGTGATCAGGTCGTTCTTCAGAGCCGCCGACCCGTCGAGGGCGTGCACCACATCCATCTCAATCTGTCCATCGGCGCGCGGTCCCTGCGGCGCCGCCGGCTGAGCTGCCGGCTGACCTTGTGCCTGGCCTTGTGATTGTCCCGCCGGGCCCGCGCCGCCGTCCTGCGCCAGTGTGACCACAGCACACAGCACGGCCACCCCGGCGAATGCCACGAGCGGTCGAATCATGTTCTTCAGCAAGCTGCGATTCATTTTTGATATCTCCTCTATCGTTGCGGTCATTCTCAACCCTGGGGAAAGTCCCGCGAGGAGAACGACTTTCGAAGCCTTTTTCAGCGGTCCAAACCGTTAGACGGACCAAGCCCTGAGCCTGTTACCCGGTATCACCCTGTTTTCGGCAAATAGTTGTCCGCTTTTGACCGCCAGACCCAGCATCCTCTTGGGGTGCCCCATACTAAACGCGCTTCTTGCGTTTAGGGTGGGATAACCGCTCTGGCACCATCCTGGGTGCCCCACCCTCGGCGCGTCTTTGTTTTTGCGCCTAGGGTGGGATCGCAAGCACAACTCCTGGCGAAAAACGCTCTACCCCAGCGCCGCCGCAACCGCCGCATTCAAAGCATTCAGGCCCGCGGCCACATCGGCTCCCAGGTGAACCCTAAGGGCACGGCGTCCGCGCGACTCCAGCACCGCCAGATCCCCCGCCGCCTGGGCGTCGATCACCACCCCAAAACTGTACCGCTGGCCTGGAATCTCCGCGTCTTTGGCGTGCTTGGCGGTGATCTGCAAGAATACGCCCGTGTTCGGGCCGCCTTTGTAATCCTGTCCGGTCGAGTGCAGAAAGCGCGGTCCGAAACCAAGGCAGGTGGCCACGTGCTTGCGGTCGCGTACACCGTGCCGAAGCACCTGGATCGCCGCCTCGTGCTCGGGGAACATGGGCAGAAAGGCCAGCGCCGCAAAGTAGTCGCCTGCGCGCAGTTGAGCGAGATGCGCGCGCAAAAAGCCGGTCAGCGTATCTGTGGGCGCCTGCGCCCGTAGCTGCGCCGCATAAGCCTCCGTTGCGTACAGTTCAATTCCGGCCTCCTTGAGCACCGG
The DNA here is from genome assembly GCA_050015795.1 of Occallatibacter sp. Classification (GTDB taxonomy): domain Bacteria; phylum Acidobacteriota; class Terriglobia; order Terriglobales; family Acidobacteriaceae; genus Telmatobacter. The sequence goes on along the minus strand of JBEKAS010000109.1, from coordinate 10,744 downwards.
CTGCCGCTCCGGCAGCTCGCCCGTCTTTTCGTACTCGTCGGTCAGGGCGCGCGTCTCGATCTTCGCCGACTCCACGTCGGGCTGGTTGAAGGGATTAATGCCCATCACTGAGCCGGCAACCGCAGTGGCAATCTCCCAAGTGAAGAATTGGCCGAAGATTTCGTACAGGTCCCCGATTTCGATGGTCACCACCGGATGGCCGGCAGCCTCGATAGCCGCAACCTTGGCGTCGAGATCCGATTGCGCGCTCGCGTCCGCGGCGTTCTTCAGGCGCACATAGGCAAAGACGCGGTCGTTGCCATACACTTCGGGCGCGCCGATCGCTTCGCGATCCACAGGCGTAATTCCCTTGCCCTGCTTGCCGGTGGACTCGGCGATCAGTTGCTCCAGCCAAGCTCCCAGGTCGTAAATCTCCGGCGAAGTGAAGAAGGTGATCTTGTCGCGCCCGGCATTGGCTGCCGTTCCCAGCAGCAATCCAAGCTGCACTCCGGGATTGCTCTGGATCGGCTCTTTTGCGCTGGCCACACCTTTGGCGGCCTCGTCGAGCAGCTTGCCCACCTTCAGGCCGGCCACGGTGGCCGCAACCACGCCGAAGTTCGAGAGCGCCGAGTAGCGCCCGCCGATCTGCGGGTCGCCGTAAAAGATGTACCGGAAACCGTCGTGTTTCGCCACCTGCTCCATCTTCGAGCCGGGATCGGTAATGGCCACAAAATGGCTGCCGGCATTCTCGGTCCCTACGACGCGGCGCACTTGCTCATAAAAAAACTGCTTCAGAATGTTGGGCTCGAGCGTGGAACCCGATTTGCTTGCCACGATCACCAGCGCCTCGCCCAGGTCCACCGCTTCGCACGCAGCCAACACCTGCGCCGGATCAGTGGAGTCCACGATGTGCAACGCGGGAAAACCCGGCTGCGGGCCGAAGGTCTTGGCCAGAACCTCAGGGCACAGGCTGGACCCGCCCATGCCCAGCAGTAGAGCCGATTTGAAGCCCGCGCTATGCACGTCGCCGCCCAGCTCGGCCAGCGACGAGAGGTCTTTCTGCTGGCGCTCGACAATATCGATCCAGCCCATCCACTGCTCCTCGCCATCGCGGGTCCATAGCGAGGGGTCCTTCTTCCAGAAACGCTCGATTTTGCGGTTGGCTTGCCAGTCGGCGGTGGCCGCATCCACGGCCCCGCGCAGTTCAGCTGGAATTGCGAGTCGAATGCTCATATGACTATAGATTCTGCATCAACTGGCAGGCTGCATGGCAAGGATTGTGCAAAAATCTCCGTCGAGCAGCCTGGGTCAGAAGTCAATTGGATAACTGGACTTGTCACCCTGAGCGAAGTTTGCCGCGTGACCGGGGCCCCCGCGGACAGGTCTTCGTCCGTGGGGTGGGTGGGCGGCAAACTGAGTCGAAGGATCTGCGGTTGCCTTTCGGCGCGACCGCTCGCATCTACCCATCCCGCGCCGCAAACTCACCACGACGAGCTAAGAGCTAGAAGCCAAAAGCTGTCTCACCCCGGCCAGTTTGGCGTAATCCGGATCAAATCGAGCTTGTCCCCGGCACCCAAATCCTCGAGCACAAATTCCGGCGACGCCGCAGGCACAGCCACAATGCCCCTCGCCGGCAACTCCACCGGCTCAAATCCTGCGCCCGTAAGCCGTCCCGCTCCCGCCGCGGCAAACAGGTAGGCCAAACCCGGCTTCTCGCCGCCGCGCAGGCTTTCGCTCGTCCGGCTGCCCTCCACTGGTACCCGCTCCACGCGAAAGTACTCTACGTTGATAAGCACGGTGCGATCGGCAAGCCGCCGCGGCGCAATCTTCCCCGCACGCGTCGTGAGCTTCGTTGCTTCGAGGGATTTTTGGATGTGCAGCTCGCGTCCGCGTCCGTAATCGAACATTCGATACGTCGTGTCGCTGTATTGCTGTGTCTCCAGCAGTATCGAGCCCGGCCAGATTCCGTGGATTGTGCCCGCATCGACGAAGATCAGGTCGCCGGCGGCTACGGGCACGAGGTTCAGACTGGATTCGAGCGTTCCCGCCTGAATTTCTCCCTCGATTTGCTTGAGCGTCGTGCCGGGTTTTACCCCCAACGCCACTTTTGCACCCGGCTCCGCCGCCAGAGCGTACCAGCACTCCGTTTTTCCCCTCGGCTCGCCATACTTCTGCGCCATTTTGTCGTCGGGATGCACCTGCACGCTCAGCTTCTCGCGCGCAAAAATCACTTTGATCAACAGCGGCGATCCGGCCGGCGCGACCAAGCCCACCATCGCATCGTGCGCCTTCGCAAACAATACGCCCAGCTTCTCGCCCTTGTGCGGACCGGTAGCAATCGCACACTCATCGCCCGTCAGCCACACCTCGCCGATCGGATCGCCCTTGGCGACGCGATCGTACCAGGGACGCAGATCGTGAAATCCCCAGGGGCGCACCGAGTAATAGGGCTCAATGCCAAACGGCGCCAGCCCTGCCACAGAATCACTCCTCAATGTCGCCTTCCCGCTCATGCCATCCCCAATCTAGCAGACGGCACAGTGCCCGCTTCTCGCCGGCGACAACTCCGTTATCGGCGGCATCATCGGCGTCTCCGCTCCGCTGGCCGCACCGTCTACGGTTTGTTAATCTTGGCGCAGCATGATCAAACAGCCTGCACGGATTGCCGCGGTTCTTCTTCTCTGCTCTCTTTCCTCGCTCGCGCAAAAGAAGGCTCCGCCCGCGCAAAGAAAGGCTCCCACCGCCGCCATCCGCTTTCAAGGCGCGCCCCAATACACGCAAGAGGAGTTGCTCGCGGCTGCCGGCCTCAATCCGGGCGCGCGCCTCAGCGCCAACGAGGTCAAAGCTCACGCCAAACTGCTCAACGATACCGGCCTCTTCGCGGTGGTCAAGTTCAGCAGTGACAGCAAGGGACTGCTCTTCTCATTGACGCCCACCAGCCAGCTCTTCCCCATGCACCTCGACAATCTGCCGCTCCAGCCCGGAAGAGAACTCGACGCCAGGATTCACCAGCGCTTCCCGCTCTATCACGGCCTCTTGCCCGCCAATGGCTCCATGCTCGAAGGCATCTGCCAAATGTTCGAAGAAATGCTGGCCGGCCAGGGCATCAAGGCAACGGTGAAAGCCGTGCTCACCAGCGGCCTTGGCCCGCAAAAAATCACGGCCATCGACTTCACCGTCACCTCGCCGGCGGTGCGCATCGGCCCCATCCAGCTTTCCGGCGTTTCGCCCGCCATGCAGGCCAGGGTCAATACGCTGGTCGCCGGCCAGACCGGAAACGCATTCGATACCGAGAACACCGCCCCCGGTCTTCAGCACGTCTTTGAGGATCTCTACCAGGACCAGGGTTATGCGGCCGTCGAAGTCGCCGTAACCCAAGCTGCCCCTCCCATCATTTCCGGGCAATCTTCTGATTTAGCCGTCGCGATCCCCTTCGCGGTCGCCATCAAGGAAGGCGGAGTCTACAAGCTCGGCTCGATCGACTACCCGGCAGACGCGCTCGTGGCCCGCGCGGAGGTGCAGAAGGTCTTGTCTAAATACCCGGCCGGCTCGGGAAGGCCGCTCGATCTGTTTCTCCTCGCCGTCCGCGACGCCTATCACGCCCGGGGCTATCTCGATTGCTCGGTCGTCTCGCATCCCTCGTTCAACGAGACCACGCATATCGTGAATTACACCCTCGAAATCGTACCCGGCCCGAGCTATCAGATGGGGACAGTTCATTTCGAAGGCGCTCCCGATGCCATGGCCGCCCGGCTCACGCGTCTCTGGAAGATGGCGCCCGGCCAACCTTTCGACGAAAGCTACGTCTCAAGCTTCGCGGCGGGCGCCCAAAAGCAGGACCGCACCCTCGCAAAATGGATGCAAACCGTTATCACCACCTACGACGCCAAGCCCGACCCAGCCACGCACCAGGTCAACTGCGTCTTCCACTTCGCCAAGGCCGCGCAGGGCGGGCGTTAGCGCAATACTTCAATGGAAACGCCAACTTTGACTCGGTTCCAGGCTTTGTCTGTGGTCCATGCGGCAGCCTTGCGCGCCGATGCGAGCGCAAGACAGGCGCGGTCGCCTAGCGAGATGGATGGGGCCAACAAATTCAGTTGCGCAGCCTTCTCGGCGCCATGTCGCTCGAATGGAACCACCTCGACCCCACTCAGAATTCCCGCAAGTTCCTGGGGAGTAAGAGAAGCAGGACTGCGTTGGAGTCTGGTCAGCACCTCACACCAATTCACCGAACTGATAGCAATTTCCGTATCGGTCCCCTGATTCGTGGTGTCGAGCGCCGACTCCACTCGGTCTCCGCCTGGCTCTTTGAGGATCATGGCCAAAACAGCGCTTGCATCGAACACGATCCTACTCACCTCTGGCCTCACGCCTTGCTTGTTCGTGCCGCTCTTCGATAAATTCGTCGAGAATTCCTTTTAGTGTCCCGCGCTTCTCGATGATCCGCGCCCGCACGCTGTTCAGAATCATCTTGCGCGTGAAGATCCGGATCTCACCATCCACCGCGATCACAGTGAGCCGCTCGCCCGGCGTCAAGCCGAATTCCTTGCGAATGGAGGCCGGCAGCACGATTCTGCCACTTTCTCCGAGAACTACCGTTTCTGTCATCGAATGCCACCTCGATACAATTATGGCATATTTCTCATTCTCTGGCAGTGACAGGGAAACGTGCCGCACCCACCACGACGAAGCAGGGTTGCCAATCCAATAAGTTTCAGCACGGCTGGCGGCCGCAGGCCACGGCTGCCTTAATGGCAAATTACTCCCACTCGATCGTGCCCGGCGGCTTCGACGTCACGTCGTACACCACGCGGTTGATGCCGCGCACCTCATTCACAATGCGGTTGGAAATCCGTTTCAGCAGCTCGTAGGGCAGCGGCGTCCAGTCCGCCGTCATGCCGTCTTCCGAATGCACGGCGCGGATGGCCGCGGTAAATGCATACGTGCGCTGGTCGCCCATCACGCCCACGCTCATCACCGGCAGCAGCACCGCAAAGCTCTGCCAGATCTTGTTGTAGAGTCCGGCCGCCTTGATCTCGGCCACCACGATCTCGTCGGCCTCCTGCAACAGGGCCACGCGCTCCGGCGTTACTTCGCCCAGGATGCGCACCGCCAGCCCCGGACCGGGAAACGGCTGCCGGCTCAGAATCTCCTCCGGCATGCCCATGTCGCGTCCGATGCGGCGGACCTCATCCTTAAACAGGTCCCTCAGCGGCTCAATCAGCTTGAGCTTCATGCGCTCCGGCAGTCCGCCCACGTTGTGGTGGCTCTTGATGGTCTGGCTCGGGCCCTTCACGCTCGATGACTCGATCACGTCGGGATAGAGCGTCCCCTGCACCAGCCACTCGACACAGCCCGTCTCCTGCGCGATGCGCTGGGCTTCCTCTTCGAAAACCGCAATGAACTCCGCGCCGATGCGCTTTCTCTTGATCTCTGGCTCCGTCACTCCCGCCAATTGTGTCAGGAAGCGCGCGCTGGCGTTCACCGCAACAATATTCAACCCCAGCTTGTCGCGCAGACTTTTTTGTACGTTTTGGAATTCATTTTTGCGAAGGACACCATTGTTCACAAAGATGCAGGTCAGCTGGCTGCCGATGGCCTTGTGCACCAGCATCGCGGCCACTGAAGAATCCACGCCGCCCGAAAGGCCGCAGATCACGTGACCCGTGCCCACCTTGGCGCGGATTGCAGCCACGGTCGTCTCGATGAAGTGTGCCGGTGTCCAGTCGCCGCGCGCCCCGCAGATGCGGAGAAAATTCCCGATCAGTTGCGGCCCCAGCGGCGTGTGGTGCACCTCGGGATGAAACTGCACCGCCCAGATGCGGCGCTCCTCGTTGGAGATTCCGGCCAGCGCATTCTCGGTCACGGCCACGCGGCGAAAGCCCGGCGGCAGCTTCTCGGCTTCGTCGCCGTGGCTCATCCACACCTGGATCGACGGCGGCAGCCCGGCAAACAACTCCGTCGCGCCGTCTTCAATCTGTACCTCGGCGTGCCCGTATTCGCGCTTGGGCGCCGAGCGCACCTTGCCGCCCATGTGATGCACGATAAAGTGCAATCCGTAGCACACTCCCAGCGTCGGAATGCCCATCGCCAGCACGCGCGGGTCTGCATCCGGCGCATCGATGTCGTACACCGACGACGGTCCGCCCGAAAGAATCAATCCGATAGGCTTGTAGGCTTCGATTTCGCTCAGCGGCGCCGTGCACGGCAGCACCACGGAAAAAACGTTCTGCTCGCGGATGCGGCGCGCGATCAGTTGCGTATACTGCGAGCCAAAATCGAGGATGACGACGGTCTGCGTGTCCACGCTCCAGTGTGGCAGGGGGGTCGGCGGCCTGTAAAGGTCCGATAAATCCTTCGCGTTTACCGAGTTGTGGAAGTCCGCATTGGTCGACTTTTCGCTCCGCCGCGTTCCAGTTTCTGCGATGACTTTAGAAGCGGCCCTGCGCTCTTCAGTGAGCGCTGCAGCAGTGTGGTTTTCGTCAATTCGGCAAGCTCGTCTACCGCGATGATGGCTACATTGGGCCTCCCGCGGCCTTTGACAAGGATGACTTCGCGATTATCGGAAACTCGATCCAGAAACGTCGCTAACTTTTCACGGAACGCCGCGCATGTGGTCTTAACGATCGTCGTTCGATTGTCTCCGAAACCAAGGTTCAGTTCCCTTATCGGCATGGTCAACGGCTACCGTGAGGTCCACCGCACCTGGCTTGCGTGGATCGCACTTTGGTGCGGGTCTCCAGACCCGCACCCGAGGCCACACCGCACCCGAGACCGGTACGAGGAAAACCTCCGCGACCGCCCCGGCAAAAATTCCAGAAGACCATCGCTGCCCATTACCACCCTCGGAACGTCTATACTGCGATTACATCCAGAGAGTCGGTTTGCCGGGTAGCGAAAGTAGGCCGAGGGGCCAGAGTCAGGGCGGCGAAGTGTTGGAAATCAAGGCTTTTGACCGGTCCCAGACGGAAACTAGGCACAACCTGCCCTCGCCTTTTACAATTCATCAGGGATTCCATCCCAACCCAGCACTGCTCGGGAACGACCAAACTTGGCGGCGCACGCCTGACCAGGATGAAGGAATAGCATGAGGTTCACGAAATTCGGCAAGGCGCTTTCGATGGGCGTCCTCTCTGCAGGCATCATCTTTGGCGTAACGTCTTGCGTTGAGAGTTATACGGTTGGCTTCTTGTATGTAACGGGAACCGTCACCGCCTCGACCGGGAGCAGCGGCATCATCTCCGGCTATAAGATCGACCACAACACCGGCAAGCTAACCTCCATTAACGGTCTGCCAATCCCTTCGGGAGGCGCCAACCCGGTCCGCGCCGTCCTCACCCAAGCTAGCCGGTTCCTTTATATCCTCAATCGCGGCGTGAACAACGCCGGCAATGGCGATTGCTATGGCGTAGGCAGCGCCGAGTGCCAGAACGCCAATATCACTGAGTATGCCGTGGGCGGCAATGGCATCTTGACGCCCCAGGAGACCTTCTACACGCAGGGTCAGAACCCGTTCCGGCTTATCGTTGACGCCTCGGGCAACTATTTGATGGTTCTCGACCACGACGCGCCCGACAACGCCAATCCGGCGGCCAACGACAACTGCGCGCGCGCCCTGGGAGGGGGGGTCACCACCTGCGGCGACATTACGGTCTTCCAGATCAACTCAACAACGGGCCGTTTGTCGCTGGTCGTCAATGCCCAGGTAACCGCAGCCAACGGCTCCGCGCTCACCTACTTCCCGGTTCCCGCCAATCCTGTCGATTTCGTTCTCAGCGGCGGTTTCCTCCTTACCCTCACCGGTGCGCCGACGCCCACCTCCTACCCGTATACCGGCGGCACCTCGGTCTGGCCGTACTCCTATTCCTCCAGCAGCGGCCAGCTGACGCTGAGCCAGAACAGCGTGCAGCCTCTGGGCATCAAGCAGGGCACCTCCATTGTGAATGCCGGCAGCGTCATCTACGTGCTCGACAACGAGCCGGTTACGGTCACATTCAACGGAAACTCCACCACTTCGCAAAGCCGGATTCTCCCCTATACCACCGGCACAGGCGGCGCATTGCAGGCGGAGCCAAGCGGCGTGATCCCCGATGACCCCACGCTCGCCAATCCCATCCAGATCCTGGTCGAGTCGAAGGGCAAATTCGTTTATGTCGCCAACCAGGGCAATAACACAACCGGAGTGAATCCGGAAAGCGGCATCGCCGGATACTTCCTGACCACTTCGCCTTCTTATCAGTTGAGCTTCATCGCCGAAGAGCCTTTCGGCTCCGGTTCGGGTCCGCAGTGCATCGTCGAAGATCCCTCGAGTCAGTTCATCTACGAAGCCAACGAATATGACTCGACCGTGACCGGACGCTTGCTCGATCCGAATACCGGCGACCTGAACGAATTGCGTTCGGGGACTGGGAGTTACCCGCTCGAGGGTCAGCCGACATGGTGCCTGGTGGACGGGCGTACCGGATAGAGCCAGGCGGCGTCCGCCGGCCCAATTGCGACAGGCTGGCCGGCGCCTCTTGAGAAGTTCCGGATGCTTCGGAGTCTCTAAGAAACATTGTCCAAATCCCGGCACGGCCGTTCGCAGCTCGCGCCTTGATTGGATCGAAAATTGATTTGATCAAAAACCAGATTTTTTCAAGGGCCCATGGGTGGCCCTGCTGACGAAAGATGCGCATGAAGTTTTCCAGATCGAGCCAGCGATCGCAAAACCAGAGTGGGCTGATCGCCAAGTCACAAGAGCCAAGTCGCCGCGACCAACCTGGGGTCCCCGACGACGCCGCGGCGTCGTTGGGGTGGGAGCAACAGGGAGCGGCGACCTCGAAGGCTGCAAAAAATGGCATCGTTCACTCTGGTTTTGCCCTCTTGCTGGTTGCCGCGGCCAGCCTCGTGGCGGCTTCGCTCATTACTGCCTGCGAGACGCTCACCGTGGATTTCGTCTTCGTGGCCAGCGCAAAAGCCGCCGGCGCCAACAACTACGGCGAGATCGACGTTTTCGAGATCAACTCCGAATCCGGCCGCATGCGCCAGATTCCCACTTCGCCGTTTCCTTCTGAAGGCCGCAACCCCATCGCCGAGGCTATCTCCGCCGATTTCCAGAACCTGTTCGTGGTCAATCAGGACGACAACACCATTGTCCAGTTCATTATCGGCAGCGATGGCAAGCTCTATCCGTATAACACGGTCAACACTCCTGGAATCTACCCGCTGGCTATCGCCGCCGACAAATCCAACGTCTTCGTGGTGGATACCTACCAGCCGCTTCCGCTCTGCTCCACCGCGGATCCTTGTTCCGGTTCCATCGCCGTGTACCCGCTGACCGCCGCTACCAGCAGCACGCCGATCGGGCTCGGCACTCCGGCCACCAACCCGGCGGTGAGCGCCCAATTCTGGCCGCTCACTCTCCCCAGCGCGCCATTGCACGTGATCGTGCCCACGGCCGTGAATGTGCTCGCCTCAGGCGCATATGTCTATGTCACCGCGTACGACTCGTCGGTGACGCCTTCCGCGGGCTATGTTTTCGGCTTCTCTGTCGGGTCGGGAGGCGTGTTGACGGCCGCGCCTGGCTCGCCCTTTGCGGCCGGCGATCAGCCTTCCGCCATCGCCAGCGATGCCAAAAGCGCCTATGTGTATGTGACCGACGCAGTGCGCGGCAACGTGCTCGGTTACGCCGTCGGTTCCACCGGCGCGCTTACCGCGTTAAACGGCAGCCCCTACCCCGCCGGCAACGATCCCACCGGCGTAGTCGTAGATCCCTCGTACGCCTATGCCTACGTCTCCAACTCGACCGACGCCACCGTCACGGCTTATTCGATGTCGAGTGGCGTGCTCACGCGCGTCGGCAGCTACGCCACCGGCCTGCAGCCCGTCGCCATCGGCATCGATCCCTCGACCAACCACTTTCTCTTTACTGTCAATTTTCTCGACAACACAGTTTCGGATTTTGAGCTGAGCACGACGGCCGGTACCCTGCTCGACGCCCAGTCCTCGCCGTTTGCCACCAACGCCCAGCCCGTGGCTGCGGCGGCCATTCCGCACAATGGCACCGGAGGCGGCGTCTCGTCGCAGTGAGAACATGCAATCGTCCGGCCCGCCCAGCGGAGCCGGTTCTGGGCCCATGACGAAGGAAGCGCATGAAGTTCAGTAAATTGAGCCAGCTCGCTCTGGTCTCTGCGATTGGCCTCATTGTGGCCACACTCCTGACGGCCTGCCAGCTTGTCACCATCGACTTTGTTTACGTGGCCGCCTCGGCGGGCGCCTCTGCCGGCAGCGCAGGCCAGATCTATGGTTACGCCACCGACGCCTCGTCCGGCGCCATCCGCTCGGCAGTGACTCCCATTTCCTCCGGCGGTACCAACCCGGTGGCCATGGCCACGACTTCGGACTACAGCAACGTTTATGTCGCCAACCAGGGCAATAACACCGTAGTGCATTTCACCGTCGCTGATTCCGGCGTTCTCACGCAGAAAGACTCGATTACCCTGACCAATACCCCGGTATCTATCGCGGTCAATACCGCCAATACCTACCTCTACGTGGTCTCGGGCGCCAGCTCCGCCACGCTGACGGAATATGCCCTAAGCAGCGGCGCCATCGGCGCCGCAACGTCCACCAAGCCGCTCACCCTTGCCGCATTCCCCACCGACACCATCATCTCCACCGGCGTCACGGTCCTCGCCAACAACGATGCGGTGTATGTCACGGCCTATGACCAGTCGGCTTACAACCCGGGCGGAACCACATCCAGCAACGCCAACCCCGGCTGGGT
>JBEKAS010000108.1:0-13067 GCA_050015795.1 Occallatibacter sp. | reverse complement strand
GAGACCTGGCGCAACGCCGATTCGGGCGCAGCCGCACTGGCGATCGACGGTTTGCCCCCACAGTCGAATAACTTCCAGCTCGATGGCATTGACAACAACGAGTCGCTGGTCAATACCATCGTGATTTTCCCGGCGCTCGAAGACATCGCCGAGTTCAAGACGACGACCAGCGTTCCTCCGGCAGAGTTTGGCCGTTCCGGCGGCGGCGTAGTGCAGGTCGCCACCAAATCCGGCACCAACGACGTTCACGGCGCGATCTATTGGTTCAACCGTTCCAAGGAAGGCGCTGCGGCCGTCTTCGGCTCCACCGTTCCGGAATTGAGCCGGAACCAGTTTGGCGGCTCCGCGGGCGGGCCGCTGTGGAAAAACAAGCTGTTCGCCTTCGGAGATTACCAGGGCTGGCGCGAAAACCTGCCGGCAGGTTCAAACACGACGCATGTGCCTACAGCTTTGATGCGTAAGGGCAACTTCACGGAACTGCTCAGCTCCACCGCGGCGGGAACAGCAACCAGCGTGCCCATCGCGGCCATCTGCCCGAGCCTTTATACAACAGGCTCCACGCCGACTCTCCTGCCGCAGTTTGCCGCCGGTTACGGATACGTTTATAGCCCGCAAACCTGTTTGCCCTTTGGCTGGGTCGGCGGCGTTAATGCCACGCAAGCTGGAAACGCCACACTCAACATCATTCCAACTCCGAGCTCCGTCGGCTTAGCCTACCTGAATGCGTTCCCCAATCCGAATATTTCCGGCGCCAATATCGCGACGAACTCTAACAACTTCGGGTATTCGCAGTACAACGTTGAGACATTGAACGATTACGATGGGCGCCTGGACTGGAATCTGAGTTCGAAGGACACTGTCTTCGGCCGTTACAGCATCGGCGATGACTTCCTGCACAACACCCTGTCCCTGATAGACGCCACTCACGCTCTGCCCTCCGGGAATGGCTTCAACCCGTCACATCCACGTCAGGTTGCCGCCGGCTATACGCATATCTTCAGCGCCGCGGTCATCAACGAATTCCACTACGGCTGGGACAGGGATCTGTCCGGATACGAGCAGCCAGACGCGAACGTTCCGCTGGCGCAGAATCTGGGCATCGTGAATGCCAATACATCCCCGTTGCTGGGCGGCATGCCGATCATCGGTGGATGGTACGGGAACCTGAGCTATGTGGGCGACGGTGGTCCGTATCTAATCGTCGAGCCAACCAACCAATTCTCCGATGCCTTGACCTGGAACAAGGGAAAACACACCTTCAAGTTCGGCGCCAGCATTATCCACCGCGATGTGAACTGGGATCAGGGCAACGATGCCAAGGGGTACTTCTGGATTGACGACGGCAACTATGGTGGCATGCCGGCTCCCACGTCGGCCCACGGAACGTTTACCGGCTATGAAACCTCTGAATTGCTGGGTGGTTTCATGGGCGGCTACCAGGTGGGCGCGTTTTCGGGCTACTACGAGACGCGCAGCTGGGAGAACGGCTACTTTGCCCAGGATGACTGGCGGATTGGCCGGAAACTCACTCTGAATCTCGGCCTGCGCTATGACACCCTGAGCCAGCCGAGCGAAGCTCACAATCACATGTCCAACTTCAACCCGGCCACGGGCGAACTGGTGGAGGCAGGAGCCTCCGGATGGCCCGCCGCTTTGGTCAACACGCCACACGGCGACTTTGGCCCCCGCATCGGATTTGCCTACGATCTGTTCGGCAATGCCAAAACGGTAATCCGCGGCGGCTATGGCCTGTTCTACTTCCTGAGTCGCGGCGGTGTCGCCGAGGAACTCTCTGAGAACCCGGACTGGAACGGCATCGAAAGCTACTACGCATGCCCGACGGCGACGACCTGCGGGACCGGCTATCGCATCACGTTCACGGGCGAAGCGCCGAACGGAAGCAGCAATCCTGCCGCCGCGACCGCTTCTCTGCCGTCCAAGGTCGGCGTCAGCCCCAATGCCATCAACTCGACGGATAGCGTTGTCTACTATCCAAAGAATAGTCCGAACTCCCATATACACCAGTTCAACCTTCAGATCGAACAAGCTCTAGGCAACCAGACCTCTATCGATCTGGGCTACGTTGGAACTGTGATGGGAAACCTCGCGACGCAGTTCAATGCCAACGAAACGGTGCTTGGAGGCTCAACCAGCTGGTTCCCGGTTGGAGGCTCCGTCAACCCCAGTGGCGTGGGCACGATCAACGCCTATGAAATGATCGGCAGCGGAAGCTACAACGGCCTTCAAGCCAAGCTGGTTCGCAGGATGGCCACGGGACTCCAGGTGAACGCTTCGTACACGTGGTCGCACACGCTCGACAATGCCGATGACGTACTGGCGAATGCCCCCACAGGCATCCTCGTAGGGACCAACGGAATGCCGTTGCTGAAATACCAGCGCGGCAGCTCAAACAACGATCAGCGGCAACTGTTTGGTGTCGCCGCAATTTACGAACTGCCCTTCGGTCGCGGCAGGACGTTTGGTCAAAACATGCCGAAGGCGCTCGACGAAGTGGTCGGCGGCTGGCAATGGAACAACGTCATTGGACTCGCAACCGGCACACCGTTGGACATCCAGGGTTCGAGCGGCCCCAATGGCCGTCCGGACTATCACGGCGGATGCAAGACGAATGCGTCATGGAATGTCTGGATCAAATGCCCTGCGGGAGCCTTTACGAATCCGGCCGGGCTGGTCGGCGACCTGTCGCGTAACTCCTTCCCCGGTCCGGGAACCAAGGACTGGGATATGTCCCTGATAAAGAGCTTCAGTATCGCGGAGCGGGTAAAGTCAGAGTTTCGCGCGCAGGTGTACAACCTGACGAACACTCCCAACTTCCAGGACCCGGACACCAATTACAACAACGGCGACTTCGGACAGTTGACCAGCGTTCGCCAATCGCCTCCTGACCGAGAGCTCGAAGTGGCGCTTCGCGTCTCGTTCTGAGCCTCTGCTGTCGAGCGCCACGGTGTGGGTTCCCGCCGTGGCGCGTTTTTTCATCGACCCTTGCAACCCGATACCTGAACCAGCGAAAGGCTACATCATGAAGGGCCACGGGAGGCTGCTTTGTCTCGCTGCGCTGCTGATGATCAGCTGCGGATCTGTTTTCGCAGCACCGGCGCAGGGTCGACCGGGTGGGTGCGACGCAAAGCGGGACAGCGCTCCATGTGTCGATAAGATCGATCCGCCGGACTGGTGGAGCGGATTTCCCGACCCCATGCTGCTGGTGCACGGCGAGAACCTGAAGCAGGCTCATTTCACCGTTGCGGGCAAAGGCGTCGCGATCCTGCACACGCAGGCTTCGAACAACGGCCACTGGGCGTTCCTGTGGCTGCGCACAAAGAATGCCGCGCCGCAGACGCTCTGGGTCACTGCCACCAATGCTCAGGGCCGGGCACGGAGCGCGTTTGCGCTCAAGGCACGCAACAACGACCCCAAGGCGCATCGCGGGTTTTCTTCGGCGGATGCGCTGTATCTGATCATGACCGACCGCTTCGCCAACGGAAACCCGGCCAACGATCCCGCCAGTGACAATCGTGCGGCCGCGAAGGGCTGGCATGGCGGAGACTTGGCCGGCATCGAGCAGCATCTGGATTACCTGAAGCAATTGGGCGTAACCGCCGTATGGACCACGCCCGTCGCCTCCAACGAGGACATGCCGGAGGCCTATCACGGCTACGCCGCTACCGACCTTTATGCCGTGGACCCGCATTTCGGCACGCTCGCGGACTACCAGCATCTATCGGATGCGCTGCACGCGCGCGGCATGAAGCTGGTGATCGACCTGGTGCCCAATCACATCGGCGTCAAGCATCCTTGGGTGCTGGACCCCCCCGCGCCCGACTGGCTGCATGGCTCGCTTGAGCATCATAGCGCCGTGAAGACCGATTTTTATCAGCTCGTGGACCCGCATGCTCCGCCGCAGGCGTGGCGCGATGTCACCAACGGCTGGTTCACCGACGCCATGCCTGACCTGAACCAGGAAAATCCGCTAGTGGCGCGCTACCTGATTCAGAACGCGCTGTGGTGGGTTGAAACAGCTAACCTCGACGGCATCCGGCTTGACACATTTCCCTATGTCGGTCGCGCCTTCTGGCACGATTTCGATGCAACTCTGCACAGCGTGTATCCGCATCTAACAACCGTGGGCGAAATCTTCCACGGCGACCCGGAAGTGACATCGTTCTTTGCCGGCGGCTTGGCCCACCGTGGCATCGACTCTGGGCTCGATACGCCCTTCGATTTTCCCGTGTACTTTGCGCTGCGCGATGTCCTCACGGCAGGTCAACCGATGACCGAACTGGACAAAGTTCTGCGACAAGACGCTCTCTACCCTCACCCGGAGCAACTGGTGACCTTCATCGGCAACCATGACACCTCGCGTTTTATCACCGCCGCAGACGGCTCGGCGGAAAAGCTCAAGCTGGCCTTTGGGCTCATCCTTACCCTGCGCGGCATGCCGCTCATCTACAGCGGCGACGAGATTGGCATGCCCGGCGGCAACGATCCCGACGACCGGCGCGATTTTCCCGGCGGCTTTGCCGGCGATGCGCACAATGCCTTTGTGCAGGCGGGCCGCACGCCGGCGCAGCAGGAGATCTTTCGCTGGAGTTCCGGCCTGCTGGCGTTGCGCGCCACGCATCTGGTTCTGCAAACAGGCCTGGAGCAGAACCTGTTTGCCAACGACGATATCTTCGTTTTCGTTCGCACACCCGACGGCGCAGGATGCGGAACGGATCACGCAAGCGAGCGCATGCTGATCGTGGTAAACAAGGCACAGCACGCAGAGGCGATCGATCTGCCAACGGATGAAACCGCGCTGGCCGGGTGCCGGAACTTCCATGCCATGGCGACCGCGCACGGAGCGGACCCGGTTGTCGGCGGAGGGAAACTGCATCTCGAAGAGCCGGCCGAATCCATCACGATTTTCCAGGTGAACTGAGACGCCGCTGTTCAAGGCCGCGCGCACCGTCTCGTCCATAAGGCACAAAGACCGCGCCGGGAGATCATTCGATGAGCAAGACATGGAAGCGGCCCATTCGCATGATAGCCATGTTGCTGTGTGCGGCAGCGGCGCTGACAGGCTGCGGCGGAAGCGGAAGCGTCGGTTCATCGACGCCGCCGCAGGCGGCGGCGCCGGCATTTTCTGTGAACGCTGGAACGTATAGCACGTTACAGAGCGTGGTCATCAGCGACAGCACGCCCGGAGCAACCATCTACTACACGACCGATGGCAGTACACCGACCACCCGGTCGTCGACCTATTCCGTGCCGCTTGCCGTCACCACCAACACCACGCTGCAAGCGATTGCCGTGGCCAACGGCTACAACAACAGCAGCGTCACTTCAGCCAGCTACACCATCAACTTTCCAGCCGCGCCGCCCATCCCGCCGGTTTCCGACATCCATCAGGGATTCATCTACCAGATTGTGACCGATCGTTTCTTCGATGGCGATCCGAGCAATGACAATCCCTCCGAGAGTCCCGGACTTTACGATTCCAACGGATTCACGGACTCTGCCGAAGCCAACTGGAACCTGTATTGGGGCGGCGATCTGGTGGGCATCCAGCAGAAGCTGAGCTACCTGAAAGCAATGGGCGTCACCGCCATCTGGATTTCACCGCCGATGAATAACATCCGGATCGCTTACGACAACCAGGCGGGCTATCACGGTTACTGGGTTCGCGACTTCATGCAGATCGACGAGCACTTTGGTGACGACAGCAACAGTTGGACGGAGTTCAATAACCTTGTAACCGCCGCTCATGCGGCCGGCATCCGCGTCATTGTGGACTTCACTGCCAACGATACCAACCCCACGGGCGGCGGCGAAGACGGGTCGCTCTACAACAACGGCACGCTGGTTACAACGTATTCCTCCGACGCCGGAGCAACGCCCTACTATCATCACAATCCCGACATTTCCGATTACGACGATCCATACCAGGTGCAGTACTACTCCGAAGAGGGGCTGGCCGACCTCGATCAGACCAATCCCTGGGTCGATCAGTATCTGAAGGGCGCGATCAGCCAGTTCCTGAATAGCGGCGTGGACGGTTTCCGCTTCGATTCTTCGCTGGAGACGAACTGGGGCTGGCAGTACAGTCTCGAAAACTACATCGCCAACTGGAGCGGGTCCAACAGTCTTCCGACAGCCACCGCGCGCCCTTTCCTCTTCAGCGAATGGGATTTAGGTTCGGGAGATGCACTGTATCCAGTAGCTGTTAAATTCTCAAACAACAGCGGTATGAACCTCCTGGATTACCCGCTTTACTGGCAGATCTCAGAAGTCTTTGGCGACAATGACAGCTTTGAGCAGATCGACAACGAGCTGACGCTCGAAGATCAGGGCTCGGCCAGTAGCACAGCGGAGCCTTTTGTGCAGCCCAACGATCTGGTGACGTTCTTCGACAACCACGACAATCCGCGCATCATGTCGATGGGCGCCGACCAGATGGCCATGAAGGAGGCGCTCAGCTTTCTGTTTACCTGCCGCGGCCTGCCCATTGTGTACTACGGAGACGAGCAGTATCTCTACAACGACACCGACGGTGGAGCGACTCCCTATGACCGGAACGCGATGAGCAGCTTCAACACCACCGACGCGGTGTTGCTGATCCAATATCTGGCTGCGCTGCGAGCGGCAAATCCGACCATTGCCTATGGAACCATGACCCAGCGCTGGATCAATAACGACGTGTATATCTATGAGCGTGTGCTGGGCACAAACGTCGTTCTGGTAGCGATTAACAAAAACAAGAGCAATGACCAGGCGATCTCGGGGTTATACACTTACCTGCCTCCGGGAAGTCACAGCGACTATCTGGCCCAGACGATGGGCGGAGCTGCGATCAGTGTTACTGGATCGGCGGGCGCAAATAATCCGGTAACCAACTTTACGCTGCCGCATAATAGCGTCTCCATCTGGGTCTCCGCGGGGAGCGTCGCGCCATTTGTCGGCAGCGTTACGCCGCGCGTCGCCAACGCCGGCGCGGTGGTAACGCTCAGCGGAGCCGGCTTTGGCACGGTCGCGGGCACGATCAACTTCACGTCGGGGTCCACGACCATGCCCGCGACGGTGACGAACTGGACGAACGGTCAGATCACGGTTGTGGTTCCCTCTCTGCCTTCGGGTCCGGCCACCGTGGCGGCCATTGCAGGCGCAACCCCTTCCAATGCGGCGCCTTTCACAGTGAGCACCTCTATGCTGGTTCCCGTGAACCTGGCGGTGGGCGGTACGCCAACATTGGCCAGCAGCGATAAAATGATGCTCACCGGAAATGTGCTGGAGTTGGGCAACAACGCAACCACATTCAACGCAGCAATTGGCCCGGTGCCGATTCCAGCGCCGGGCAGCGGCATCCAGACGGTTTCATTGCCGGCAGGCGCCACTGTGCAATTCGAGTTCTTCATCCTGCACAGCGATGGAACTACCACCGCGGAGAGCGCTTATCACACGTATGCGGTCCCGACTTCAGGCATAGGTACAGACACCGTAACTTGGTAGTCGAGGCAAATGGCCGGCGTGAGCCGTCACCGAAGAGGTTGGCTCAGGGCCAGGAATTTGGCCGCGCAGTCTTGCAGAATGTTTGAGTGCGCTCCATGAAAACTCACGCTGGCGCAAAGAGTCAGGTGCGCCAGATGCAATGAATCGTTGATCGGTGCGGCGCTTCGTTGCGATCAAAATCTCCTGGCTTCCGACAGTCTAGGAATTGGCGAAATGCGCGAACGTTCTCGACCACCAGCTAGCGAACAAGAGATTGCTCCCGGGGTGTCCTCGTCCGGTGGCCACCGGGTGAATTTCCCTCGTTCGAGTGGTATCCTCCTGCACTGCACCTCTCTTCCCGGCCGTTTCGGGATCGGCGATCTGGGACCATGTGCGTACGAATTTGTCGATTTTCTCGCTGCCGCCGGCCAGAGGCTCTGGCAGGTGCTCCCACTCAACCCTACCGGATACGGCGATTCGCCCTACCAGTGCTTCTCCGCCTTCGCGGGCAATCCGCTACTGATCAGCCTCGAACGCCTACGCGACCGCGGGCTGCTCGCCTCATCAGATCTGGCAGACGCCCCCGCGTTCTCCGAGGAAACGGTGGATTATGGCGCCGTCATCGCCTACAAGCGTCCGCTGCTCCGCAAGGCCGCCGAGACCTTTTTCACCAGCGCCGGCGCAGAAGACCGCGCAGCCTATGAGAGTTTCTGCGCCTCATCCCGTGCATGGCTCGAGGACTTTGCCCTCTTCATGGCGGTCAAAGAAGCGCACGGCGGCGTGGCGTGGACGAAGTGGGAACCCTCGATCCGCGACCGCGAACCCGAATCCAGGCACGCCTGGAGCGAGCGGTTGGCCAAGCAACTCCGCGCCATCCGCTTCTGGCAATACGAGTTTTTCCGCCAGTGGGAAGACCTCAAGGCCCACTGCCGGCAGCGCGACATCCGCCGGATGGGCGACATACCCATCTATGTCGCGCACGACAGCGCGGATGTCTGGGCCCGCCCGGAACTCTTCTATCTCGACGGGCAAGGCAATCCGACCGTGGTTTCCGGCGTGCCTCCCGATTATTTCAGCGCTACCGGCCAGCTTTGGGGCAATCCGATCTATCGCTGGGATGTTCTGGAGGCCGACGGATTCAGGTGGTGGATTGGGCGTTTCCGCGCCTCGTTCGCCCTCTTTGATCTGGTGCGGCTCGATCATTTCCGCGGCTTTGAATCTTACTGGGAGGTTCCAGCCTCCGAGCTGACCGCGATCCACGGCCGATGGGTCAAGGCCCCGGGCGAGGAACTCCTCACCGCGCTGGCCAGGGACTTCGGCGAACTGCCGATCGTGGCTGAGAACCTGGGCGTGATTACAGAGGAAGTCGAGTCCCTGCGCAAGAAGTTCAACCTGCCCGGCATGGCCATACTGCAGTTCGCCTTTGGCATCGACCAGCAGGCCCCCACGTTTCGCCCGCACAACTATCGCCGCGACCTTGTCGCCTACACCGGCGGCCACGACAACGATACCGCGGTCGGCTGGTGGACGAGTTCGGGTGCGGCCGACAGCACCCGCACGCCGGAGGATGTACGCAAAGAGCATGAACTCGCGCGCGCCTATCTCAACTTCCATGACGATGCGGAGATCAACTGGAGCATGATTCACGCAGTCGAGGCCTCCGTCGCCGGCGTTGTGATTGTTCCCTTGCAGGACGTGCTGGGACTGGGTAGTTCAGCGCGCATGAATCTTCCCGGCACGGTGAGCGGAAACTGGAAATGGCGTTATCGTCCGGGCGCATTGCACCCCGAATTGAGCGCAAGGCTGCAATCCCTGGTCGAGCTTTATGACCGATAGTTCGAATCCACAAAAGGAAAGCTAGAAAGTCGAAATCATGGACAAACCACCACGCACGTTCTGGCAGATCTGGAACCTGAGCTTCGGCTTTTTCGGCATCCAGTTCGGTTGGGGATTACAGATGGCGAACATGAGCGCCATCTACGAATATCTGGGCGCGCGGGCCGATCAGATTCCGATTCTGTGGCTGGCCGCGCCGCTCACAGGATTGCTAGTGCAGCCGATTGTCGGCCAGGCCAGCGACAGCACCTGGGGCCGCTTGGGCCGGCGCAGGCCTTACTTCCTGGCCGGCGCGATTCTGAGCTCGACAGCGCTGATTCTCATGCCGCGATGTTCCGCTTTGTGGATGGCAGCGGGGCTGCTCTGGATTCTCGATGCCAGCATCAACATCAGCATGCAGCCCTTTCGCGCGTTTGTGGCCGATCTGCTGCCCGAATCCCAGTGCACTCAAGGCTTTGCCATGCAGAGCCTCCTCATTGGCCTCAGTACTGTGATTGCCTCCGCGCTGCCATACCTGCTGACCAATGTGTTTCACCTCGCCCAGATGCGGGCCGCAGGCACAATTCCCTCCACCGTGCGCTTTTCTTTCTACATCGGCGCCGCGGCCTTTCTCGGCGCCGTGCTGTGGACTGTTTTCACCACCAAAGAATATCCCCCGGATAACATGGAGGAGTTTCGCAGGCAAAAGGCCCAGCGAGCCGGCATTGCGGCTGGAGCTCGCGAAATCCTGGTTTCGGTCCGCGAGATGCCGCGCACCATGCGGCAACTGGCCTGGGTCCAGATCTCGACCTGGCTGGGATTGTTCTGCATGTGGCTCTACTTTCCGGTCGCTGTGCCGCGAAACGTCTTCGGCGCTTCCAACACCAACTCTCCCCTCTATTCTTCGGGAGCGGAATGGGCGGGCGTCTGCTTCGGAATGTATTCGCTTGTGTGTTTCGTGTTCTCCTTTGCGCTGCCTTGGATTGCGCTCAGGTCTGGCCGCAAGGCAACGCATAGCTTGTGCCTGATATGCGGCGGCCTTGGACTGCTTTCCGTGGCCGTGATTCACAGCAAGTATCCGCTCTTGCTCTCCATGACCGGAGTCGGGATCGCCTGGGCCAGTACGCTCTCCATGCCTTACTCCATCCTTTCCGGTTCTCTGCCTCCGGGAAAAACTGGCGTCTACATGGGAATCTTCAACTCCTTCGTGGTGATTCCGGAGATCATGGCATCGCTTGGGTTCGGCTGGGTGATGGACCATTTGCTGAACAACAATCGTCTTGCCGCGGTGGTTGCGGGCGGAGTCTTCTTCATGCTGGCAGCGTTGCTGACTCAAAAGGTCGAAGACCTCGACGACCCGCATCTTCTCCGGAAATCCACAACGGCTCATGCGGGCGCGGCACGCCTGTCCGAGTAGAGCATATGGAACTGGAACTGGCTCCAGGCGCGTGTGGATTGCCTCACCGGAACGGCCGGCCCTTGACTTGTCCTTCGCCCTCGCGCAATGTGAGCAACTGGTTGGCGGCCGCACTGCGCACGTGCTCGACGAGTCCCGAGGGCCAGCGGACTTCAATGTCCGCAGTGGTTGCCGCGCCCAAACCGAAGTGCAGGCGCGGATCGTTGGAAGAGAGAAAGCTGCACCCGCTCAACACCTCCTGCACCTGAACGATGCCGCTATAGCGAACCAGGGCACGTGCGCCAATCGCGCTGCGGTTGCTTTTGGTTCCTTCCAGGCGAATCTTGATCCAGTGATTGCCGGACGGCGCGTCGTTGCGCAGCAGCGTGGGCGGCTCGTTCACGTTCATGATCAGAACATCCATGTTACCGTCGTTATCGAAGTCGCCAAAGGCGGCGCCCCGGCTGCAATGGGGCGCGTCAATGCCCGGGCCGGCGTCGGCGCGCATCTGAACGAAGGTGCCGTCGCCCCGATTGCGAAAGAGAAGGCGCGGACTGCGCGCGGGAAAGCGGGGTGAAACGCGGGCTACCTCGGGATAAACGGTGCCGGAGGTGAGCAGAATGTCGGGATAGCCATCATTGTCGAAGTCCACGATGCCGGCGCCAAAGCAGACAAAGCGGGTTTCCTTGTTGAGGCCTGCCTCCACCGTGACGTCATCGAAATTCCCTTTGCCATCGTTGCGATAGAGGCCGTTCGCCTGGTTGTAGTAGTGGGTTTTGACAATGTCGGTATGGCCGTCGAGGTTGTAGTCGCCCACGCCTGCGCCCATGCCGCCCATCTCGCGGCCTTCGCCGCTCACTGCGATGCCGCGCAGCAAAGCCTCCTCGCGGAAGGTGCCGTCGTGGTTGTTCATCAGCAAAAGCGAAGGAGACATGTCGCAGGCCACAAAAATGTCGGGCCAGCCGTCCTCGTCGGCATCGAAGGTGAGCGCCGTCAGTCCGTAGGAACCGCGCAGTGCGGCAATGCCGGACTCGCGCGAGACGTCGGTGAAGGCGCCGTCGCCGTTGTTGCGGTAGAGATAGTGCTGCGCCTTGGGCAGGCCCAGTGGACCACACATGGTGGGCACACCCTCGTAGTTGCAGTTGGAAACAGCCAGGGAGGGTTTGGGAGCGGTGGCCAGATCGATCTCAAGATAGTTGGAGACGAAAAGATCCAGATGGCCGTCGCGGTTGTAATCCACAAAGGTGCAGCCGGCGCTGTAGCGGGTTTTGGGGTAGAGCAGGCCGGCCTCGGCGGTCACATTGGTGAACGTGCCATCGCCGTTGTTGCGGTAGAGGCGATTCTGTCCGTAGTAGGTGAGGAAGAGATCCTCCCAGCCGTCGTTGTTATAGTCGCCCACGCAGACGCCCTGGGCCCATCCGGGATCGGAGAGCCCGGATTTGGCGGTCACGTCGGTGAAGGTGCCGTCGCGATTGTTGTGGTAGAGCCGGTTGCCGGAGCCGGGAGGAGTTCCCGCGAGCGTGCGTCCGCCGAGGATGAAGATATCCATCCAGCCGTCGTTGTCGTAGTCGAAAAAGGCGCAGCCGGTGGCCATGGATTCGATGATGTAGGTGAAACTGTCGGGCTCGCCGTAGATGATGGGCTCAGTGAGGCCGGCGGCCTGGGCTACATCGACAAAGCGGGAGAAGGGCGCGGCGGATTTTTGCGCCGGGACGGCTGCGCGCAGCCCGCCGGGAATCAGCGCCGGAGCCAGGGCGGCGGGCGCGGTGCGCAGCAGACGGCGACGCGTCCAAAGGCTGGTTTTCTTCTCGCCAGTCACACTTTGCATCTCCTCGCGCGAAAAACTTTTGCGTGCTTCAGTGCCGGTTCAGGCCGGCGGCCAGCTTTCTGCTGAGATCGAGAGCGGCGGCATTGTTCGGATCGAGCTTGAGAGCGTGGGCCACGGCCTGCTGCGCTTCGTCGAACCGGGATTGGGCGCCCAGGGCGGCGGCCAGCGAGATCCACGCCTGGGTGTTGTCCGGAACTTCCTTGACCGTAAGCCGGAACTGCCGCTCGGCTCCGGCGTTGTCGCCGGCCTGGAAGTCCAAGTAGCCGAGCTGGTACTGTGCCAGAACAAAATGGGGATTGGCCTGGATGGCCTGCTGGAGCGCGGCGCGCTCGCTCGCCAGCTCGCCCAGGTTGTCGAGGACGAGAGCCAACTGGTAGGCCATGGCGGGGTCGTTCGGCTGCGCTGCGCAGGCCTGGCGGTAGAGATCGGCGGCTTTCCGGTAGTCTCCGGCCTTGGCGGCCAGCGCGGCCTCGGCGGCCTTTGAAACGGCAAAGGTACGGTCCGACTCCTGCTTCAGCTTCTGCTGGTAGAGGGTGAGCTGCC
>JBEKAS010000107.1:0-13118 GCA_050015795.1 Occallatibacter sp. | reverse complement strand
TTGTGAATCACGGACATGTTGGAGACGCCGCCCATTTCGCTGGGCTTGAGGCAGACATCGTCGTCGCCGGTGTGAATGTAACTGTAGGCAATGGTGATGTTCTTGGAAGAGCCGGGATCGATGCCGTCGGTGTTGCGGGCGTTTTTGGGGGTCATGATCTTGACGCCCCACGCGGTGAAGCCGTCCGTTTGATTGATGGAGACGTGGAAGCCGGGTGAGTTGCGCAGCGTGATTTTGTAGAGGATGAAGCCGTCGACGTGGCGCAGGGCGATCATGGCGAAAACGCTCTGCTGCTGGTCTTTCACTTTGGCTTCCTGAGCGAGGTCCCACCAGGTGACGTCCTGGCCGAGGAGATCTGCGCCGCCGCGGGCGTCGATGGAGCCTTCGCCCATGATGCCGGAGTCCTTTGCGCCGTCGGCGGAGATGAGCGGCTTGCAGGCACGGCCGCGCATGGAAACGATGCCGCAGCCGCCGGGCGCAGTGTCGTAGACGCGGGGATCGCGCGAGGCGACGAGAGCCGTGTTCTTATCGACGACGAGGGTGACGCCGGGGCGAAGCGTTAGTGGGCCGGTAAGGAAGACGTTCTTTTTGCCGTGGGCGCGGAGAACGACAGCCTGCCCCTGCGCGCAATGGTCCATCGCGTCCTGAATGCGGGCCGTGGAGAGCTTTTGCTCGTCGGCCAGCGCGATATTGCCGTGGCTGGAGGCGACGTCGGCCTCGAGCGTGACGCACGCGGGAGGAATCTTGGGCTCGGTGACGGTGCGAGTGTCCTGGGCGGATAGAGAAACCAAGGCAAGGAACGGAAGCGTCGCAAGAACGAGACGAGCTGAACGCATGAAATTCTCCAATCGGCGAGGGCTGGAACGGCGCAGTCGGCCAGCGAGCGTAGCGCGATCCCCAGTGGACTGACCACTCGGACCATCCAAATGTATAGGAGCGGAGCCGTGCTTCGTCAAGAGATTCCCGGTGTCAGCCGCGATGCGCGACTTAAAACACAGGTCTAGGTTTCTCCAGTACGCGTACGGGCGGCACCTGCTCGAGAATCCAGCGCACAAACTCCTTGCCGGCGGCGTAGTTGTCGTAGAGGGCGGGCAGCTTGCGGCTGTCGGTGTACTCGTTATAGAGCCAGGGATCGGTCATGGCGATGACAATTCCCTTGCCGTACTTCGCCGTGGCCATGAAGATGTCGTCGCCTTCGTCAAGCACAGAGCGGGTAGGCTTGATCACAGTGATCGTGCAGACATCCTTCACAAAAATCGTGTGGGGATGATGGAAGACGGGGCCTTTTCCGTCAATATCGATTCTTCCCTGCTCCCAATTGGCGCCGATGACGTGTTTGCGCAGCACACTGTTGAAGTGGATGCCGAACTTGTCGCCGATCACGTTGAAATGGTCGAGGTCGGCGAAGGAGGTGTCGTTCTCCATAATGACGAGCACGCCGCCGGTGTTGACCCACTCGGCAAGTTCGGCCGCGTCTTGAGAATTAGCGAAGTGCGGATGGGGATTCTTGTCGAGGTTGTCGGGTGAGGCGATCACGTAAACGTCGGCGCCCTTGAGGTTGGCGAGCGTAGGCTCGGCGTCGAGTTCGCTCAACTGCGCGCCGAATTCGCGGAAGAGATGGCCGAAGAGCGAATAGCCAGGATTGTCCCAGGTGTTCCATTTGTAGTGGAAGTTGACCTGCTGGCCGAAGGCGTCGGGGCGCAGCTGTGAGTTGAACCAGCCGTCGACGACGACGGTGTCGCCGCGGGCCAGACCGGACTCGTACTCCATCTCCGTGCTGGCGAGCAGGAACGCGCCCACGCCCTTGGGATCGTTGGTGACGACCTTCTCGCCGATGTAGTAGGCGTAGCTTCCGTCACGATAGGGTTCGCCACCGAGGCCCGAGGCCTTCACGGTATCGGTCAGCGAAACGTCGTCGCCCTGGGTCTGGACGAAATGTGTGAGGATGCTTTTGTAGCCGCGTGCGGCGACAGCGAGAAGACCGTCGGGTTCAATATCCGGCAAGTAGCCGCGGCGCACGCCCTTGGCCAGCGCGTAGACAAACATGCAGGCGGAGGAGGATTCAAAGTAATTTCCCTTCTCGCCGGACTTGTTCATCACGTCGTACCAGAGGCCGGTTTTCTTATCCTGGAAGCGCGTGATGGCGACGGCTTCGCGGCGGAGAATGGCAATCAACTGCGCGCGGCCGGCGTCGCCCTCGGGATAGAAATCGAGCGTGTCAACGAGAGCCATCATGTACCAACCCATGCCGCGCGCCCAGAATTCCGATGAGTCGCCGGTTTGCGCGTTGGCCCAGCGCTCCAGCTTCGATGCATCCCAGCCGTGGTAGAGCAGGCCGGTCTTCGCGTCGCGTGCGTGCTGCTCCATAAGCACAAACTGCTTCGTGATGTCGGCGAATTCTTCGGGGTGGTGGGAGATGGAGGCGTATTCGGCGCGGAAGGGCTCGGCCATGTAGAGACCGTCGAGCCACATCTGGTTGGGATAGCGCTGCTTGTGCCAATACCCGCCCTCGGCGTTGCGCGGCTGTGCGTCGAGCTGGTTCCAGAGGAAGGTGGCGGCGGTGAGGTAGCGTTTGTTCTGCGTGACGCCGTAGAGAAAGAGAAGCTGGCGGCCGAGAAGGATGTTGTCGAGCTGATGCTCCTCGGGCTTGAGCGTGGGGACGGAACCGTCGGGGGTAACGAGGGCGTCGATCGAGCTCTTGATGTAGTTGAAGTAGCGCGGATCGACGTCGGAGAGCCAGACGGAGTCCATGCCTTCGAGCAACGTGCCGAGCTCGTAGTTCCAGGTCGAAGGTGCGGGGGCAGGCGCGAAGCGGCCGTCGGGCCAGCGGGCGATGGCGGCGTTGGCGGCGCGTTCGGACCAGGGCAGCGGATCGGGAGGCGCGGCGATTGCGCTTGCAGCGGTGAAGGCAAGAACGGCGAGACAAGCAAGAAGGCGGAGAGATTTCATGGGAACTCCGGGCGATCCCACTATACGCAGGGCGACGGCCGGTGGACAAATTCGAATTCGAGACGGCGGATCCCACCCGCCGGGCGTGGGCGATTCGGCAGAGCGCGGCGGGAAAACAAAAAGGTGCTGCCGGAGAACCGGCAGCACCTTTCGAAGTGATGCGTTAATGGTTAGAAGTTGATGCGGAGCATCCCCTGTGCTTCGCGGGGTTGCCAGGCCGCGTTAGGGGCGCTGATGGTGCCAAACGAGGTTCCACCGCCGACGACTGCGTTGGGGGACGCCCACACCATGTGGTTGGTGAGGTTGCTCATATCCACTTCAATCGCGATGTTCCATTCGCGATAGATGGGGAAGGTCCGCTTGACGGCGATATCGTCGTCATAGTAGCCCATGCCAAATATGTTGAGAGCGGCCACGCGCGGTGCGTTGCCCGGAACATAGAGGTTCGGACCGTTGCCGACTTGGAACTGCTGGTTCGTCTCTGAGGGGGTGGTCGCGCAGGTCGTGGTGCTTCCCGGTATCAAGCCGTAAGTTCCGTAGCATTGAGCCGTACCGGCAACATTCACCTGAAAAGCCGCGGGGTTAATGTATACCGCGTTCCCGATGTAGTTGGGTGATCCAGGCGCCGCGGTTACGTTCTTGCCATAGGTCCCCTGACGTCCAGCCTGCCCAGGAATTATGCTCGGCATGCACTGGTTCAGGATGGCAGCGCCGCCGCAACCGCTGCCAGTCATGGTAATCGGGAAGCCCGAGTGATAACTGAAGATTGTGGAAGCGGTCCAATCGCTGGCGATGGCCCGGTAGATCAGGTTGTCACCCCACATATGGCCGCGCCCGGCGGGCAGTGCGTAAACCACAGAAGCAACCAGGTTCTGGGGTATGTCCGCGGTAGAGAGCGAACGATCGAGGCGATCGTTATCGCCCACGCGGAAGGTGCCCAGGTCGTCAATCGACTTGGAGTAGGTGTAGTTGACCATGAAGTTCAAGCCATGCGACGGGCGCTGGCGGACGGAGATCTCAAGCGCGTTCCAATTCTCGTTGCCTACGAAACTGGTGGTATCGCTGACGCCGCTGAACTGCGGGTAGTTTTCAAAGTAACTGTAGACGTTGTTTTTGTAGTAGAACGTGTTGCCAACGTAAGGGTTGGGCGGCGTGAAGCCGAGACCAATCGCCAGGTTGGTGTTGACCATGGGTGCAGAAGCCGACGTACCCGAGGTCTGTGTGAGCAGCGGTGCAGTGCAGGTCGCGCCACTGCATGGCGTGGCCGTGCCGCCCGAGAGGTTGTATCCGGCCAGGGCGGCGAAGGACTCAGGAAGCTCGTTGTTCCTGCTGCCGATGGCCTTGGAAACGGAGAGGAAGTGGCCTTCGCTGCCGACGTAGCTGATCGAAATGGACATGTTGTTCGTAAGCTGACGCTCGACGCCCAGTGTCCAGTTGAGGTATTCGGGGGTTTTGGCGCCGTAATGCGGATCCCAGTAGGTGGGGCTCTGGGCGCCGGAGTTGGTGAGGGCCGTGGTCTCGCTGGTGCCGAATTCGGCCAGGCTGGTGCCCCCGGCAGGAGGCGCAGGGTTAGCAACGGACCCGGTCCAGCCGCAAAGGACTCCATCGGCTTTTCCGGCAGTGCACTGCGTAGCATCCCAGTAAAACGACGGCTGGTTGACGGTACCGGCGGGCGCAGACGCCGAAGGTGCAAAGCCAGTGGTGGAAGGCGAACCGGATTGGCTGCCGCTATTCCAGTCGCCGCGCGCAAAGTCGAGGCCGTAGCTGGAGCGAATCACCGTCTTCGAATTCCACGCGTAGGCAAAGCCCGCGCGCGGGCCGAAATTCTTGTAACTGGTCGGCGAGGGGTTGAACAAACCCGTATGGAAGCCGTCTGAGGAACTACCCCCTGCAAAAGCCAGAGTGCCGAGGTTGCCGGTGACGGAGTTGGTCTGGGTGGTGTTCAGCCATGAGATGATGTTGTGCGCCTCATGGATGGCGGGCCAGATATCCCAGCGCAGGCCGAGGTTGACGGTCAGCTTGGAATTGATCTTCCAGTCGTCCTGCGCCCAGAAGGAAGGGTCAAGCCAGCGCGACCCCAGGCCGGGAATAGCGACGGAGACCGAACTGGAGTTGACGGCGCCAATCTCATAGCTGGCCACGGAGGAACCGCTGGTGCTGTTCAAGCTGGTGCCGCTCGAAGCCCAACTCTGCGTTGAAGTATTCGCGAACGTATCAGTGAGAGGCGACGAGTTCGTAAGGTTCTTGAGGTAGTTGAATTGGTCCTCGACGACCTGGCCACCGAAGGTGAAGCTGTGCTTGCCGAACTGCCACTGTAAATTGTCCGCGAGGCTGTAGGAGTTGCTGACCTTCTGGTTCCAGTCGTAACCCCCCTCGACGCAAGGATCGTCGACTCCCGAGGTCACAGTGGGAGGGCAGCTGTTATAGCCGGAGCTTGTGCTGCCCGAGAAGTTGATGAGCGGAAAGTAGCTGGCCTGGCCAGTGGGTGTGTCCAGTAGGCCGGTCTGGCTGGCGGCGAACTGTGGAGCATCGTTGGGGTTGAGCGAAAGGCTCTTGTAGCGGGCGTAGGCAAGCGAGAAAAGGTTCACCATGTGCGAATTGATGGTGTAGGTATCCTTCACAATGTCGACGGTGGTCTTGGGCGTGTAGGACTGGTTGGTATTAAAGGGCGGCCCAAGCTGATTGGCTGCACCGGAAGAGTTGGGTCCGGTGCTGGCCTGACGGCCGAATTCGACGATGATGCTCAGCTGGTTCTTCTGGCTCATGTTGTAGTCGAGGCGGCCACCCTGATACCAGTTCGCAAGGCCGTAAGGATAGCCGGCGACGATGTTGCCGGAGTATTGGGTCTGCAATGCCGACGCCTCATAGGGCGCCATGAACTGGTTAATGTACGTTGCGGCAGTGGAAAGACGATTCGCGGGAATCACATTTAGAGTCCCGGCCGGTTCAACGCCACCGGTAGAAACGAACTGGGCACGGCTGCACTTGGCGGCTGTGGAGCCAAGGCAATTAGCCGTCTGCGAGCCGGGATCGTAGATGCTGTACCCAGTACTGGTGGAATATCCCGAGAAGTCGCCGTTAAGCATGGCCGTGGTGGGAATGGTCTGGATCTTGTTCGCCGGGCCGTGCTGGAAGCGATATTGGCCGTAGTTGTAGAACATGAAGAGCTTGTTCTTGATGAGGGGTCCGCCGAACTTTGCGCCCACTTCGTTCATGATCTCAGTGGGCTTTACGCCGCCGGGAGCGCAATAGCTAGTTGCCGCCGAACCGAAGATGCAGGTTTGACCGGCGGGAATAACGCCAGTCGGCGTAGGAACCTTGCTGAGGAACGGCCAGGCGTCGGCTACGGTATTGCGAATGTAGTCGTACACTCCGCCGTGCCATTCGTTGGTACCCTGCCTGATGGAGTAGTTCTGCACACCCTGGCCGGCATATTGCGCGGAGTAGCCGGAGGTCTGCACTTGGAACTGGTCGATGGAATCCATGCCGATGGCGGTCCAAATAAAGCGGACGTCGCCGACGCCGTCAGGCGCGGGCAGGTTGATGCCGTCGATGTAGATTTCGGATGTGCCGCCGGCGGGATTGCCGCCGTTGACAGACAGCGAGGCGTCAGTCGCGTTGTTGCTGCCGACCCAGGCCGGCACAACGCCGGGCATCAGGCCCGCAAAGTCCGTGGCGCGCCGCTGATCGGCGTTGCCGCCTGCGCCCATCAAAAGCGGCAGGCTGGAGTACATCTGGTTGTCCATGACCGCGCCCAGGCTGGCGTCAGTAGTTTCAAGCACAGGAGGCGCCGTGGTGACGGTGATGGTTTGCGTCGCGGCTCCGACCGACAGGTTGACGTTGACTGCGACCGTGATCAGAGCGTCGACGGTGATATGTTCCTGGACGAATCTCTCGAAGCCCTTGGCGGTAACGGTCAAATTGTATTCGCCCGGGGTGAGCGGGGTGATGCTATAGTCGCCGGCCCCGGTGGTGGTGCGGACGGTGCTGACGTTCTGGTCGACCAATGTTGCGGTGACGGTGGCCCCACCGACGACTGCGCCGGTGGAATCGGTGACCGTGCCCGAAATGGCTCCGTAGCCGGCCATCTGTGCGTTCGCGCCGAGGGGTGTCATCATGGCGATGACCAACAGCGCCATGCAGCTCCATGCGGCGAAACACAACGTGCGAGTGATGGAACCTCGCGCTGCTTGCCTCGACTGGAATTGATTGCTTAAGGCGAATTGCCTCATTGTGATGCCTCCACTAGGTGTTTCTCATTTACTTCGGAATGCAGCTACGCCTGGCTTACTTGAAAACTCGCACACGTGGTCTGACCACATTTCGAAGCTCGATTAGTTTCATACAGAGGGTGAATCGCTGTCAATAGCGAAAAAACGGCATGGTCAATGAAAGCTGCGGCGATGTGTGCGCCAAAATGAAAATAAACACGAGAGGATAGCCCGGTGATTTTGCGACGCAGTTTAGCGTACGATGCGGCACTTTTCTACGCGCATGAAATCAAAGAACATATCGAGTAAACGCTTTTGCGCGGACCGGCCAGACGCGCGGCGTTTGCCGGGGCTCTCATCAAGCGTTTCCTAATCAGTACCTCAGTACCGGGTTGATTCATCTTGGAACCACGCGGGCGCTTCCCGCAATATGCGAGAGCGGGCTCCAGGTCCGAGGCAGGCCGTGTGAATTACGCGGCGTGCATGGCGCGTCCCGGCTTTTTCCTGGCCGCGCCCGGCGACCCCCTGCGACCCGTGGGGCGCTCCATGCCCTGCGCGATCTGGGCCATGCGCAGGTGCTGCTCCATCAGGTTGTGCGCCTCCAGCGGCTTGCGGGCGCGAATGGCGCGATAGAGCTCGCGGTGCATTTCGGCGGACTCGCGGAGGTCGATGGAATGTTCCACGGTCTTGCGACGGCTGTCGTAGAGCGCCGAGGTGATGGTTTCAATGATGGCGGCGAGAATGGGATTGGCCGAGGCCTGCGAGATGATGCGGTGAAATGTCAGGTCGTGAATCAGATAGTCGGTCGGGCTTTCGATGGCGGCGAACATCTCAGCGACCTCTTCGGCAAGCGCGGCGTGGTGCTCCTCCTTGCCGCGTTCGGCGGCGAGGGCGGCCACATGACTCTCCAGAATGATGCGCGTCTCGAACATTTGCCAGGTCTGAAAGCCGTGCAGGGCGCTCATCAGGCTCAAAGAGCCCTTGCCAAACTCGGGAGGGCCGTCGGCCACGAAGGTGCCCACCCCATGGCGGATTTTCATGACGCCCATGGCGGCGAGGTAACCGATGCCGGTGCGCAGGCTGGCGCGGCTGATTTTGAGGGAGCGCGCCAACTCGCGTTCCGGCGGAATTCTGTCGCCAGGCTGCAGGGTTCCGTTTTCGATAAGCGAGCGGATGTGGTTCACCACTTGCATGGTGCGATGCGTCGTTAGTTCTTTCTCTTTCACCCGCGGCATACGTGTAAACACCTTCTTGCAAATCTGAAAATTGAGATCACAGCGAGATTATCACTGAATTGAGGGATTTGGTTGGATAAACTTGCGGCGCTCCGCGGGGTGGCCGGCCAGAATGGTGCGGTACCGGGAGTGTATACTTGTGGTCTGACCTCAGGGGCCACCCGGCCGCTGGAAAACGCCAGTTACGGGGTAGAATCAAAGCCATGTTGCTCCGCGAAGACCGTCTTTTCCCGTCTGAAGCAAGCGCCCTCAAAGTAGCCCGTTCACTGTATGCACACATCCGCAACCTGCCCATTGTGAGCCCCCACGGGCATACGCAGGCGGCATGGTTTGCCAGCAACGAGCCGTTTCCCGATCCGGCGACGCTCTTTGTGCAGCCGGACCACTACGTGTTCCGCATGCTGTACAGCCAGGGCGTTTCGATGGACGACCTGGAGATCGAGCAGCCGGTGGTGAAGGATCCGCGCCGGGTGTGGCGCATTTTTGCCAGCCATTACTATCTGTTCCGCGGCACACCGACCCGGATCTGGCTGGACTACGCGTTTCAGGAACTGTTTGGAATGCGGGAGCGGCTGAGCGAGAAGACGGCCGATCGCTACTTTGACACCATCGCGGAGAAACTGAAGACGCCGGAGTTTTTGCCGCGGGCGCTTTACGAAAAGTTCAACATCGAGGTGCTGTCGACGACGGAGTCGCCACTCGATCCATTGCAGGCGCACCAGGCGATCCGCGATTCGGGCTGGAAGGCGCGCATTGTTCCGGCGTTTCGCCCCGATACGGTGGTCGATCCGTCGTTCACGGGATTTGCCGGACTCGTGGCCCAGCTCGGCGAGCAAAACGGCGAAGATTCCTCGACATGGAAAGGCTACTTGAATGCGCTGATGAAGGCGCGGGCGCGATTCAAGACTTTGGGTTGCACCTCGACCGACCACGGGCACCCCACGGCGCAGACGGCGGATCTTTCCCAAACAGACGCGGCCGCGCTTTTCGGCAAAGTGATCGCGGTCAAAGCGGACGCGGCCGAGCAGGAGCTGTTCCGCGCGCAGATGCTCACCGAGATGGCGCGGATGAGCGTGGAAGACGGCCTGGTGATGCAGATTCATCCGGGAAGCGTGCGCGACCACAACAAGTTTGTGTACGAGCGTTACGGGCGCGACATGGGCGCTGACATTCCGGGGCCGACCGACTTCGTCCACGCCCTGCGGCCGTTGCTGGATCGCTTTGGCAACGAGAAGAACCTGACCATCATATTGTTCATGCTGGATGAATCGACGATCAGCCGGGAACTGGCGCCGCTGGCCGGCCATTATCCCTGCTTGCGCCTTGGACCCCCGTGGTGGTTTCATGACAGTCCTGAGGGCATGATGCGTTTCCGCGAGCAGGCCACGGAAACAGCAGGTTTCTACAACACGGTCGGGTTCAACGACGACACGCGGGCGTTTCTCTCCATCCCGGCGCGGCACGATGTGGCGCGGAGGGTCGATTGCGCGTTTCTGGGCAGGCTGGTTGCCGAGCATCGCCTGGACGAGGATGAAGCCTTCGAGTTGGCGCACCAGTTAACGTACGATCTGGTCAAAAAGGCGTACCGGCTGTAAGACAGTTGTCAGTGATCGGTGGTCAGTTGTTAGTTCCCACCCTCGCCATCCGCCACGGCGGGCAGCAGGGATGGGGCACCCAGCTTCGAAGAGAGAAATTGGAGTTTGCCGTATGAGTCTCTATTGTTCAGTTGGAAGCACGGAAACCGATCTTTCCGCCCCGCAACTAAAAGAGTTGCTGGTGGAGAGCCTGGCCAAACTGGGCGCGCGGAGGAACGTGCTGGCTGTGCCGCCCGACCAAAGCCGCGAGCACTCGCGGGCCGGCGACCTGACGCGGTACACGTGGGAGCACTACGGAGACAAGCTGAAGGCGGTGCTGCCGGCGATCGGCACGCACACACCCATGCGGCCCGACCAGATTGCGCACATGTTTGGCAACGTGCCGCAGGAACTGTTCCGCGTGCACAACTGGCGCACGGACGTCGAGACGCTGGGCGAGCTGCCGGCATCGTTTATCCGCGAGCAATCGGAAGGCAAGCTGAACTACACGTGGCCGGCGCAGGTGAACAAGCTCATCTCGCAGGGCGGCTTCGACCTGATTCTTTCCATCGGCCAGGTGGTGCCGCACGAAGTAATCGGCATGGCCAACCACGCCAAGAACATTCTGATCGGCACGGGCGGGCGCGAGGGCATCAACCGCAGCCACTACCTGGGCGCCGTGTACGGAATGGAACGGATCATGGGCCGGGCCGAAAACCCGGTGCGCAATGTGCTCAACCGCGCCTGCCTGGAGTTTTTGCGGCAAATCCCGATTGTGTACGTGCAAACCGTAGTCGGGCGCGGTAAGGACGGCGGCCTCGCGGTGCGCGGCCTCTACATCGGCGACGATCTCGAGTGCTTCCTGAAGGCCTCGGAGCTGAGCCTGAAGGTGAATTTCGAGATGCTCGAGAAACCCATCAAGAAAGCTGTGGTGTATCTCGATCCCAAGGAATTCCACTCCACGTGGATCGGCAACAAGGCCGTGTACCGCACGCGCATGGCGCTGGCCGACGGAGCGGAACTGATCATTCTGGCGCCGGGCGTGCATGAGTTCGGCGAGGACAAGGGCATCGACGCGCTGATCAGGAAGTATGGGTATCGCGGAACGCCGGCCACTTTGAAGGCGGTGAGCGAACATCCCGACCTGGCCGCGGACCTGAGCGCGGCGGCGCACTTGATCCACGGCTCGTCGGAGGGGCGATTCAAGATTGTGTGGTGCCCCGCCGAGTTGAGCCGCGAAGAGATCGAGGGCGTGGGCTTTGAGTACGGCGCGTTAAAGGCGATGACGAAGAAATACGATCCGGAAAAGCTGCACCATGGCTGGAACCAGGTGAACGGCGAGGAGATTTTCTTCGTCGCCAATCCGGGACTGGGATTGTGGGCGCATCGCAGCCGGTTTGAGAGCGCGGTTCCGGCGGCTGTTGGGGCCGCGTGACGCGCCGGCTGACGCCTGCGTAAATCCGGACTACTTTGTGCACGCGGGCGAGGACGCCCGCATGACAGCCGGTCAGGAGACCGGCGCTACATTCCGGCGGCGGAGACTGCGCCAGGTGTTCATGCAATTGGAAATCAGATAAGAAGAGACTGTTATGGGAGATCAAGGTTTGGAATTGAATAAATACTCGGTCGGCGTAGGCGACCGGTTTGCGCACCAGGCCAAGGCACAGTTGCAAGCATGCGTGAAGGCACTGCAACAGGGAGTCGAGGTGGCGCCCGTCTGGAACAAGTCGAACCGCGAACACAACATCATCGGCTCAGAGCCCTCGAACGTGCGGACGGCGGCCGATGCGGCGGTGAAGGCGCTGGGATGGAAGCTGCCGTATTTCTGCGACGCCGACCACATTACGGCGGAGACGGTGGAGCGTTTTATTGCGCCCTGCGACTTTTTCACCTTCGACGTGGCCGATTTTATCGGCCAGCCTGCAAAGGCATCTGATATTGAGAGCTTCGTGAAGCAGCATCCTGAACTGAAGGGGAGCATCGAGCTGGCTGGAGCCGACCAGGCCTTTGAGATTACGCCGGAGCTGCTGCGTCAAACGGCGCAGAAGTTTCTGGCCGCGGTGAAGAAGGCCGGTGAAGTGCATCGCATCGTGCTGAGCGCGAAGGGCGCGGGCAGTTTTATTCCCGAGGTTTCAATGGATGAAACCGATCGCGCGCAGAGCCCCGCGGAACTGCTGATCATTCTTGCGGCGATTGCCGATGAAGGCATTCCCGTGCAAACCATTGCGCCCAAGTTCAGCGGGCGCTTCAACAAGGGCGTGGATTACGTGGGTGACGTTGGTCAGTTCGAGCGCGAGATGGCGCTGGACGTGGCGGCCATTGCGTACGCGGTGAAGCAATACGGGCTGCCCGGCAACCTGAAGCTGAGCGTGCACTCGGGCAGCGACAAATTCTCAATTTATCCGGCGATCCACGCGACCATGCAGCGCTTCAACGTGGGCGTGCACCTGAAGACCGCGGGGACCACGTGGCTGGAGGAGCTGATCGGATTGGCCGAAGCGGGCGGCGAGGGCCTGGCGCTCGCCAAGGAAGTGTATGCCGAAGCGCTGGCGCATCGCGAGGAGCTGTGCGCGCCGTATGCGACGGTGATCGACATCGATCCCGCTAAACTGCCGTCGGCCGATGAGGTGCGCGGGTGGACGCCGGAGCAGTACACTTCCGCACTGCGGCATGTGGAGAGCGATCCGGCTTACAACCCCAGCGTGCGGCAGCTGCTGCACGTGGGATTCAAAGTGGCCGTGAAGATGGGCCCCCGCTACCTTAATCTACTGGAGGCCAACGAGGCCGTGATCGCGAAAAATGTGACGGAGAACTTGTATGATCGGCACATTGCGCCGGTGTTTCTGGGCCGCAGCATCTGAAAGGCATCCAACAGCAAACAACTGACGGCAAACAGAGAGGAACTGCTGCCCGACTGCTGTTTGCTGTCTGCGGTTTGCTGTTGCGCTGGAGACCGGCGCTACACTTCCCCTAGGAGCACCTATGAAGGCCGAATTGTTCAGCCTCGACGGCAAGGTCGCCGTCGTCGTCGGAGGGACATCGGGGATCGGCCGGGCCATCAGTCTCGGCCTGGCTGATGTGGGCGCCGACGTGATTGCCACTTCGCGCCGCGAGAAGCAGGTCGAGGACACCGCCAGCGAGATCGAAGC
>JBEKAS010000106.1:0-29369 GCA_050015795.1 Occallatibacter sp. | reverse complement strand
CGACATCGCCCCGAAGATCGGCTTCATGAGCTTCGCTCCCATTGTCCCCGCGCGCGGATCCATGTTCACCGCTTCTCACCGCGCTGCGCGCGCCGATAACCCCGAACCGGTGATCCCGGAATCCGAGCTTTACGGAAAATAACCACGATCGTCGGCTCGCCGCTCGTCAATCGGGAATCACTTCGATCGCCATGGCCGTGGCTTCGCCGCCGCCGATGCAGAGTGAGGCGACGCCGCGGCGGAGATCGTATTTCTGGAGCGCGGCGAGCAGCGTGACGAGAATGCGTGCGCCGGAGGCTCCGATGGGATGGCCCAGAGCGCAGGCGCCGCCGTGGATGTTGACCTTCTCGTGAGGCAGGCCGAGATCGCGCATCGCCGCCATCACGACCACGGCAAAGGCTTCGTTGATTTCGAATAAATCGACTTCCGCAAGAGACCAGCCGGTGCGTTCGGCGAGCGTACGCATGGCGCCGATGGGCGCGGTGGGAAAGAGCGCGGGCTGGTTGGCGTAGCTCGAGTGCGCCACGATGGTGGCAAGCGGCTTGAGGCCGAGTTTTTCAGCTTCAGACCGGCGCATGAGGACCAGCGCAGCAGCACCGTCGGAGATGGCGCTCGAATTGGCCGCTGTGACCGTGCCGTCTTCGCGGAATGCCGGTTTGAGATGCGGAATTTTATCGGGCGCGGCCTTGAGCGGCAGCTCGTCGTGAACGACCTGGCGCTCGGTTTTGCCGGCCTTCACCGTGAGAGGAACGATTTCGGCGGCGAAGCTGCCATCGGCCGTGGCTTTTTGCGCCCGGGCGAGTGAGGCGAGGGCGAATGCGTCCTGGGCTTCGCGCGTGAAGGCGTAGCTTTGCGCGCAATCTTCGGCAAAGGTGCCCATCAGGCGGCCTTTGTCGTAGGCGTCTTCGAGGCCGTCGAGAAACATGTGATCGAGAATGCGGCCGTGGCCCATGCGATAGCCGGAGCGCGCGCGATCGAGGAGATAAGGCGCGTTGCTCATGCTCTCCATGCCGCCGGCGACGATGATGTTGGCGCTGCCGGCGAGCAAAAGATCGTGGGCGAGCATGACGGCCTTCATGCCGGAGCCGCACATTTTGTTGACCGTGGTGGCGCCGGCGGAAAGTGGCAGACCCGCGCCCAGAGCGGCTTGCCGCGCGGGCGCCTGACCCTGGCCGGCGGGAAGCACGCAGCCGAAGAGAACTTCGTCGACTTCAGTTGCGGGGAGTCCGGCGGGGGCGAGACCGGAGCGTTCGACGGCGGCGCGGATGGCGGCAGCACCGAGCTCAGGAGCGGCGAGACCGCTGAGATCGCCCTGGAATGCGCCGATGGGGGTGCGCGCGGCGCCGGCAATCACGATGGGATCGGGTTTGGGCATGGCGGCTTCTTAATCCTAGCCTGCTTTTCTCACACGCGGCGAGAACCTGTAGCGCCGGTCTCCTGACCGGCTGTAGCGTGGGTCTCCTGACCCACGCTATGCGCCTCTGCGACATCAACAATAACAGGCAAACAAAGTTCTACCGGCTACACCTTGAGAAATCCTACCGCGGCGCCATACGCAGAGCGCCGTCGAGGCGGATGGTTTCGCCGTTGAGCATAACGTTCTCGACGATGTGGCGGACGAGCGACGCGAACTCCGCGGGACGGCCGAGACGAGGCGGAAAGGGAACGCTTTTGGCGAGCGCGTCCTGGACTTCCTGCGGGAACGCGGCCATCATCGGGGTCTCGAAAATGCCCGGCGCGATGGTGACGACGCGAATGCCGGAGCGCGCCAGCTCGCGCGCGATGGGCAGCGTGAGCGCGGCGACGCCGCCTTTTGAGGCTGCGTAGGCGGCCTGGCCGATCTGGCCATCAAACGCCGCAATCGACGCGGTGTTGACGATGACGCCGCGCTCGCCGTCTTCGCCGGGTTCTTCTCTGGCGATGGCCGCGGCGGCGAGGCGGATCATATTGAAGGTGCCGACAAGATTGACGTTGATGGTTTTCGCGAAGGATTCGAGGCGATGGGGTCCTTCGCGGCCAACGACTTTCTCAGATGGCGCGATGCCGGCGCAGTTCACCAGTCCGTTTAGGTGGCCGAATGCCTGGAGAGCGAGATCGACCGCGGCCTGGGCGTCGTTTTCGCTGGTGACATCGGTGAGCGCGAAGCGGGCGGCGCTGCCAAGCTCGTTTGCGAGCGCGTGGCCCGCGGCGCGATCGAGATCGGCAATGACGACCGAGCCGCCCTCGGCAGCGAGAAGCCGCGCTGTGGCCGCACCCAGTCCCGATGCGCCGCCGGTGACGAGAAAGACGTGATTGCCGATTTGCATGGGAAGCTTGCCTATTGTTTTGTATCAGGGCGCGAGTTTACTCGCGCCGTAAGTGCAGCAAAAATGATCGCGGGCTTTAGCCCCTGAAAGAAGTTTCTTCTAGCCGACCCACTACCGTCTTCCAGGGCCCGCTCAAGAACGCAGCATATCATTTTGCATGACGGTGTGTGATCCTTGGGATCGGAGGTTGAGAGGGAGCGGACGTGAGTTCTCAAGCGGCGGGCGCGCCAGTGACGCAGTTAAGCGAAGACGAGTGGCTGTTTGCGGATGCGGTGCGCGCGTTTGCCCGCCTTGAAGTTGCGCCGCTGGTGCGGCTCATGGACGAGGCGCAGCATATGAACGCGGAGCTGGTCGAGAAAATGTTTGCGCTGGGGCTGATGGGGATTGAGATTCCTGAGGAGTATGGCGGCAGCGGCGGATCGTTCTTCGATGTAATTCTGGCTGTCGAACTGCTGTCGGCGGTCGATCCGGCCGTGGCGCTGCTGGTGGACGTGCAGAACACGCTGGTGGCGAGCGCGATCATGAAATGGGCGAACGACGAACAGAAGCGGAAATATTTGCCGCGCCTCGCGGAGGACACCGTGGGCGCGTATGCATTGAGCGAGGCGGGATCGGGCTCGGATGCGTTCGCGCTGCAGACCCGCGCCGAGAAACGCGGCGGCGACTACGTGCTGAACGGGCGCAAGCTTTGGATCTCGAATGCGAAGGAGGCGGGACTATTCATCGTGTTCGCGACCGTGGACGCGAGCGCGGGATACCGGGGGATCACGGCATTTTTGATCGAGAGAGACACGGCGGGATTCACCGTGGGCCGGAAAGAGGACAAGCTGGGCATTCGCGCGTCGAGCACGTGCGAGCTTATTTTGGAAGACTGCGCAGTGCCGGAGGCGCAGGTCCTCGGCGCGGTGGGGCAGGGATACAAAGTGGCCATGGAGACGCTGAACGAGGGGCGCATCGGGATTGGCGCGCAGATGCTGGGGCTGGCGGAAGGCGCATGGGGCCACGCGGTGAGTCACGCCAAGGCCCGCAAGCAATTCGGCAAGGCGCTCGCGGAGTTCCAGGCCATGCAGTTCCAGCTTGCGGAGATGGCGACCGACATTGAGGCGGCAAAGCTGCTGGTCTATAACGCGGCGCGGCTTAAGGATGCTCGCCGCGAATTTCGCAAAGAGGCGGCGATGGCGAAGTACTTCGCGTCGCACACGGCGGAGCGGGTGGCGAGCCTGGCCGTGGAGGTGCTGGGCGGGTCGGGGTTCGTGAAAGATTCGCCCGTCGAAAAGCTCTACCGCGACGCGAAGATCGGCACGATTTACGAAGGAACATCGTTCATGCAGTTGGCGGCGATCGCGAAGAGCGTGCTGTGACATGAGTGAAGAAGTGGATAGCGAATCGCGGGAGAATTCTTAGCCGGTAGAGGTGAGGACGCGAGGTTTCCGGGGCCGAGAATCGGGCGAGAAGATACTTGGCTCAACAAGCGAATTGCGCTGGTGCAAGCTCAGTTCCTTATCGAATCGCAATATGGATGGAGAGGGTGAGCGTTGCTCATGTCGGTTCCACCTTCTTCGCGCCTACGAACTTTATGATCGGTGTGAACCGAATTCGTGTGAATCAATCCTTTGCACAAATCACAGCGGACGGCACTAGGGAGGGCAGCGTTGAAAAAGCTAGCCGTCTTCGTAGAGTCCGAAAAACGGCCACCCTTTTTCTGATGCGGGTCCCGCAAGCGAGATTCCGACGGAGCCGCAAGAAAGGAGAACTCTTTACTTTCGCCGAGCGCCTTCCAGATCGCATCTGCGCCCTGTCCGTTCCACAGTCCGTCAGCAATTCTTTCGTAGTACTCGTGGAGCCATGGGATGTGCCGACCTCCGCTGCCAAACTTATGAACAATTAGCCCAAGCGCCTCTTTATGTGCGATAAGGAAATCCTCCAAAGGACCGCGTATGTTCACGAACTGCTTCAATTTGTTCTTACTGTCCAATTTTTCTAAGAAGCGCGACGTTGCCAAAAATGCGGAAGGCTGGAATGCCCCTCCCCGGGTGTAAAAGTACACAACAGGATGCACTCCCAATGATCGCGATTGATCTGTGGTAATACGCTGTATTCTCTTTTCCACCGTTTCAAGGTATGACAAAGTCTGCGTCCCAACCGTGTCCTCCGGCAGTTTATCCTTCGCATTCCGCTTCGTTGCCGTGTCCACAATATCGACGCCGTTAGATTCATTGACTAGATCGAATGCAAAAGCCAAAACATTGTAGCCATGTCCAGCCACAGGAAGGTCTAACGTCGTAATCGCAGAGCTGCGAATAGGCGGGTCGTATAGCGCGTGATAAATACGACCGCTGACTTCTTCGATAGACCTCTGAATGCCTCCGTCAAATGCTGTCCAGTATTTGTGACCACGGCCTCCGTTCGTGATGGCACGCGCCGCAATAGCACTCGCTGATAGTCGAGATTTCAGAATGCGACTTTCGGTCGGATCAATTGGTGTAGCGGCCAAATTGATCTTAAAGAACGAATCCTCAGCAGATTTCTTGTCGGTCCTAGGAACCCACTGGCCGACGATGTGGGCTGTGGCCAAATTGGCGAGCCGCTTTTGCATGTGGGGCGGTGCGCTCGCTTGATTGCTCAACCTTGCCTTGTAATCCTGATATTTGCCGATTGTTTTCTCAACTTCTGTGCGCGTCCTAATCGCCGCTTGCCGTTGTTCTTCAGGAATCCATTTGCCAAAGTATTCAAGGGACCGTGTGTTATCGCCGTAATCATCGAATATCCATGCGAGTAGCGCCCCTAGACGGTGAGCGCCGTCAATCACAAATACGTCGCGCCCCGCCTTCCAGAGAATCACGGCTGGAATCAGATCGCCATCAACAAATGCGCGAATCAGGTCCACAACTTTGGCGGGCGTCCACCTGTTTGTCTCTCTCTGAAAATCAGGCTTTCGTAGCGACGGTCCGAAAAACGGTCCTTCGAGTTCGGTTATCGATATTCTTTCCGTACCGGCTGTCTGTGTCGGCTGATCTTCAATGACAAAATCTTCCCGTGGGATGAGGGCGTCCAGATTGACGTAGTTAGTGCTCATTTCGTCCGCAAACACCTCTGGGTCAAAGTGTGGCCTAATCATAGCTCATCTCTGACCTAATGGGGCAGAGACGCTGACGCCCAAAATCGAGACCCTGGGGCACCCCTTCTTCAGTTCGGTTGGGGCTGCGCGGATTTATCCGTTCCACAGCTGATCGATGGTCTCGATGTCGACCAGGCCGTCGCAGCCGTAGAGCGCCGGAAGCACCTGGGCTGCCGGATGCTTGCGGCGCAAGGCGGCGACTTTGTCTGTGCCGGCGCGGTAGGCGGGCAAGTACATGCGGCCGAGCAGCGGGTGGCGTCCCCATGCGCCGGAGAGTTTGTTGGCGCGTTCTTCGGTGACGAGAAAATCGCGGCGCAGCGTGGCGGCAACTTCCTGCTGCTCGCGGCCCTCGCCCCAGGTCATCCAGGAGGACTGGTTCTTGGCGTCGTCTTGCAAAAGAGCAAGAAGCACGCCGATCTGGAGATCTTCGTCGGGCAACTCGGCCACTTCCGTCACGCCGTGAGCGATGAGAATGGCGTTGTTGGCGATTCCCTCAAAGAGTGTGGCGGCGCGGGTGTTCATGGTGAGCACTGTAGCTTCAAAGCCGGCTGCGCCGCGCACATATAAATCCTGCAAATACGCGAAGGTGGTGACGTGGCCGGGTACCACCTCATGACTGACGAGCTGCTCGAATTCGGGATAGGAAATCTCGAGTGACGCGTTGATTTCGTAGCTGGCTTCATAGAGCGGCGCACCGGACGCTGTGCGGGCGCGGCCAATGTAATTCATCGACCCGGAGAACCATGCGTCCTTGATGGGCATGAAATTGATGTTGGCGCGGGGGACGGTCGAGAGTTCCGGCGGCAGGTGAGGGACGAGGTTTTTGGCGCTGAGGGCGTCGAAGTGGGCGATGACGGCCTGGCCGAGCGCCTGCACGGAGGCCATGGGCGTGACGCGCTCGCGACGCCAGGCGTCGACGGCGGCGAGGATTCCGCCGGATTGCGTCGGCGAGTGGCCGGCGCGGCCGAGCAGCTCGGCAACGCGCTCGCGCTTCGACTCGGGACGCGAAGGCTCGGGCGGACGGGCGGTTGAGGCTTCCACGGCGCGCGTGTAGGGAACAGGATCGCCCTTGCCGAGAACTTCCATGGCGAGATCCCACATGACTTCGAGCGAAACGGCGAGGCCTTCGAGATAGGCGCGGCGCAGGTCCGCACAGTGAGCAGCCTCCTTGCGCAGGCCGGCGATGGCGGCCGGGAGATCGACGTCGCGGAGGTAGCTTGCGAAGGCGCTGCGGTCGATCTCTTTAGCGCCAACGCCGCCGGATTGGCGCAGCAGCGCGGCGGCCGGATGCGTATAGGCGGCGGGCAGCGGCTCATCGGAGAACCACGAGTCGGCGATGAAGCGGCCCGTGCCTGAAGGATTCATGACGTCGCCGCCCCAGAGGGTGTCGATGCCGAGAACGGCGTCGGCGACAAAAAGATCGAGTTGATTCATGACTTTTTCTTCTCCGATTTGATGCTACCGCGCCAGACATACACGCAAAGACCGATGAAAAGCAACGCGGAAACGGATTGCGAGATGGGATCGATGGAATAGAACGGCGTTTGGATGAGATCTTCGTGGAACTTCGGAAAAAGACGCAAAGCCGCGCCGAGCACGCCGCCTAGCGCGCCGCCGGCCATGAGTCCCGAAGCCAGAATGACGCCGCGCTCGCGAATGCCGCGGCCGATTTCGCCGCCGGTTTTCTCAGCGCGGCGATGCACGAAGTGCGAAAGGATGCCGCCCGTGAGGATGGGCGTAGTGAGGCTCAGCGGCAGGTAGATGCCGAGCGCGAAGACCATGGAAGATTTGCCGAGCATCTCAAGAACCACGGTGATGAGAGCGCCTACGCCGAAGAGAAGATACGTAACCGGCTGG
This sequence comes from Occallatibacter sp., assembly GCA_050015795.1. Taxonomy (GTDB): domain Bacteria; phylum Acidobacteriota; class Terriglobia; order Terriglobales; family Acidobacteriaceae; genus Telmatobacter. Next base: position 22,088 of record JBEKAS010000106.1, on the reverse strand, counting down.
TGGCTCATGAATCCGACGACCAGCGCCTTCATGATGGAGGCCTGGGGCGCGGCGAGAATGGGGCGCGTGTCGCCGACGGCGGATTCACCGAACTGGAAGGTGTGGGCCAGCAGCACAATGGTGAGCCCGGCGGCGGCGGCGGCGGCGATGATGCCGAGAAATTTGGCCTTTTCTTGCGCGGCTGGAGTGTTGCCGAGCCAGTAGCCGGTTTTGAGGTCGGTCATGAATTGGCCGGAGACGCACAGGGCCGTGCAGACCATGCCGGCAATGGCCATGATGAAGAACATACCCGTGGTTCCCGAGAGGCCGAAGTGCAGCAGCACCACCGAGGAGATGATGACGGTGAGCATGGTCATGCCGGAGGCGGGATTGTTGGCCGTGGTGGCGATGGCGTTGGCGGCGACGGAGGCAAAGAAGAAGGCGAAGAGCAGCGTGAGAGCAAGTCCCATGAAGAGGACGGTCCAGGAGACCTGAAGACGCGAGAAGAAGATGGCGACGGCGAGGGCGCTCAAGATGATGCCGAGAAGAATCGCGGGCATGGAGATGTCGCGATCGGTGCGGTCGGGCTCGGCCGCGGTCTCGGTGTGCGCCGAACGCGGTTGAAAAGCGCGCAGGGCAATGCTGAAGGAGCCGGCAATGACGCGCAGTGACTTGATGACGCCGAAGATGCCCGCCGTGGCGATGGCTCCGACGCCGATGTAGCGCACGTAGCTCGCATAAATTTGCGCGGCAGACATGGCGGAAACGGGCGTGAGTCCGGGATAGACCGGCACGTTGACGTGATTGCCAAGGAACCAGACGAGCGGAACGAGGACGAAGTTGGCCAGAATGCCGCCGGCGCAGAAGACCATGGCGCTGCGCAGGCCCATCACGTAGCCGAGGCCAAGGATGAATCCGATGGCGTCGAAGTTGAAGACCATGCGGCCGCGGTCGGCGAGGGTACGCATGAGGGGGATGAACTGCAGGTTGAGGTATTCGCGCCAGACGTGAAAGGTAGTGACGAAGAAGTCGTAGAGAGCGGCGATGCAGGTAGCCTGCAGCAGCACCCTGGCCTGCGAGCCGCCGCGCTCGCCGGTGACGAGGACTTCAGTGATGGCTGTGGCTTCAGGGAACGGGAACTGGCCGTGCATCTCGCGCACGAAGAAGCGCCGCAGGGGAATGACGAAGAGGACGCCGAGACATCCGCCGGCAAGACAGATGAAGACGGTTTGAAATGGATTTGGGCTGAGGTGGAGGATGTAAAGCGCGGGAAGGGTGAAGACCGCGCCTGCGACAACGGCGGCCGATGCGCCGCCGATGCCGGTGATGATGACATTCTCGAGCAAACTGGAGCGGCGCTTGTAGATGCGGGCCAGGCCGATGGCGAGGATGGAGATGGGAATGGCGGCTTCCATGCCCTGGCCAACCTTGAGCGTGGAATAGGCCGAGGCGACGGTGAAGACGACGCAGAAAAAGATACCCCAGAGAATGGCGCGGGCCGTGAGCTCAGGCGCGCGCATGGGTGCTTGAATGATGGGCGTGTAGGATTCGCCGGGCTGGAGCGGCTGATAGGCGTTTTCAGGAAGAGCTTTGGTTTCGGGTTCGGTCGTTTCTGGATCAGTCGTTTTTTGCTCGTTCATGGAATCGGTCCCTCAACGATGGGAGTGGGCAGCAATGGAAGTGCCTGGGGCGGCAACCGGGACTGGGCGAGAGGGAGGGCTCAAAAACGAAGAGCGGGGATGGACCGGGAAGCTTGAAAAAAGAGCGCAAAAAAGCAGGAGCGAGGGGCGGAGTGTGAAACCTGATGCGCCGGGGGCCTGTTGGCATTGACAGGTCTTCTGCCTGGTGGAATGCTCGGGGCATGGCCCAGTGTGAATGCGGCAGACCGCTTGGCGCGCTCGGCAAATTGTGCGCTCGATGCGATGCCCTGAGGACGCTTGGCCTTGAGCGAGGTGCTTCCCGGAATGAGATTCGTGATGCGTATCGCGTCATGGTCAAGGTGTGGCACCCAGACCGCTTCTCCAACGACGGGAAACTCCGCACTAGGGCAGAAGAGAAGCTCAAAGAGGTCAATGCGGCTTTTCAACACCTGAATTCATCAGCGGATACGACCCCTGCACGTGCAGCGTCTGCCACAATGAGGCCTTATTGGACTTCTAAGACTTCAACGCGAACCTATCAGTGGTACTCAACATCTGCAAGAGAGACTCCTCGATCGAACGCATCGGCACAAGAACCTCCTGGGAAGGGTGCCTCTGCTTCGGGCTTTCCCAATGCCGCTCGTCCTCAGTCGAATGGCAATGCCCGAACGCAGTCACCAGCTCCAGAGGCGAATCGCCCCATCAATGCGGCTTTTCAGCACCTGAATTCATCAGCGGATACGCCACCTGCACCTGCAGCGTCTGCCACAAAGAAGCCTGAAGGGAAGGCGGAAGCGCAGAAGCCTTATGAGACTTCCAGGACTTCAACGCGGACCTCTCAGTGGTCTTCAGCATTTCGAAGAGAGGCTGCTCGATCGAACGCATCGGCACATGAACCTCCTCGGAAGGACGCCTCTGCGTCGGGCCTTCCCAATGGCGCTCGTCCTCAGTCGAATGGCAATGCCCGACCGCAGTCCCCAACTCTAGTGGCGAATCGCCCCATTAACAGGGGAGCACCAAGTGCCTTGTTTTCGGTTCGCAGAATTTCTTATTTATTGGTTCTAGCCCTCTTCGTGGCTTTCACGCGAATGTGGGTTGGTGCGGGCAAGAATCCGACTACAGCCCAAGACGAGATAATGAATCGATATTATGAAGCTGAAGCGAGCAAAAATGCCCTTAGTCAACCTACAGCCCAAGACGAGATCATGAATCTATATTATGAAGTTGAAACGAGGGAAAATGCCCTTAGTCAACTACAATCAGCACCGACTGAAGCAGAAAGCTCTGTAGTTGCGCCATCCTCTTTTCCGGCCTTTCCAAAGCAAGACCTTCATTTGCCCCAAAAGCGTTCGAGCACCACCGCTGTCTCGGACCCGCTGCGGTCGGATGCCCGGCTTCCGGTTCCAGGGACTACGGCACCGCCCAATCAAGTCGCTTGCAGGGAGCGGGGCGGCAGACTCAACCATCATGGCGATTGCCGGACACGCTAGCCGCAAGATGCTGGAACGGTACAGCCACGTCCGCATGGAAGCCAAGCGCACAGCGATGGAAACCCTCGCGCCAGCAGCAAAACGGCGGGTTACGACACAAACCATGACACAAACGCTCTGCCATTCAACGTTTGCCCTGGCTAAATTATTGGATTGATTGGTGGACCTGGTCGGGATCGAACTTGAGCCGTTTTGCGGGCGTCTGAGCCCGCAGGCGAAATCCTGAGTCGCCGCGCGACGAAGGACCCCGATTGCAAAGGATCTGGCGGAGAGCTGGTGGACCTGGTCGGGATCGAACCGACGACCTCCCCGGCAAGCCGGGGCGCGCTCCGTTTTCTCAGCGACGTGAATCGATCAATTCCTGAATTGATCGATGGGATTTCCAGCTCTTCAATTGGAGTTCACGGCGATGTGCTTCCGCAGTCGTACCGAAGTCCTCCCGATAGACCAGTTCCCAGGGACCTCTGCCACGCGTAGATCGAGTCTGCCCGCGTTGGTGCTCCGCCAAGCGAACCTCCGCGTTCACAGCCGAACCGATATAGAAGCGATTACTCGAGTGGCTTCGCAAAATGTAAACGGTTGGCATATCAAGGATTTGGTGGACCTGGTCGGGATCGAACCGACGACCTCTTCCATGCCATGGAAGCGCGCTCCCAAACTGCGCCACAGGCCCACAAGGAAGGAACAACTCTTCTATTGTCGTAGCTCAGGGCCGGCAAGTCAAACACCGGAAAAGCGGTGAAACGTGCCGCGCGAGGGCGATGGAGGGCTGCTGATCGCCTCGCCGCACGGCACGATCGGGCTATTCGATCGGACCGGCCATGAAGTAGACGTAAATGAGCATAGCGACGCCGATGAAGCCGGGAATCAGTCCGCAAAGATAGACCGGGCGTGCCAGGGAATACAGGAAAATCACCAGCGCCAGACCCACCCCGAGGTTGATGAGACCACCGATCTTGATTCCTTCGCGCTTCCTGATGCGGTCGCGGCGGGCTTCGTCGCGCATCATTTCCAAAGCGGCCTTGGCGCCCTCGCCGGAAGACTCAGTGACGCGGCGCAGGGTTTCGGCTTTGTAGAAGGCTTCGCGCTCCTTACGGCGGGTATCGAGATAGTGCACCGTGGGAATGAAGACCACGAAGAGCGATACGGCGCCGATGGAAAGAAACAGCCAGAGTCCCGGGCCGCCGGGCATGTCGTGGAACAGCATCAGGGCAAGGTGTGTCATGGAATCCTCCTGAAAAGTGGCCGGGGAGCTCTTTCTTCCCCGTGCGAACAGTGAGACAAGGGAGGACAAGCGGCGGTTGCATTTTCTTTGCGGTCACGGTTTGGGAATAAAATGCAACCACGCCGCGAGCCGGGCTGTCTTACCCGGCGGAGAGCGTTGCATTGACTCTAACTTCGACCCATGCGCCCGCAGAATCGATTGACCTCATGGAGGTCGAACGGGTTCTGGCTGGGGATACGACGGCGTTCGAGGGCATTGTGCGGCGCTGGCAGGGACCGCTGGTGAACATGGCGTGGCGCTACTGCCGCGATCGCGCCCGGGCCGAAGAGATGGCGCAAGAGGCCTTGGTGCGTGCGTGGCGCGGGCTCGCCGGATGGCGGCATGCGTCGAGCTTTTCTACGTGGCTGTTTGCGCTGGCGGCGAATGTGTACCGCTCCGAACTGAACCGCTTTCCCACGGTGGATGTGCCGCTTGAAGAGATTGCTGAGCCGGCAAGCCCTGCCAATCAGTATGAGGAAATGGCGGAGCATAGACGGAGCGAAGCGGTGCGGCGGGCGGTACTGGCATTGCCCTTGCGCTACCGCGAGCCGTTGGTTCTCTACTACTTTCATGAGATGGATGTGGGCGCGGCGGCACGCACCATGGGGCTGCCCGAAGGGACTGTGAAGGCGCGGCTGGCGCGCGGGCGCGAGCTGCTGCGCAAGCGGTTTCCGCATCTGAACGAGACCGGCGCGCAAGGATCGAGCGCAGCACTACGCACGGGAGGGGAGGCACTGCGATGAAGCGCATAAACAATCAGGAGGCGAATGCCGAAATGAAGCTCGACGCGATGGACCGCATTCTGGCGGCTGAAGAGGAGATCGTTCCCTCGTCGGGCTTTGTGGCCGCGACCATGGAGCGGGTGCGTGAAGAAGCCGCGGTACCGGCGCCGATTCCCTTCCCGTGGAAGCGCGTGGCGCCGGGTCTTGTGCTGGCTGCGGGCGTGATCGGCTGGGGCGCGTGGGCGGCGGTGCGGTCCGCATGGCCCGCCCTGCATGAGTTTGCGCAGAGTTCGCCGCAGATTCCGCTTGCAGCAATGCCGGCTCTCGAAGAGGCCGGGTGGGTCGCGCTGGCGTTCGCGGTTTCGTTGGGTTCGTGGATGCTTTCGATGCGGCTGGTGCGGCGGTCGGGGTTGCTGTAGCGCTACCCCACCCCAGCGAGAAAACCAAAGACGTCGCGAGGATGGGGCACACGGCTGACTTTGATAAAGCCGGGCAGGAGGAGCCTGCGTGCGGCCTTCGGCTGACACCTATTCTATGGCGAAGACCGCATAGACGGTGGCTTCGCGGCTGACTTTGCGCGGCTCGATGGCCAGCGGTGGTGGAGCTGCCGCTCCGCCGGAGAGTCGGTTCATCTCATACATGACCGGGCGCGGCGTCGGAGACGAAACTTGATTTGAGACATAGATCAGCGTGCCCAAATGGACTCCCATGCCTTTCGCCAGCGCTTCGCCGTTCTGGCGGGCGCGCGATGCGGCCTCATCGAGAGCCTGTGCTTCCAGCGCTTTCTCGTCTTTAACGGTCCAATCGATCTGGCCGCTGTCTGTGGCGCCTGCTGTGACGGCGATATCGAGAATCTCGGCGGCGCGCTCGGGCGGCACTTTTACAGTCCATTGCTGGCTGAGCTTGAATTTGTGCGGCTTTGACCAATCGCGATCGAGGTATTGCGATTGGCTTTGGATTGAATCCTCGGGAATTCCCGCCTGCTTGATTGCGCTGATGATGGCGTTCGAGGCGCGGGCTCCATCGGCATAGGCGGATTTTGAATCCTCGGGTTGCGTGTCGAAGCCAATGTGCAGAATGGCGAGATCGGGTTCGACTGAGACGCTCCCGGTCGCGCTGACGGTCAACGTGCGATTGGTTGAGTCGACTCTTAATTCAGGCTGCGTGATTTGCTGGGCTGTGACAAAGGTAGATCCGGCGAGTAGCGCGATGGAAGCAATCATGCATTTTGCAGACATGGAATTGTCTCCTTACCCTTCGAACGCGAAGTATAAGGCAACTTGCGGAGAAGTTCCTTAAAAGACCTCAGGCAATCGTCCAATCCTCCGTTTTGAGACCTTCCACGAAGCGAAATGCCTGGTCATTGGTGATCAGAACGAGGCCCAGTGAGAGCGCATGAGCGGCAATCATGAGATCTTCCACGCTGAGCGGCCGGCCCTTGCGTTCCTGCTCGGCCCGCAGCAGCCCGTACGCTTGGGCCGCGGCAGAGTCCCAAGGGAAAATCTCCGTGTTGGCGAGAAAGGACTCAACGGAGGCACGCCTGCGCATCGCACCTGGCTTTCGAGCGACACCATAGCGTAGCTCGGCCTCCGTCACGGCCGAAATCGCAACATCGGAGCTGCCGACTGATTCCAATTTGCGACGCACCTGGGGAGGGAGATTCGCAATATAGTGGCTGACTGCGTTTGTGTCGAGCAGATAAGCGGCCGTCATGGCTTAGAACAGGTCCAGCTCGCGGGGCATGCTCGTGTGGCGCTCGAAGAAGTCGGCAGGGTAGCTCGTCCGATCGAAGATTCTGAACATCTGTTCCATCGTCAGGTTCTTGGGAGGAGGCGGCAGCGTGGCGAACGCCTCTTCCGGCGCGTCATCGGGAATGGCGTCATATAAAGCGAACCACTTGTCAAAGCTGAGAGCGCGCTTGCGTGCCGATAGCGGAGCGAGCACCACCTCACCCGTCGCTGGATCGCGGCGGATGGCGACCTCGCGCCCCTTGAAGCGAAATTCCTTGGGCAGGCGCACGGCTTGGCTACGGCCATTCTTGAATAACTTGGCGGTCCGCGGCATCGCGGCTCCCTCCCGATCTCGAGTATATACCAAGGTATATACCATTTTCAAGCGGCGCCGTTCGGTTTGACGGCGTGCTTTTTCCCGAACTGGCAGAGTTTTTCGAGCGTGGCGGCGGCCTGGCCGGAGTCGATGGCTTCGGCACCCATGGCGACGCCCTGCTTGAGGTCGCCGGCGAGGTCCGCGGCTACAAGGACGGCGGCGGCGTTGAGCAGCACCACGTCGCGGCGCGCGCCAGCAATGCCGGTGAGCACGTCGTAGAGCAGCGCCTTGTTGGTTTCGATGTCGCCGCCGGTGAAGTGATCGATTGTGGTGCGTTCGAGGCCGGCCATCTCCGGCGTGATGCGCGCGGCTTTGAGCTGCGGCTCGCCCGATTCATTCTCTTCAACACGCGCGACGACGGATTCGTCCGTGGTGGTGAGCTCGTCAATTCCATCTGTCCCGTGGACGACGAAGGCGCGCCTTGCGCCGAGCATGACCAGCGTGCGGCCGACAAGAAGCACGCGGCTGGGAGCGAGGACGCCGATGACTTGCGTGCGCGCGTGGGCCGGGTTGGTGAGCGGGCCCACCAAGTTGAATATCGTCCGGAAGCCGAGGGCGCGGCGCAGCGGGCCGAGGGCCTTCATGGCGGGGTGATAAAGCGGCGCATAGAGAAAGACGAATCCGGTTTCGCGCAGGCACTCGACAGCCAAATCCGGCGGGAGCTCGATGGGCACGCCGAGGGCTTCGAGCACGTCGGCCGCGCCGCAGCGCGAGGTGACGGCGCGGTTGCCGTGCTTGGCCACCTTGGCGCCGGCGGCAGAGGCGACCAGCGCCGCGCCGCAGGAGATGTTGAAGGTCTGCGGGCCGCCGCCGCCGGTGCCGACGCAATCGACGAGCTCCGCTCTTTCCTCTTCGGTAAAGGGCATGGGCACGGAGTGCCGGCGCATCACGTCGACAAAGCCGGCGAGCTCCGGCGCCTGCTCACCGCGCGTGGCAAACACGGCCAGCATGGCGGCAGTTTCCACGTCAGGCACGTTGCCCGCGAGGATCTCCTCGAGCACGGCGGCTGCCTGCTCGCGGGTGAGCGCAGTGCCGACTTCGGCGAGCGGGCGAAGCAGTTCCTTCACCAACGACATGCAAGAAGTATGGCAGAGCAGGGCGAAAGCGGCGAAGGAGACGAAGTAAATCTATCGTTTGTGCCATCCCATCCTAAACGCACAGTACGCGTTTAGGATGGAGCACCCGCGGAATGCGCGAGGACGGCGGCCGAAATTCCACCGCAAATCTGCGTGGTAATCTGAAAATTGCTCGAGGTCCCTACCCCTTTGAAAATCCACGAATATCAAGCAAAAGCAATCCTGGCGAAGTACGGCGTGCCTGTGCCCAAAGGCGAGATGGCGAACACGCTGGAAGAAGCCAACGACGTGGCCCGCACGCGGTTTGCCGAAGGTGCATCGGGCGTGGTGGTAAAGGCGCAGATTCATGCCGGAGGCCGCGGCAAGGGCGGCGGCGTGAAGGTGGCGAAGACGCGCGAACACGCCGAAATGCACGCGAAAAATATTCTGGGCATGACGCTGGTGACGCACCAGACCGGCCCGCAGGGACAAAAGGTGCAGCGGCTGCTCATCGAGGAGACCGCGGCCATCGAGCGCGAGCTGTATCTGGGCATCGTGCTCGACCGCGCGACGGGCAGGTTGGTGTTCATGGCTTCACAGGCCGGCGGCATGGAGATTGAAGAGGTCGCGGCGAAGGATCCCACGGCCATTTACAAGGAGACCATCGATCCGACCGTGGGATTTTGGCCGTGGCAGGCGCGCAAACTGGCCTTCGCGCTGGGACTCAAAGCCGCGCAGATCAACCCGGCAGTGACGTTCTTCCAGAGCTTGTACACGGCCTTTATCGAGACCGACGCTTCGCTGATTGAGATCAATCCCTTCATCACGACCACCGACGGCAAGCTCTACGCGCTCGACGCCAAGATCACCTTCGACGACAACGCGCTCTTTCGGCACGCCGAGATCAAGGCGCTGCGCGACATTGCCGAAGAGGATCCGCTGGAAGTGGAAGCGAGCAAGTACGCGCTCAACTACATCAAGCTGGACGGGTCGATTGCGTGCATGGTGAACGGCGCGGGCCTGGCCATGGCGACGATGGACATTATTCAGTACGCAGGGGGCAGCCCGGCGAATTTTCTGGACGTGGGCGGCGGCGCGACCCAGGAGCAGATCGAGCACGCCTTCGAGATTCTGCTTTCCGACGCGAATGTGAAAGCGATCTTCATCAATATCTTCGGCGGCATTCTGCGCGTGGACCGTTTGGCGACGGGTGTGGTCGCGGCGGCGCGCAAGCTCAACGTGAAGGTGCCGATCGTGCTTCGGCTCGAAGGCACGAACGTGGAAGAGGGACGGAAGATTCTGAAGGAATCCGGCCTCAACTTTCAAGTCGGAGAAACGATGAAGGACGCAGCGGAACTTGCTGTGGCTGCGGCGAGGGCATAAAGATGGCAGTGCTAGTGGATAAAAACACGCGTCTCATCGTGCAGGGCATTACGGGCAAGGAAGGCACCTTTCACGCCATGGGTTGCGCGGAGTACGGCACCAGGGTGGTCGGCGGCGTGACGCCGGGCAAGGGCGGAACGATGCACGAAGGCTGGCCGGTGTTCAACACCGTGGCCGAAGCCGTGGCCAAGACCGGCGCCAATGCGACCATGATCTTTGTGCCGCCGCCGTTTGCCGCCGACGCCATTCTCGAGGCGGAGGATGCGGGGATTCCGCTGATCGTCTGCATTACGGAAGGCATTCCGACCCTCGACATGGTGAAGGTGTGGGCCAAGCTGAAGAATTCGCAGTCGCGGCTGGTGGGGCCGAATTGCCCGGGCGTGATTTCGCCGGGGAAAGCTAAGATCGGCATCATGCCGGGTCGCATTCACATGGAGGGTTCTATCGGGATAGTGTCTCGTTCTGGGACACTGACCTACGAGGCCGTGCACCAACTGACGCAGCGCGGCATCGGGCAATCGACCGCGATCGGCATTGGCGGCGATCCCATAATCGGAACCACGCACATCGATGCGTTGCGGCTTCTGAATGACGATCCCGAGACGGAAGCCATCGTCATGATCGGCGAGATTGGCGGTTCGGCCGAGGAAGCCGCGGCGGAGTATGTGAAGAAGAACGTTGGTAAGCCGGTGGTGGGCTTTATCGCTGGGCAAACAGCGCCTCCGGGACGCCGCATGGGTCATGCCGGCGCGATCATAAGCGGAGGCCAGGGAACGGCCGCCGACAAGATGAAGGCCATGGAAGCGGCGGGCATTCACGTGGTGGTGTCGCCTGCCGAGATTGGCGCGACGCTGGCCAGGGTGATTGGCAGGGCGTAGGAGCAGGTGTCAGGTTTCAGGTGTCAGTTCGTTAGGAGCCGAGGACAGAACTGCGGGCAGGCCAAGCGGCGCCGCCGACGCCCGCGCAAGCCGTGCTTGTGTATCGAATCGAGACACTTTTCAGTAACCTGACTGGGATTACTTCGGGCTCGGACGTTCCGCAGAGGATTTCCCCCACAACAAGAGGCGGAGAGATAATCGACGTACCGATTACGTCATCGGGATCTTAGATGGATTCTGCAGTCGCTGAACGTGCGTCCAGAAGCAACACAGCCGCAGACTTTATCCGCTTGCAGAAGCTGACGACCGCGCAGACGGAATATAAAAGCCATCGAAAGCCCGGGGATTGCGGTGATTCTTCGCATGGGAGAGTGATTTCGTAGAAGGCGAACGGGAGTTCCTGCGTTCGCACCGTTCCTTGGCCGCGGCTTCGCTCATCTCCATCGGGAAATCTTATTTGCTGTTGTGAAGGCTTTGCCTTATCCCGGATAGAAGAGATGTGAATCCTTGCCCGCCCTGCCGCGGATGAGCCGCCATCTGGCGGGCACTGTTGCGAACCGGTCGGCGAGACGAGGATTTGCGGAACTGCGTTGGATTCTATGGATCGCTCTTTGCCGCCGCCGGCTGGTATCAGGCCGGTGGGTTATCGGTTTGCGGAATTCCGGCTGGACGTCGACGGGAAGCTGCAGCGTGGAGAGACAGCGCTCGAGCTTCCTCCGCAGGAGCTGGCCCTGTTGCGCGCGCTGCTGGCGCGGTCGGGCGAAGTGGTTTCTGGGGCCGAGCTGACCCGCGCCGTGTGGGGCGAAGCGCGTCCTTCCAGCCATCGGCTTACGGCGTGTCTCAAATCCCTCAAGGAGCGCCTGCAACCAGTGGATTGCATTGAGAGCGTGTACCGGCGCGGCTACCGCATTTCAGCCATTGCGGAGGCCGACGGAAATTTGCAAACCAGCGCGCTGCCGCTGCTGGCGATTCTGCCTTTCTCCACCGGGTATGACGTTCCCGAGTATCTCGGTCTGGCGATTGCAGAACAAACCATGGAACAGCTGAGCCGCGCCCGTCCCGTGGTGGCATCGATCGCCGCCCGGGACTCGGCGTGCGCCCTGGCGCGGCGCGGTCTGGCTGCCCAGGAAATTGGCAAGATGCTGCACGCGGAGCTGCTTCTCACGGGACAGGTTCTTGCCACGCCGGGACGGCACAGGCTGCGCGTGGAGACGATCCGCGTGGAGGATGGCGCGCCCCTGTGGGCGGAAGACGTGATTGCAGAGCGCGAACAGATCGTGGAGCTGGCCGGCGAGCTGGTAAGCCGCGTGACATCGCGGTTGCGCGCCGGAGGAATAGGCGTCGAAGCCGGGGCCGAGCCTGCGCCCGCCGTGAAGCGCGCAACGTCAAAGGCGCAACGCGAGGCTCATGAACTCTATCTGCGCGCCCACTACGAATGGCAGAACATGGAGCGGCACCGCATGCAGGATGCCCTGGGCCGGCTGCTGCGCGCGGTCGAGTTGGATCCAGCGTTGATGGCAGCACGTGTGGAGCTCGCGCAACTGGCTATTTTGCAGTGCATCTACGGCTACCTGTCTCCAAGGATCGCGGCCGCCGCTGTGCGCCGCGCGGCGGATGGAATTCCGGAATTGAACGAGCAGGCCGAAGCTCTGTTGCCGGCGCTGGGTTGGGTAGAATTTCATTTCGATCGCGATGCGCGTTCCGCTCTTTTGTTGATGGCGCGTTCTGTCAGGCTGCCTTATGACGCAACCAATACGCGGGCCCGCAGCTGGCTTCTGCTCAGCCGGCACCGGTTTGGCGAAGCCATTGAGCTGCTGCGCGCGGCTATTCAGCTCGATCCCTACGCGCCGTGGCTGCAGGCGGCCCTGGCATGGGCGCTGCACCTGGCCGGCGAGCGGGACGCGAGCCTGGCGCAGATCCGGAAAGCGATCGACTTCTCTTCGGAGTACGACAACTCGCTTTTCTTTGGCGCCATGATTCTGGGATATAACGGAGAAGCCGAGCGCGCCATCCAACTGGCGGAGTCGCTTGCGGCACGCTCCTCGCACTACGATCTTGCGATCTCAGCGCACGCCTATGCGCTGGCCTGCGCCGGCCGCGCCGAGGAGTCGCGCAGCCAGCTGGAACGGCTGCAATGGCTGAGCCGCGAACGCTTCGTGCTGAATACGCTGAACGCGGCCACGCACGTGGCGCTCGGCGAGGCCGATGCGGCACTCGAGGAGCTGCGCAATGCCAATGAGAATCGCTGTCCGTGGTTCTTCCACATGCTCGCCGATCCGCGGCTGAAGCCTCTCAAGGGGCGGTCTGAGTTCGCGGCGCTCGAGTCTTTGCTGGCGGCGATGGAGGCCGGCGCGGCGTTGCATCCTGGCAGCAATATCTAACCAGCATTTCTGACGGATTTCTCGACGCCAAGAGAAATGCCGGGTTCTCAACCGCCGGCTTGACCTGCGGGGGTCGGGAGACCCCCGCTACTGCCGGTCAGGAGACCGGCGATACAACTATTTCGCGAACAGCGTAAGGTCGATGCCCTCGCCCATGGCTTTGTATCCCTCGTCGCTGGGATGCAGGTGATCGCCCGAGTCGTAGGGCGAATTGAAGGCCTTGGGATTCTGCGGATCGCGCGTGATTTTGTCGAAGTCGATGACGCCGTCGAAGACGCCGCTCGAGCGGATCCAGTCGTTGACCGCTTCGCGCACCTGCTCGCCCGCATCGCAGTAGTAGGCGGCGCCGCCGTAGGGCGTGAGCGTGGCGCCGATGATCTTGATTCCGTGCTCGTGCGCCCGATCGGCGATCTGCTTGAGTCCCCATTCCAACTGCGGCGCGGTGATGGCGTCCCAGGGAACCAGCACGTGAGCCAGACGTCCGATGTCATTAATGCTTTCGAGGACGATGACGTAGCGCACGCCGCTCTGGGCGAGCACGTCGCGGTCGACACGCGAGATCGCACTGGGGCCGGTGACTTCGTTCAGGACGCGGTTGCCGCCGATGCCTTCATTCAGCACGGCAACGTGGGCGAGATTGGGATCTTGACTAAGGCGCGCGGCGAGCACGTCGGGCCAGCGGCGATTGGCGTTGTGCGTGGAGTGCGCGCCGTCAGTAATGGAATCTCCGAGCGTGACAACGGCGCTGAAGTCTGGCGCAGCGGCGACGGAACCAACAGCCGCAGAAACATCGATGCCGTCAAAAAAGTACCAGGAGGAGAGCGTGGCGGGTTGAGGCAAGTCCGGCGCGGCGGGCGAGTGGCCGTCGGCGAGGTAGTTGTCCTGGTCGGCGAAGGAGTGGAAGGTTTCAGCGCGCATGATCTGCGGAGGCAGATAGAAGCTGACGGCGACATCGGAGAGCGGCGCGATGGCGAGCGGGACGGGATCGGAGAAAATGGCGCCGCCGGGAGGAATGTTGACGGAAGCGGCTCCGCCAAAGCTGACGGCGTGATCGCTGCCGGGCTGGATGGATGCGCCACCGGCGCTGAGCGCGACGTGGGCGTCGGCGACAGTGAGTGGATCGAGACCGAACTCATTGGTGAAGCGCAGACGAATCTGCGGCCCGCCGGCGGAGATGTGGACGATTTCGCGCATGGTGACGCTGGAGAATAGGCGGATATTGACTCCGTCGGCCTGCATGGGAGACGCAGCCCAGGTTCCCACCCATTGCGGATGCGGCGGGGATTGAGCGGCGGAAAGCGCGGCTGCCGTGAAAACGATGGCAGCCAGCGAGGTGAATCGCAAGCTATGCTTCAACATTGGGTCTCCTGATCGATGATGCCTCGTGCATGCCGGAATGTGGACGACAGAGGAGGGCGAAGTCACAGAATTGGTTATCGGGCCGCGCGTCGCGACGTCGTGTTCTGCCGGTTGGCTTCCATGGCGTGGCGCAGAAGAAGATTTGCCTTGGTTTGGTAACCGCGCCCGTAGCTTTTGAGCCAGTCGATAATGTCCTCATCCAGCCGAATTGTAACCGGGCGTTTCGCCGGCCGGTAAAAACGTCCCACCTCGGCCCCGGTCCAGTCAACCACTTCAGGCATCTCTGAGAAGTCAATCGTAGCGTCGGTTTTGGCGGCGATGGCGGCGATATCCCGCTTCCGCGCGGCTGCGTGCCTCTTCATACGTCCTCTGCTGAAGCTTGGTCCCAGTATGTACAAATGTCAATACTTCATTTGTCATCCGCGCCGCCAGGCAGGCGTTTGAAAGCGACCAATCCCTCTTTGAGCGCGCATGGACCTTTCCAACGAGCGTTCAGTGCAGGTCCATGTCGGCGTGGAGCGGCGTGTTTTCGCTGGAGTCGCCGACGGATCGATGATCCATTTGTGGGCCGGCTGGTCCCAGTAGCTAAAGGCGCGCGCGTCGAGCGTGAGCGTGATGTGCCGGGTTTCGCCGGGAGCGAGACGGACCTTGGCGAAGCCCTTCAGCTCGCGCTCCGGGCGGTCGGCCTGCGCGGAGGGGTCGGAGACGTAGAGCTCGGCGACCTCGGCTCCGGCCACGTTGCCTGTGTTGGTGACGTCGAAGCTGACAGAAACCGTGGAACCGGAGGCCGCGGTGGCGGGTGATTCAAGCCCGGAGAACTTGAAGGTGGTGTAGCTGAGGCCGTAGCCGAACGGGAAGAGCGGATGGCGGCCGGTGGTGGTCCAGTAACGGTAGCCGACCATGAGCTTGTCGCCGTACTGGATGTGCTCGACGGTGTAGTCCTTTGCCTTGCCGTCCTCGCCAACAGTGTGGAGCGTGGTGTTGTCCTTGGGATCGCCGTAGTACCACTTCGCGGATGGATTCTCGTCCCAACTGCGGTCGAAGGAGACGGGGAGTTTGCCCTCGGGGTTGTGCTGGCCGAAGAGAATTTGCGCGACCGCCGTGCCGCCCTCCTGGCCGGGATAGTAGAGGTGGAGCACGGCGGGGACTTTATCGATCCAGCGAGTGGTGTCGAAGCCTCCGCCTGCGTCGGCAACAACGATGGTATGAGGATTGGCGGCGGCGACTTGCTCAACCAGCGCGTCCTGTCCCCAGGGCAAAGCAAAGGTGCGGTCGTGGCCCTCGCCCTCAAGCCGATCGTTGAAGCCGATAGCTACGATGGCTACGTCGGCTTGCGCGGCGATGCTTTTCTCGGCGGGCGTAATCAGGTCCGCCGCGGCAATGACGCCGAAACCGAAGCGCGTGCCAACAGCGACCGGCATGTAGTCGGCCTGGACGTTGATGACTTGGCCAGCGGCGAGATCAATCGACGCATTTTGAGGCAACTGCCCTTCTGCGTGGACCTGGTCGAGAAGCTGTTTGCCATCGACGGAGACTTTGTAGGCGTCTTCGCCGCCGGCAGCGGCGATGAGCAGATACCTGCCAGGTTCATCGGCCTTGAATGAAGCCGTATAGCGGATGGTGCGTGGCGTGGGATCGGCCGGACCCCACTGGTCAGCACGATAGTCGTTCACGTTGCGGCGCATGCCGGTTTGCGGCGTGCCCGTGAAGTCGGCACTCGAGAACATGTCGACCTTGACGCCGTTCTGCCAGTGCGTGTTTCTGAAGACGTCGGTGATTTCGGGCAGTCCTGCGCTGTAGAGGACATGAACGCCGGGGCCAACGAGATTAGCGACGCCGGTGAGAAGGCTCTCCGGTTCAAATGGCGTTGCGTGCGATGAACCTCCGCCACCGGTGACGGCGGGATACGCATTGGGGCCGATAATCGCGATGGTCTTGATTTTGGCGGCGTCGAGCGGCAGAAGGTTGCCCTCATTCTTGAGAAGCGTAATGCTCTCGAGTGCTTCCTCAAGCGCCAGCGGGCGATCGGCCACGGAGTAAGTAGATTGCGTGGCATCGAATTGCGGGCGCGTGGTGAATCCGTAGCGCAACTCGGCGCGCAGCAGGCGCAGCACGTGCTCGTCAATGGTGGACTCTTTGACCTGGCCCTTCTGAACGGCGGGGACGAGGTTCTTCGCGTTCATGAATTTGGGGCTGGGCATCTCGAGATCGAGACCGTTGTTGCAGGCGGCGACGCCGTCGTAGGTCGCATCCCAGTCGGACATGAGAACGCCCTCAAATCCCCACTCGCCCTTGAGCACCTGGAGGTTGAGGAAGTCGCTTTGCGTGGCGTGGACGCCGTTGACGAGGTTGTAGGAGTTCATGACGGCGTCGATGTGGGCTTTGGTGACGGCGGCCTCGAAGGCGGGCAGATAGATTTCGCGCATGGTGCGCTCGTCCACGTCGGCGCTGGCGTTGTGGCGATTGAACTCCTGATCGTTGAGGGCGTAGTGCTTGACGGTGGCGATGACGCCCTGCGATTGCACGCCTTCAATGAACGGAACCACCAGCGAGGCGTTCAAGTACGGATCTTCAGAAAGGTACTCGAAGTTGCGGCCGGCCAGAGGCGAGCGGGCGATGTTGACGCCGGGACCGAGGAGGAAATTAACGCCGCGGGCGCGGGCGTCGCGTCCAAGAGCTTCGCCAATCTTCCGCGCGAGATCGGTGTCCCAACTGGCGGCAAGCGCCGAACCGCCAGCGTAGGCGGTGGTGGGTCCCCATGTACGCACGCCGACTGAAGCATCGGACATCTTGAAGCGCGGCAGATCGATGGCGGGCATGGGACGCGTGTACATATCGTCGACGCCGCCGAGCAGCTCGATTTTCTGCTCCAGTGTGAGTTTGGAGAGCAGGGCGTGGGTCTGGGCCTCAATGGCAGGCGAGTCGGGCACGGGCGCCTGGGCTGCAACCTGCAGACAAGTCGGCGCGAAAACCAGGGCCAAAAGGAGGGAAAGAGGGCTCAGAAAATGATTTTTCATAACCCGCCCAAGGTAGCTCATTGGGCCTTTGCATGTACAGGGCGCGGCACACCAGGACGCGTCGGCAGAAGGGCCATTCACTCGACTGGGGCCGCACCGCACCTTGAAGAAGGAGAGCTGCGTTCCCCCGGAATTTCCAAAGGGGGAGACTGCCGATGCGCTTGTCTCCGGCGGGCCACTTTGATGGCTGGAAGATTGCGCTCATGACGGGGAGGGACCCTTCTCTTGCGAAATCAATATTTTGGCTTGTGTGACCCGAATCACAGGGGGGGGTGAATGGGGTCACTGCCCCCGGCACTTTGGAGGCGCACACTCAAACTCCAATAGGGATGTGAGAGCGGCGGCGGCCGGGGGAGAGTCATGGGTTTTGAAAACGGCTTGAAGACCATTGTGGTCGCGACGGACCTGGGGGGCCAGGCCGAAGCAGCCCTCGAGTATGCGCGCAAGCTGGCGACCTATTACGGGGCGCGGATTGTGCTGGCCCACGGACTGGATCCGATGGAGTATGCCGCGGTGGATGCGGTTCCCGGCAGTGTGTTGAGTCACATGACGGAAGCGGCGCGCAAGGTGCTGGACCAGCTGGCTGGCGAACTGCTGTGCGAGGGGATCCACAGCCATTCCGAGGTGCGGCAAGGCGCGGTGGCGGAGATGCTGGTGGATGTGGCCAGGCAATACAAGGCGGGCCTGATCGTGATTGGCACCAAGGGGATGGAAGGCGCCGGGCCCGTCGTGGTGGGGGCCATCGCCGAACGCCTGGTGAGACTGTCGCCGTGCCCGGTGCTGGCGGTAGCGGCAGACTGGAACGCGGGTCCGCACCGGCCGACTCCGGGCGGACCAGTGCTGCTGGCCGTGGAGCGAAACAGTGCCGCGGCGGCGGCGGCGGCAACTGCGTATTCGCTGGCCGAAACCTTCGAGCGGCCGCTCCTGATGCTGCATGTGCGCACGGCTGCCGAAGCCGCGGCCGGGATGAATCCCTGCGCCACGTGGCCTGAAGAACTCTGCGTGACGCTGAGGGGCAACGCCCCGGTGCGGTGCCTGGTGAAAGATGGCAATCCTGCCGATGTGGTGGCCGAAGCCATTGCGGAGAACCATCCCTGCATTCTTGTGGCGGGGGTGAAACGGGCCAGCGGAACTCCCGGGCCTCACGGCACGGCGTTTGCCCTGCTGTCTGCATCACGTGTGCCGGTCCTTTGCGTTCCGCCCGATGCGGCGGGCACCGGCGCCGAGCCAGAAGTTGCTTCCGGAGTCGCTCGGGAAGTTGCGCTTTCCGTGGAAGCTTCGTAGCGGGCGAAATGGCCGCGGCGCGCGGCACAGATGATTCCCAGGGAAAATGGGCGGGGAAAGGAGAAACCGCACCGTTTTGTCCAATCGAAACCGCAAACACGAAGGAAATGGAGTGGACGCATGAACCGCACGAGGCCGCGTGGGCACGAAGGCTCGCCACGCGCCTGCAAGAGACGTTCAACGGGAACCAGGGGACAGTCGAAGCAGGCAACGAGAAACCTGCGGGCTCGGCATACGGCAAGGAAGATGACCAGCAACCAACTTGAGGAGCGAATTGAACGTCTGGCCGCGGCGGCGGCGCATCCGCTCGCCGAGCTGCTGGAGTGTCCCCAGGAGGCAGGACAACTGCTCACCAGCGTTTCGAGATGCATCGCGGTGGATGCCGGGGAGCCGGTTTTTCGCCAGAATGGGAGCTGCAAAGGGCTGTACGTGGTGGTTTCGGGCGATTTTGTCCGCAAGGCGGAACGGTTGCAGATGCGCGTGACGCTGGGAACGGCACGGCCCGGGGATTTGCTGGAGCTGGCCGCCGCACTGGGCGACGGACATCATACCTATACGTTGACGGCGGTGACGCCGGGATCGGTGCTCATGCTGCCCATTGATGCACTGCGGCATGCGTTTGAGAGCCATCCGCCGCTGCGCATGCGGCTGTTGGAAGAGCTGGCGCGCGAGGTTTCGCGCGCCTACATTACCTGCTGCCTCACGCGCGTGACGCCGGTGCGGCGCCATGCGAACGGAGCAGCCCAGGCTTAGGGACTCGAATCCGCACACTATACCATTTTCGGAAATGGTGTAGACCGATGCCGCAGTTGCTAAGTGGATTTTTCCTCAAGAAAAATCACATCTACGGCTCCCAAGAGTTCATAGAATTTCCGAAAATGCCGTAAAGAGGGTCTCCGGCCAGGGCATGGGGGCTAAGACGCCCGTCTTGCTGGGTGGGATATGCGATATACTCTACCTAGAGAACAGTCCCCAACGGTATTCGTATGGCTTCACTCCATTCCCATCACGCACCGGAAGATTGCCAGAATTGCGAGCACCGCCATTTGCGGATGTTCTGCAATTTGACGCCGGAGGCTCTGGCGGATTACGACCAAATCGGCATCATGATGAGCCATGCCCGCGGCGCCAAGCTGTTTTCCGAGGGCGATCCGGCGCGCAACGTGTTCGTGATCTGCTTTGGGCAGGTGAAAATCTCCTCCACCTCGCGCGATGGCAAGACCATGATCCTGAAGATTGCCGGGCCGGGCGACGTGATGGGGCTGAGCGCGGTGCTGGCCAATGTTCCGCATGAAGTGACTGCCGAGGCCATCGAACCCTGCCAGGTAAAGACGGTGCGGAAACAGGAGTTCATCGAGTTCCTGGGCCGGCATGGCATAGCGTCGATGCACGCGGCGCAGTCGCTTTCGGGCGAGTACATGACGGTGTTTCACGACGCCAAGCGGCTGGCCCTTTCGGGCTCGGCGGCGGGGCGGCTGGCGCGGTTGCTTCTGGATTGGGGGCGCACGTCGGCCAACGGCAAGCCCGAGCTCCGCTTTACCATGGCGCTCACGCATGAGGAGATCGCCAACATGGCGGGCACCTCGCGCGAAACTGTGACGCGGCTGCTGAACCAGTTCCGCCGCGACCAGTGGATCACGATCAAGGGCACCAGCCTGACCATTGTGAAGCCGGACCAGCTGGAACGGCTGACGGCGTAAAACGTCTTCCCTTCGCTAATCTGCCTTTGCTTTGGATCGCAGCGAAAAATACCTGCGATGAAAACCTGTACAAGGGGTAATCGTTGGTCTCTAAAAGAACCACCGCGACTCAATTTGCATCTCCACTTCCCTCCCTGTTTACCGGCAAGTCATCTAATCATTGAGTACGAAACTTCGTACGAGGACAAACCAATGCAGGTTCCGAATCATGTGCAAAAACACATAGACACAATCGCCAAACATGAGCAGGAGTTTCTGGCGCGAAGATCGCCGGAGGAAAGACAGGGAGATTTAGAGCGGTTTCGGAAATACTGTGTCCGGTCAAAGCGACACTCAGGGTCGTCACTCCTTGGGGTCGCGACGACTTGACTGGCTCGAATGCGGATATACCATTTCCGAGCATTTGCCGCGAATTCCGCGTTTTGATCCTATGCCCTTTTCGCTTCTCGGAACCATTGTTGCCATGGAGGCTATCCTTCTGGCCAGCCTTATCCTCATGAGTCAATCGCGACTGGCCCGCCGTGCCGATGAACGGGAACATCTTGTGCTCCAAATCCTCCTGCTCACGGAAAAAGAGGTGACGGCGGTGATAAGCATGAACCAACAAATTGCAAGTTAGGTGGGATTATCGGATATGGAAAACAGCAAGGAAATTGAACAACTCAGTCAAAACACTTCAATCGATGAAGTCGCTCAGGACATACAACGAAGTCTGTCGGAAGATTTGTAATAGGCGTGATTGCCGGGCGGATGACCGGCTACCCGGAAATGACCAATTGATGAACAGCTGCGGCAAAGTGTTGCCAAACTTGAAACTTCCGGGTAGGCGACGATCCCGGCTCAACCCAAATCCAGGAGCCAGCGGCGTTTGGCATGACCGACCGATCCGGAAGATAACAGCGGGGCAGCTGCGGCCGCTCCTGGTAGGGTCCGCAGGGGCTTTGGTTCTATCCGCGGAAGAGAAAGGATTCGGAACAGCACGCTGGCCCGAATCCCTTCTTGCTTGCGAATTGTTGCATCGGCTTGCTGCTCAACCTTGCGTCTTGTTGCGTTGGCTTGCTACTGAACAATGATCGAAAGGTTCAATGGGACTGATGTCCCGCCACTGGTTACATTGATGGGTACGCTGTAGGTGCCGGGCGGTGTGGATGAACTGTTGCCCCCGCACCCGGCCGTCCCGAGCAGACCTGCGGCTGCAAGGCATGTTCCTGCCAGCAGCAACAACCCAAGCCACTGACCTCCGGCCTTCCCGGTGCGAAGGATGCGCCGCATGAAGCCCAGAGGCAGCAGAATCAGGGCCGCAAGCAGCGTGGGAAGACCGGTTCCTGCCGGCCGATTGCCGAGGGACGCCATAGTGGTTCCGGTGGTCCCGATGGTGAGCGTGGTGGTCAGCGGCGTGGAGGAACTGACCGTGAGGCTGGCGGGCGCGAAGGTGCACGTGACCAGGGTTGGCAGGGTTCCGCAAGTGAAGTTGACCGTGCCCGTGAATCCGCCTGTTGGCGTCAGCGTGATGACCGTACTGGCCGACGAGCCGCTGGCGATGGTGAGGGACGACGGGTTCGCGCTCAGCGTGTAGCCGGGCGCCATCGCCGGGCCGGTTGAGACGACCAGGTTGACCGCCGAGCCGAGGCTGGCGCTGGTGCCCGCGCTTGGGTTCTCGCTGATCACGTCGCCGGATGCGACGGTGGAGCTGCTCGCGGTGCTGACCGTGCCAACCACGAGTCCAGCTCCGGTGATGGCTGTCGTCGCGACTGCCTGGCTGACACCAACCACATTGGGCACGGTGACCTGCGCCGGACCGGTTGAGACGACCAGGTTAACGGCCGAGCC
>JBEKAS010000105.1:0-13288 GCA_050015795.1 Occallatibacter sp. | reverse complement strand
TAGCGGAGGCGGACCCTCTTTGTGAGGCTTCGGCTCGGCATGCCATTCAAACGGCGAAGGCTGTCGCGCCGTAGCTTTAGCGGAGGCGGACCCTCTTTGTGAGGCTTCGGCTCGGCATGCCAACCAACCCAATAGTCTGATACGCTCGAATGTCCGAAAGGGGGCGAAGGCTGTCGCGCCGGAGCCTTGGCGGAGGCGGACATGCCATGAAATATGTCTACATTCTTCAAAGCCTTGCCGGGGAGCATTTCTACACGGGCATCACCGACGACTTGGACGCCCGATTGTCGAAACACAATGCAGGCGCTGAAACCCACACTTCAAAGTTCCGCCCTTGGAGTATCAAGAGCTATATCGCGTTTGCGGACGAGGCCAGGGCTATCGCCTTCGAGAAGTATCTGAAGTCCGGATCTGGCCGGGCTTTTGCCAAAGCAAGGCTGTATTTTGCGCGGCACGGTCCGGGCCGCAGACCGACAACCGAATTCACAGCCGACAATCAGCTGAAACTGCGGGAATAGATATCGTGCCCCCCTGTTGCCTAGAGCTTGGGCAAGTTGGGTGGGCAAGAAATTTCTTCCTGTACAGCTTTAGCGAATCTACCAATTTGAGCAGTGTTTTCAGTGAGCTGCCCTCTTTGATAGCCGCGTTTTCCACCCCACGATTGGTATGTGACTTTACCCTCAGCCACCCCAATAACCCTTCTGAGTTGGTTTTTGGGTGTTTTATAGCACTTCCCTTCAGCTACGGTCGTTTCCAGAACTGGCATATCCGGTGCTCCTTATCTCGTTGAAGTTATTAAACGCCATTTTTCTCCGCCGCTGGCGGCGGACACGGTTGGGTGGCCCTCAGGCCTTCGCTAGGTTAAGGCTTACTCCACGGTGAGGGTCACGGTTCCCGACGCCGTGGTCGAACCTGAGGTGCCCGTTACGGTTACGGTGTAGGCACCCGCCGTGGTACCTGGATTGCCCGTACCCCCACCGCCGCCTCCACCCCCACCACCGCAAGCGAACAAGCCGCCACTGAGCGCCACGAAGAGCGCAAACGTTCCAAGCATGGTTTGCCATCTACGGCGTCGCGCAGGTATGCCAAAGAGCAGGATGCAGGCCAGAGTCGCACCACCCGTCGCGTACCAGGGAACTCCGTGGCGTTTGGGATATTCAAGTGCCGCGCTTGTTGGCGCCGTGGTTGAAATGGTGAGCGTGGCCGTCGCGGCGGTTGTGCCAGAAATGCTGACCGGGGTGGTCGAGCCGAAACTCAAGGTGGGTGGATACTGCGCACCGGACGGACTGGTTGCGAAGACGGCGGTCAGTGCTACGTTGCCGGTGAAACCGCCTGCGGGCGTCACAGTGATGGTGGATGTATTGGCCGTGGTTGCGCCAGGTGTGACTGTGACCGAAGTGCCGCTGATCGTAAAGCTGGGCGTAGGTAGATTGATGACGTAGGCACCAGTTGCCATTGCACTTTGGGAATAGCCCGTGGCCACTGCGATGGCTTCCAGCGTCTCCGTCGAACTGACCGTGATTGGGCCGCTGTACACCGTCGAGCTGGTTGTCGGGGTAATGCCGTTGGTCGTGTAGTAGATGGTTGCGTTCGGGGTGGTATCGGAGATCGTCACCTTCTGGACTGAGGTGTAGGTGCCGGCCGCAGGCGAGAAGGTGGGCGTGGCTGCTGGCAGATTGATGGTATAAGCCGCCGAACCTACCCCGCTCTGCGAATATCCGGTAGCCACTGCGATGGCTTCCAGCGTCTCCGTCGAACTGACCGTGATTGGGCCGCTGTACATCGTCGAGCTGGTCGTCGGGGTAGTGCCGTTGGTCGTGTAGTAGATCGTCGCACCAACAGTCGTGTCACTGACGGTCACTGTCTGAGCCGACGTGTAGGTGCCAGCAGGAACACTGAAGGTGGGAGTCGCCGCTGGCGCCTCCGACGTGAGCGATGTCGTCCCAGATACGCTGGCGGCATACAGACTGTCGCCGGGATAGCTGGCATCAACCATATGCTGTCCTGTGCCGGCTATTGCAATGCCCGTAACTGTCGCCGACGCTGTTTCAGTCAAGTTTGAAGTAAGGACAGTGACCGTGTTGCTGCCGAGGTTTGGCACGGCGAGATCCGGGGTCCCATCCCCGTTGAAGTCACCCAGCGCGATGGAAATGGGGCCGCTGCCTGTGGCCGGTTTTGTGGCTTGAGCCGTGAAGGTGCCATCCCCTTTGCCCAGGAGGATCGTCAGATTGTTGCTGGTGTAATTTGACACGGCCAAATCCGGTATTCCATCCCCGTTGAAGTCGCCCACCGCGATGAAATAGGGACTGCCGCCCGTTGACGGGCTGGTGGCTTCAGTTGTGAAGGTGCCATCCCCGTTGCCCAGCAGGATCGTCAAATTGTTGCTGTTTACATTGCCCACAGCCAGATCCAGCTTCCCATCTCCGTTGAAGTCACCAACTGCGATGGAAGATGGGAAGCTGCCGGTAGTTAGACTTTGCGGCGCAGGCGTAAAGGTCCCGTCTCCGTTGCCCAGCAGAATCGTGACATTATTGCTGTTTTGATTTGCCACGGCCAGATCTGGTATCCCATCCCCGTTGAAGTCGTCCGCCGCGATGGCATAGGGACTGCTTCCCGTTGACGGGCTGGTGGCTTGAGCTGTAAATGTACCATCCCCTTTGCCTACCAAGATCGTGACATTATCGCTGGCATTGTTTGCCACGGCCAGATCTGGAATCCCATCCCCATTGAAGTCGCCCACCACGATAGAAAAGGGGTGGGTTCCCGTTAACGGGCTGGCGGCTTGGGCCGTAAATGTGCCGTTGCCGTTGCCTAGCAGGATGGTTACATTGTTGCTGTTGGCATCTGCAACGGCCAGATCCAGCTTCCCATCCCCGTTGAAGTCGCCTGCTGCAATGCAATAGGGGATGGTACCCGTTAGGGAAATGGTGCCGTTAGCCGTAAAAGTACCGTTTCCGTTTCCCAGCAAGATCGTTACCGTGCTACCGCCATTATTTGCTGTGGCCAGATCCAGGACTCCATCCCCATTAAAGTCGCCAACCGCAATCGATATAGGGCGAACATCTGTGGCCGGGTTGGACTGATTGGTGAAGCTCAAGCCTTGCGTGCCAGCCCCTAGCAATGCCGACCCGACCGCAGCATTACCGTTGCTGGCGTCAAAGAACGATACCGTGCCGGCCGGCGCAGTCGCCAAATCTGAAGAACCTACCACCGTAGCGGTCAGCGTGTAGTTCCCAACACTTCCGCTCGCTGTAATTGAGGTGCTAGTTGATGCTAAACCGGTTACTGACAGGCTCTCATCAGCCGAAGTGCTTGTCAGATACGGCTGCATCGAATTTCGTGTACCCACAAACACCGCTTTGTAGCTATAACTCCCGGGTCCAGGATAGAACTTGAGCGTCGCCGTCCCCGCACCGGTCAAGTTCGCCGCGCCAAGTAGGTTGATGTCCGTGCAATAACTGGCCAATGCGTTGCAGAACAGTACTTGTCCTGTCGTCACGGGGCTTCCATTAGAGGTCACCGTTGCGGTCAGCGTGACGACCGTACCCGATTCTACAGTCGATATCTTAGTTCCACCCGAACTTATCGCTAAAGTTGTTGTGGTCGCCGCAGGAGGCGTAATTATGTACGTCGCTGTTGCTACCCCGCTCTGCGAATATCCGGTAGCCACTGCGATGGCCTCCAGCGTCTCCGTCGAATTGACCGTGATTGGGCCGCTGTACATCGTCGAGCTGGTCGTCGGGGTAGTGCCGTTGGTCGTGTAGTAAATTGTCGCGTCTGTCGTCGAATCGCTGATGGTAACTGTTTGAGTCGAGGTGTAATTCCCTGCTGGGGG
This sequence comes from Occallatibacter sp., assembly GCA_050015795.1. Taxonomy (GTDB): domain Bacteria; phylum Acidobacteriota; class Terriglobia; order Terriglobales; family Acidobacteriaceae; genus Telmatobacter. The sequence goes on along the minus strand of JBEKAS010000105.1, from coordinate 9,453 downwards.
CGAAAATGATGGAGCAAGCGCGTCTATGGTATACGTTGCAGATGAGACGGCACTACTCTGCATGCCACAGCCAGAGTTAAGGCCGACAGGGTTCTGGCAAATGCTGCCTGGTATGGCTACAGCTTTTAGCGTTTCCGTTGATTTTACGGTAATCGCCCCGCTGTAAACATTGGAAGAAGTCGTAGGTGATGATCCATCGGTTGTGTAATAGATTATCGTTTCCGGAGATTTATAAGTTTGATTTGGATCTATCAGAGATATTGTCACACTCTGCCCAGAACTATACGTGCCCGAGGATGGGCTAAATGTCGGTGTGGGAATAACTAACGTATAGTTTACGGAGTAGACTTGTGTAGATTGCGATTTGGAAGTGCCCTGTATCCACATTGACTGTGACGTGGGAACCCATATCTCATATGGGTTCCCATTGTAACCTGCCGGGATGGCTTCACCTGATGGATCGCCGGGACCTGACAATACCGGAGCACCATCTGTGTCGTAGTAATACACATATCCCTCTGAGACGCCAGGGCAATTACTCAGACTTATAACCTGAGAGCCCGTGTAGGTTCCAGACGGCAGAGAAGGACATTGACCCAATCCTGCACGGGATCCCATGCAAATAACAAGCACGCATAGAAAAGCTGCTCTTGTCCGTTGGCTACCTGCAGTCTTTGACAAAGAGGAAGCCGCAACGAGAAGTGATTGAAAATAAACGTTCAGCATCGAGCGCTCCTAGTACTACTGTGTTATAAGTAGCCACGCAGACAGTAGGGGCAGCGAGGTAGGGATCGAGCCAGGTGGGTGGCGTGAGTTGATGTCAGTCGCTCGTAGTCTCCGGCGCGGCATACCATTCATCAAGGATCTGGTCGTTAGTCAACATTGTGTCTCCGCCTCTCTCATGAGCAAAGCGGTACATGCGAGTGCTCTTGGCCGTTTACCCTAATCGTGGCAACTCCGGGTCCAGAAATATATTTGTACGTCCCGTCGGGACCCGTAACTTCCTCGTCCGGGAATTCAATTCGCATCACGCGTGCTCCGGATACGGGCTGACCAGACATATCAACCACATTCGGCATATGCGGCCCTACCTTCACCCTGTAGGTCATTCAACACTTCTTTCCGATGCCTTCAGAAATTTGATGAAAGTCACTATCATGGTACTCCCATCCCATTAACGAAATCTCGCTGATGACCCGTGATGACCGCCTTGTTGGCATACCCATCAGGTAATAGGGGGACATGATACCGGTTCTCTCTATTCTCATTGCATGGAGCAGCCGCTCGCTCTTCGCTCGCACACAGGCCCTAATCCCCAAGGCACGTCCCCAATCGGCGGGCTGCCTCGACCCATGAATGGTCGCGTGGAACCGACTTACGCTTGCCTGCCACCTGATCAAGCGGGACCGGCTCCGCGTTTTCGCCGCGGGCCGCTACCATTACGCCAAACTGTTCCCTGGCGATCAAATCGGCGCAGGCCGTGCCCAGGCGCGTAGCCAGGATGCGATCGGCCGCGCTCGGCGTGCCGCCGCGCTGCACATGGCCAAGAATGGTCACGCGCGATTCGAGATGCGTGAGCCCCTCGAGCTGGTGGGCCAGGCGCAGCGTGTTGTCCTGGTGCCGCACTTCAAGAGCGGCGATGGCGTGCTTGGCCTCGATCTTGTCGTTCAGGCTCTTGGCGCGTTCCAGTTTCTTCTCGGCGCTATCAAAGACGCGCGCGTCGTCGCGGCTCATCGCGCCCTCGGCCACGGCCACAATGCTGAAGTTGCTTCCGCGCTTGCTGCGTTGGCCGATGGCATCAGCGATCTTTTCCACGTCGTAGGAGATCTCGGGGATGAGGACCACGTCCGCGCCCCCGGCGAGCCCGGCGCCCAGCGTAAGCCAGCCGGCGCGATGGCCCATGATCTCGGCCACGATAATGCGGTGGTGGCTGTGCGCGGTGCTGTGCAGGCGATCGATGGCCTCGGTCGCAATGTCGAGGGCGGTGGCGTAGCCAAAGCTCGAGTCGGTCATGGCCACGTCGTTGTCAATGGTCTTGGGCAACGTGATCACGTTGATGCCGGCCCGGTGCAGGCGCAGGGCACTCTTCTGCGTGCCGCCCCCGCCAAGGCAAACCACGCAATCGATTCCCCACTTCCTGAGATTGTCTTTGATAACGCCGGTCATGTCCCTGGTGCGGCCGTCGATCTCCATGCGATGCGGCTTGTCGCGGCTGGTGCCGAGAATGGTGCCGCCCACGGTGAGAATGCCGGAAAGCGCGGCGCGATCCAGATTGATCCGCCTGTTCTCGACCAAACCGCGAAAACCGTCGCGAAAACCCACGATCTCCATGCCGTAGGAGCCGAGCGCGGCTTTGCCCACGCCGCGGATAGCTGCGTTCAGGCCGGGGCTGTCGCCGCCAGCGGTTAGAATCCCGATGCGCTTGATCTTGGTGGCCATGAACAACAAATAACAGACGAGGCGGCGTCTTTGTCGAGCGCGTGGCGCAGGCGCGCCGTCTTAGATGCGGCGCAAGTCGGCCGCTCCGATTCGGGTTCGGACGTGCATCGCTTCGTGCCCGGAGCAGAAAGAGAGACCGAAGCCTACTGCTGCAGCACGACCTGGTCGCCTTCTTTAAGACCGGAGACGATTTCGGTGACGGATCCGTTGGAGAGGCCAACGGTGACGGAGACCTTGCGGAAGCCCTCTTTCTGGTGTTTGTCGGGAACCTGAACCGAGGCGCTCCGCTGGTTGTCGTAGAGGACAGCGTTTTCAGGAACGGTGAGGACGCCCTTGTGCTCATCGAGGAGGATTTCGGCGTTCGCGGTCATATTGGCCTTGAGCTCGCCGCCGGGATTGTTGATGGAGACGCGAACCTCGAACGTGGTGACATTGTCTTTCTCCACGCCCATCGGAGCGATCTTGGTCACCTTGCCGTTGAAGAGGCGGTCGCGGAAGCTCTCCACCTTGATGCGCGCGGGCTGGCCCATGTAGACGTGGGCAATGTCGGCCTCGTCCACCTTGCCCTGCACGTAGACTTCGGAGGTGTCGCCCTCGGTCATGACGAGCGTGGCGGTTGAGCCGAGAACCAGGATGGAGCTGACGGCATCGCCCATTTCGACGTCGCGCGACAGGATGACGCCGTCCATGGGCGCGACGATGGTGGTGTAGCTAAGCTGCTCCTCAAGCTGCTTGAGGCCTGCCTGACTTTGCATCACCTGCGCGCGCGCCTGCTTCAACTTGGCAGTGTCCACGCCGATCTGCGCCTGGGCTGAGTTGCGCCTGGTGAGCGCGGCCAGGTAATCGCGGTTCGCGTCGTCCAGGGTCTGGTGGCTGACGATGCCTTCCTTGTTCATTTCCACATTGCGGTCGAGCGTGGCCTTATACATGGGCAGGTCAGGAGCGGCTGCGTTCACCTTGTCCTGCTCGATGTTGGCTTCGTAGGTAGTCACGTTGGCTTCGGCGCTGGCCAGTTGCGCGCGTTGCGCCTCGACCTGGGCCTGGATCTCCTGCTGATCGAGCTGCGCCAGCTGCTGGCCCTTGCGCACGCGGTCGTTGATGTCGACATAGAGCTTTTGCACGATGCCGGAGGCCTTGGATTTGACTTCGACCTTGGTGATGGGCTGGATTTGGCCGGTGGCGACGACCGAGCGCGCCACGTCGCCCCGAGTGACTTTGGCGATCTTGTTGGGGTCGATGGGGTCGCCTTTGGCGAGGCGCACAAGCGCGATGCCCGCCCCAATGACAAGGACGGCGACGACACAACCGAGGATGATCCAAATCCGTTTCTTCTTACGCGATGCGGCCATGCGGGCCTCCCAGGAATTCGAAGAGAAAGCGGTTCTTCACCCCGGCGAGCAAAAAACGCTCGCACAGAGGCCGTCTGCTCTCTCGGCGGACGCTGATGGAAGATGAAGCAATCACAGGTTCAGACGGTGCGCTGGCACCGTTGTAACCCAATAAACTTCTATACGCAAATAGTGGGGCGTTGGTTCCAGGGCTCTCTGCCAAAGCGAACAGGATCCAGTGGGGATTGCTGGAACCGGAATGCCGGCTGCGGCGTATCATCTTCGCGGGGGCTCGATAGGGTCACGACAGGGAGTTCCGGATCGTCCAAGGCTTATGACTAGCTTTTCCGACACGCTCGGGCAGGTCTTCCGCGCCATCATGGCGAATAAGCTGCGGAGCTTTCTCACCATGTTCGGGATCGCCTGGGGTGTCTTCTCTTTGCTCGTACTCGTGGGATTAGGCGAAGGCTTCCGCGAAGGCCAGCACAAACAACTCGCTCAATTCGGCGACGACGTGGTCATGGTTTTCAACGGTACCATCCCCGCGCTCGCCAACCAGCACACTGGCATGCGCCCCTACGAACTCACACTGCGCGACGAGGCCGATATCCGCCGCTTGCCTGAGGTCCGCGGCGTCACCGCCGAGCTGGCCCGATCCGACCCTTACGAGGTAAGCCAATGGGGCAACACCTCCGGCCACCTTTCCGGATGCGAAGCAAATTACCCCATCGTCCGCTACCTTCCCATCGCGGCCGGCCGGTATTTCAATGATCAAGACGTCCGCGAGTCGCGCCGCGTCGCCTTTCTTGCCTCCAAGACGGCTTCGCTGCTTTTCCCCGGGCGTCCCGTGTTGGGCGAGACGATCAGCATCAACGGCGCCGATTTCACGGTCATCGGCGTGGGCATGCCGATCGGCCGCGGCAACAACACGTACGACGACGAAAAGATCTTCATCCCCATGACCACCATGCTCGAGTTGTTCCCCCTCAAGGGCGACAACATCCCCCAAGATGCGGTCAATTCGATCCAATACAACCCGGCCATCAAGAACGACAACACCGCCGCCGACATCGCGGTACACCGCGTCATCGCTGAGAATCACGGCTTCGATCCCTCGCTCCTCGACGCCTTCAACGAGTGGGACACCATCACCGAATCCCACTTGATCGGCGCCATCTTCACCGCCATGGATGTCTTCCTGGGCAGCGTGGGGCTTGTTACCCTCGGCCTTGGAGCCATCGGCATCATCAACATCATGCTCGTCTCCGTCAGCGAGCGAACCCACGACATCGGCGTGATGAAAGCCGTCGGCGCCACGCGGCGCAACATCCTCGCCCAATTCTTCTGGGAAGGTCTCTTACTCACCGGATTGAGCGGCCTCCTCGGCGTTTTGGTTTCCGAGGCAGTCATGGCCGTGCTCCAGGCGTTGCTTACTGACAAAGTCCCTGGCTTCGACCCGCCGCGTATTGTGCCCTGGACGGCGGCTCTGGCCCTCGGCTCGCTTACTCTCTGCGGCGTGGCCGCAGGGCTTTACCCCGCCGGCAAGGCCGCGGCTCTCGACCCGATCGAAGCGTTGCGCAGGGAGTAAAAAGCAGGGATCAGGGGTCAGGGAACGCGAGATCGGCAACGAGCTGGAATTTTTGAAGTACCGCGCAGAAGGGAAGTTCTGGGAATGCTGAAAGCCATACTCGCGCAGGCCTGGGAAGCCATGCTCTACAACCGCCGCCGCACCGCCATCACCATGATCGGCATGGCCTGGGGCATCGCCACCGTCATCCTGCTCCTTGCCTACGGAAACGGCTTCTCCAACGCCCTCGAGGCCATTTTTGCCGAATGGGGCACGAATACCATCGGCTTCTTTCCCGGCCGCACCACCCAGCAGGCGGGCGGCGACAAAGCCGGTGTCCAGGTCCGTCTCACCCTCGACGATGTCGATCGCGTCATCGCTGCCTTACCCGAAATCACCCACATCACACCCGCCGAGTATCAGACGGCGAACGTGCAAAGCGATCTGCACACCTACACCTGGACCGTGGTCGGCACCCGCGCCTCCTACGCCGAAATCATCAAGCTCACTCCCGACCAGGGCCGCTTCTTCAACGGCGCCGAGGATCAGCAGCGCGCCCACGTATGCGTCCTCGGCTCCGAGGCCAAGACGAAACTCTTCTCAGGCGGTTGGGCCGTCGGCGAAAGCATTCGCATCAACGGCGTCATCTTCACCGTCGTCGGCACTGAAGGTCCCAAAATGCAGGAGCCCAATGACGACACCAACCGCACCGTCTATGTGCCGTTCAACACCATGAGCGACCTCAAAGACACAACCTACCTCGACGGTGTTTGGATCGGCTATCACGGCGACTACGAGAGAATCGAAAAGACCATCCGCGAAACCCTTGCTGCCGCCCACCACTTCCGGCCTACCGACCACGATGCCGTGCATATCTTCAATCTCCGGTCCCAGCTCCACCAGTTCCAGATTCTTTCAATCGCACTTCAGGTTCTCCTCTCGATCCTCGGCGCGTTCACGCTAGGCATTGCCGGCGTCGGCCTCATGAACATCATGCTCGTCGCCGTGCAGCAGAGAACGCGCGAAATCGGCATCGAAAAAGCTCTCGGCGCGCGCAAACGTCACATCCTCATCCAATTCCTTGCTGAAGCTCTCGCCATCACCGGCGTCGGCGGCTTCGGCGGCGTCTCCCTGGCAATTCTCATTTCGGTTCTGGTCGGCCGCATTCCTTTCTATAGCGCCCTCGCCAAGCACGCCGAGGCTGGCGACATCCGCCTCATCATCACCCCCGGCGCGATCGCCATCGCCACAGTGATCCTCGTGGTTACTGGGCTTGTGAGCGGCATGATTCCCGCGATCCGCGCCGCGAATCTCGATCCCATCGAGGCTCTGCGCTACGAGTAAAGGCCGGGTGTGCTTCGGTTGACGTCAAACGCGGCGATCAGGGTCGTTGGCGGCTTCGACCGGGATCGACAGTGCCGCGGCGAGGGCTTTGATTCCGCGCAGATCCATTTTGCCTGTGCCCAGCACCGGGATGGCATCGACGTGAACGAACTGGCCCGGCTTCGGTTTCCATAGGGCGGGCAGGTCGCATTGAGCGAACTTTTCGAGCACCGGAGCAAGTTTGGACTCGGGAAGCGTGTGGATGACGACGATGCGCTCGCCCTTCTTCTCGTCGGGCACTGCGGTGACCGCGAAGACCTGCTCGGTAGCGTCGGCCAGCTCGTTCAGCTTTTCTTCAATGAGAATGTGCGGCACCATCTCGCCGCCAATCTTGCTGAAGCGGGAGAGGCGATCGGTGATGGTGAGGAACCCATCCTGCTCCATCATGGCGATGTCGCCCGTGGTGTACCAGCCATCGTGCAGAACTTCGGCCGTCTTTTCTGGTTTGCCCAGATAGCCGCGCATCACATTCGGGCCTTTCACGAGCAGCATGCCCGCGGTTCCCGGCGCGACGGGCTGGCCGGTATCGATGTCGACGACCTTGACGCTGACACCGGGGAGCGGGTGGCCGATCTTGCCGCGGCGGGAAGCGACCTGGCGGAATCCCGGAGCGCGAAAATCCTTGCCATTCACCGCGACGATTGGCGAGCACTCCGTGCAGCCATAGCCCTCGAGCGGCCGGATGCCGAACTGGTCTTCGAAGGCGAGGGAGACGCGCTCCTGGAGTTTCTCCGCGCCCACCAGCACGTACTGCAGCGAGCCAAAGCTCTCGGGCTTGCAGCGGCGCATGTAGGCCTGCAAAAACGTGGGCGTGGCGACGAGGAGGGTGACCTTGTACTTCTCGATCAGCGCGCCGACGATTTGCGCGTCGAGCGGATTGACGTGGAAGACGACGCCGACGCCTTGCACCGCGGGCAGCCAGAGTCCGGCGGTGAATCCGAAGGAGTGGAAAAAGGGCAGGATGCCGAGAATCTTGTCGCGGCCATCGAGCATAAAGACCTGATTGACCTGGCTGATGTTCGACGCGATGTTAAAGTGGGTGAGCATGACGCCCTTGGGATCGCCGGTGCTGCCACTGGAGAAGATGACCGTGGCCAACTGATCCATACGCGCGGCACGGCCTTTACCGGTTGCGAATTCTGTCTGGAGCTTGACGCGGTGCGCGCCGAGTGCGCGCTTGAGCAAGCCCACCGGCATGAGCCACGCCAGCGCCAATGCCGTTAACTTCTCGCTGAAACGCGGCGCGGCAAGGGCGTCTTCGAGCAACAGCGTCCGGCCCGGGATGGTCATGTTGGGGAAGCGCTCGAGAAATGCGCGGGATGTGACGACGACATCGATGCCGCACTGCCCGGCGCAGCTCGCGATGACTTCGTTGGGCGCGGTGTAGTTCAGGTTGACCGGCACGCGGCCCATGAGCATGAGCGCGTAGTTAGTGAGTGCGCCGCCGACGGAGGGAGGAATCAGAAGGCCGATCATGGGCTGGTCATTGGTCGAGATACGGGCAACTTGGCGCCGCAACCGGCGCGCGATGTAGACGGTTTTGCCGAGCGCCGATGCGAATGAGACGCGCGGCGTTTTGCCGTCGGCCATGAAGAACTGCAGCGGGTGCAGGCGTGCAGTGTGCACAAAGGCGCGGTCGAGGGCTCTCATGCGCGGCTTGCGCGCTTCAAAAGCAACTGCCTGCAATTCCTGCACCGCCGCACGCAATTCGATGGCCGTGGACGTGTGCGGCATGGGTTTTCCGAAGCTCACCGTGACGTGGTAGGGAATGTGGTGCGGCATCTTCCACAGAAAGCGCCCGCGCTCAAAGCTGAAGATGCTGCCCCACACGCCGTCGAGGTTCACGGGAATGATGGGAACCGCAACGTCCTTCATGATCCGCTCCAGGCCGCGGCGGAAAGGAAGCATCTGTCCGGTGCGCGTGATCTGCCCCTCGGCGAAGATGCAGACGATTTCGTTGTTGCGTAGCGCGTCGCTGGCAACGCGCAGCGAGTGCAGCATCTCGCGCGGATGCAGCTCGCTCGAAATCGGGATGGCCTTCACCATTTTGGCGAGGGGTTTGACGTAGGGGTGGTTGTAAATGCCCTGGTACATCAGGAAGCGGATGGGACGGTCGGTAGCCGCGACGAGGAGCGCGACATCGACAAACGACATGTGGTTGCAGACCAGCAGCGCACCGGTTTTTTCAGGGAAGTTGTCGCGGCCGATCACATGCACGCGATACACCGTCTGGGTAGCGAAGAAGAGAATCAGGCGGCCGAACCACTCAGGGAGCAGGTAGAGAACGTAAGCCGTGGCGGCCGCTGTAATGACGGAGCCGGCGATGATGACGCCTTGGGGATTGAGGTGGACGTATTGGGTAAAGACGAAGTAAACAACGGAGGAAAGCGCGATGCCGACAAACGAGAGCAGGTTTGCGGCGGCGATGATGCCGCCCTTGTCCTCTTCCGGTGGCTTGTGCTGAATGAGCGCGTTCACCGGCACGGCGAAGAATCCCGCCCAGAAGCCCAGCATGCCGAGTAACACCGCTGATCCTGCCATGCCGTGCGGCGTGATGCCGAGCACGAAGCCGGTGACCGTCATGCCGATGGAGCCCAGCGGAATGAGCCCGTATTCGATCTTGTTGTCGCTCACCCATCCAGCGGCCATGCTGCCGATGCCGATGCCCACGGCGAGCATGGCGTTCAGGTAGCCGGTTTTGGTCTGGCCGACATGCAGCACATCGGGCCCGTAAAT
>JBEKAS010000104.1:0-13339 GCA_050015795.1 Occallatibacter sp. | reverse complement strand
AACCCGCTATGGCGAGTTCCGCATGATCGCCTACGAAAGCGAGGTCAACGGCGGCGAAAGCCACATCGCCCTCATCCGCGGCGACCTCTGCCCCGATTGCCCCGCCGTCCACGCCGGCCCATTTCCCGAACTTGTCTCGAACGGCGTTGCCGCCGCCGCGCCCCGCGCGCCATGCCCGCATCCCGTGCTCGTTCGCGTCCACACCCGCTGCACCGCCGGCGACGTTTTCGCCGCCGACTGCCACTGCCGCGGAATCCTCGACCAGTCGATGCGGATGATTTCTGAAGCCGGCTGCGGCGTCATCCTCTACCTCCACAACACCTCGCGCGGCTTCGAAATCGAGCGCACCCTCCCACATGCGAATATCGCCGCATTCGGTCCCGAGGGCGCGGCCGTGCCCGCCGAAGTACGCGAAGAGCATTCCGGCCGCCTCTTATTGCATCAAGAACTGCGCGCCCGCGAAGGCCAGCAGGCCCGCACCGGCCGCATCCTCCGCGCCATCGGCCTCGGCGGCCAGATCTTGTCAGACCTCGGCATCCAGCGCATCCGCCTGCTGTCAAATACTCCGATGCACGTCCCCGCCCTCGAAGGCTTCGGCCTGGAGATCGTCGAGCAAGTGCCCATCCCAGTCGAAGAGTGCTCGCGCGTCTAAGTTTTTCCTGATGGGCCGTTCGCGTCCATTGGACTCGCCGCCAACTGGAACAGCCGTCTACCGATCAGCAGGTACCAGGTGATGATGGAAATCCCGCCGCCGATTGCTATCACAAGCCCCGCTTTGATCCACGCCTGCGCGAAAGCCAGAATGATTTCAACGAAGATCATCAGGGCATTTCCCAACATGCCGGTATAAGCCACGCCCTTGCCGAAAACTGTGCTCTTGAGCATCGCTGCGGAAAGGACCAGGCCTGCCGAGTCGATGACGAATATGCCAACACGGTTCGCGCTTTCAGCCAGCATTGCCTGGCCTGCCCCCGCCAGCAGCGCCCGTTGCGCATCGGTGATTGCCCGTGCATATTGGCCGCTCAGCGAGAGCATGGCGAAGGCCCGATTGGTTGACAGGTAGACTGCCATCCCCACAAAGAAAAGGATCGCGCCCATTGCAGCCCAGGGTTCGGCGTCGCGCCGAAGAGCGAAGTATATCGCCAAAAACGCCGGCGTCAGCAAAGCCGCCCCAATCAGATTCAGAAGGCCAAGGTTGCGAAGCCCCAGGAACCAGTTGTCCTGGAAGAGCGAAAACCAGTCGACAACGGTCACGGTCCGCTGTGTCGCAAGCGCCACTCCGGGGAGGAAGCCAATCGCAATCTCGGCCAGCACCACCAGAATCGTAAGCAGGACAGACGCTCCGCCCACTCTATAGAAGGTTCTCCAGCCTGACTCTTTCATTCCGCCTTGGATCGTCAGCTTGATCATGGATTCTCCCGCAGATTTACGAGTAAGCCGGGTGCCCCAGAGCCCGTTCTGAGCGCAGTCAAAGGATTCTGTTTCCAAGGCCAGCGAATCCACCGCCTACCCAATGAACTAAGGGCTTACGGCTAAAGGCTAGCAGCTACCGTTGCACGAGATTTCGTTCATTCTTGGGAAAGTGGTCAATATTGACCACTTCGTCCCGCCGAATACCTGCAAAACTACCTAAACAGTCTAGGGGGGAAATTTCCCGAGAACGAGTCTCCATCGCCAGTAGGGCCGGGAGGAATCTTCTTGGTCAATTCTCCCCATCAGTCGCGCACCATCGAAATTCGCCGTAACGCAACTTCAGCGCGGCATCTTCCTCATTGAGGCGCCGCTTCCGATCGTCAACCCGCATTACGGCATCCTCGCAGTTGCTGTGAAGCCAACCATACCTGTACTGCGAAAGGTTGGTCCGCGTGCGCGTTCATCTCGTCAATCCCAGCGACAATTCCTTTGGCACTGCGGTCATCACGCCGCGCTGGCTCTTCGTGCTTGCCGCCGCCACGCCGCGTTCTGTCGGAGATCCCATTCTCGTCGATGAATCTATCGAGCAAATTGTGCCCGCCACCATTCATCCGGGAGATATTGTCGGCATCAGCGTGCACACCGGCAATGCTCTGCGCGGCTACGCCGTTGGCCGCATGGCGCGCGCCCGCGGCGCCTGGGTGGTCTATGGCGGAATTCACGCCACCCTGTTCCCTGACGAAGCGCTGGAGTCCGGCCAAGCCCATGCCGTCGTCAAAGGCGATGGCGATCTGGCATGGGCAAAAGTAGTAACTGACTGCCTTGCCGGCAACCCTCAGAAGGTCTACGAAGGCGGGCGAATCGAGGGCAGCGAATTCCTCTCTGCGCGTTGGGACCTCATGGATCCCAGCAAATACATGTGGGCCTCGGTGCAAACCATTCGCGGCTGCCCCAAGCACTGCTCCTTCTGCAGCGTGTGGCGCACCGATGGACAGAAGCCGCGGCAGCGCAAGTTCCAAAACGTCGTGGACGAAATCATTGCCCTGCGCCGCCTCGGTTTTCGCTTCATCGCCCTGGCCGATGACAACTTCTATCCCGTCACGTTTACCGATCTGCGTCTCGCGCGCGAGCAGGGCAACACCGCGAAGTTCGACGAGCTCACAGCCATTCGCAACGAGCGCCTGTCGTTGATGGAAGAGCTGGCCAGGCTACCCAAAGACATGGTGTTCTTCACGCAAATGACCATGGAGGCCGGCGAAGACGGCAGCTATCTCGACGCCATGCGCAAGGCCAACATCAAGGGCGCGCTGGTGGGCGTTGAAGCCGTCACGCCCGAGGGACTCAAGGCCGTCTATAAAGATTGGAACTACTCCGGCGAGGCCCTCGCCAAACAGCTGCAGACCTTCAAGCAGCACGGCGTTCACGTCCTCGGTTCGTTCATCTTTGGCCTGCCCACCGATCGGCCCGCAACCTTCACCGCGACGGTCGAAATGGCGATCAAGGCCGGTGTCACCTTCGCTCAATTTGTCATGATGACTCCGTTTCCCGGCACCGTCGACTTCGGGCGCTGGGAAAAAGAACAGGCCGTGGACCCCATGATGGTGGGCGGCGTGCCCATCACACGCTACTGGATGATTCCCACCGAGGTGCGGCCCAAAATGTTTACGCCGCATCCCACCATGAGCTCCGACGAAATCCGCATGCGCACGCAAAAAGTGTGGGACAGGTTCTATACCTGGCGAGCTATCTGGGAGCGATCCTCGTGCACTCCCACTCTGCGCGCCCGGCTCGGATTCATCTTCCTCTCCAAGCTCTACCGCCAGATGTATGCAGGCACAGGCATCTCTACCGACAGCGCGCGGCGGAAGAAGTCGAAGCGCTGGGCCCGTTGGACGGCTCGGCAATGCAAGAAGCTCTTCCGGGCGCGGCCCATGCCGGAACTCGAAGGGCCGAAGTGGGAGATGGGATTGCCCGGATTGCGCCAGGCTGCCTTTGAAGGCGCGAATGGGCAGGCGGTGAGCGGTCCGTTCGTTACGATCTCAAAAAGCTAACCGGCTTGTACACTGCCGCGGGTCAGTCTACGCCACCGGAATGCGGCTTATCCGAATTGATCTGGTAAGCCCCGTAATCGATCGTCAGCACGGCAGTGCCTCCGATCCGGATCTTGGCTTCGCTGCGGCTCCGTTGCGGCAGCCAATAGTTCCCCGTTTTCGCGTATGTCCATCGAACCAGCGTCCGCGAAATCAGGAACGAGGGACTCTTCGCCGGCGACGCCTCGATCTTTGCTACCGCGAAGTCCCTCGCATCCACCCAGATCTTGCCGCGATACAGAAACTTGCTTTCCTTCAGCGGCTCAACACTCAGAATGTAGGCGGGACGTCCATCCAGGCTCTCGCTCCCCTGCAACTGGAACCGGTAATTTGCCGGCGTCAATGCGGTCGCCCCGCTGTCCTTTGAGGCCTCTATTTCGCTGTTCATCGCCCTCTTCAGAATTCTCTCGCCGAGTATCTTGGAACCACTCTGAGAAACAATGCGGAAACCTTTTCCTGAATTGGCATCAAAGTTGATCTCCACCGCCATGCTTGCTTCGATGGTCTTAATTCCCTGGTACTCGACATGATATTGCCGTACCGCGCGGTAGTGCTTCAATCCCTCCCGCTGAATTTGATTGTGATGCTCCATTAGCGTCAGAATCTGCGCCAGGGGCAAGCTTGCCAGGGCAGGTGTATTCGCATGGGCAGGACAAAGGACTGCGCTAACAAAGATCAGCGCCACCCAGATGGAAACGCCTCTGCCTCTACGGGAAGTCATGAGGCATTCTATCGCCGCGCTATGCCAAGCGGGAAAAGGGTGGGTGTGAATGGACAGTGTGAACTGATCATCGACCACACACAAACTCGCTCACACTCACACTCATACACTCACACCTATCTCCCATACGTAAACTTCCCGCAAAGCGTCGTCGTGTTCTGCATCGCGTCAAACGTGAACACCGGCATGTCATCGCCCGAGAAGAACGCCACCTTGAGCGTGTGTCCCGTCACGTAGGTCGCCATCCACTGCGTCTCCTCGCCGCCGCACAGGGTATTCTTCTTCACAATGTACTTGCCCGGCGGCACGTGCAGCCGGTAGAGCGTGCCTTCGATCCCTGCGTTCACGTCCGCATCGAACACCGCGCTCACCTCCACCGGCTTCAGCCGGCGAATCGGCGCCAGTGGAAACGTCGCGAAGTTGAGCGTCACCTTCGCCTCGGCAATCGCAATGTCGCCCGTGATCGCGTGTGCGTTCGTACTGGTCGCGCTCCACAAGCCCCGGTCTTCCTGCGCGCGCGCCGCCGCGAGGCACACCATCCCCGCCAGTGCAATCACAATTGCCGCCCGTTTCTTCAATGACTCACTCTTTCACTCGTCCGGGTTTTCTGTTCCCTGTTCCCTGCTTTTCTACCACCCCAGCACATACGCAAACACCAGCGGCGCCACAATGCTCGCGTCGCTGTCGATAATGAATTTCGGCGTCTTCTCTCCCAGCTTGCCCCACGTAATCTTCTCGTTCGGCACCGCGCCCGAGTACGACCCGTAGCTCGTCGTGGAATCTGAAATCTGGCAGAAGTACGCCCACAGCGGCACGCCATCCCGCTGCAGATCCTGGTGCAGCATCGGCACCACGCAAATCGGAAAGTCGCCGGCGATCCCGCCGCCAATCTGGAAAAACCCCAGCGGCGTTTTGGCAGTCGTCTCCGTGTACCACTCCGCCAGCTCCATCATGTACTCAATGCCCGTGCGCACCGTGTGCACCTTCTTCACGTCGCCTGTAATGCAGTGGCCCGCGTACATATTGCCCAGCGTTGCGTCCTCCCACCCCGGCACAAACATGGGCAGATTCTTCTGGGCAGCGGCCAGCAGCCAACTGTTCTTGGGGTCGATCTGGTAGCTCTTCTCCAGCCCGCCCGAGAGCAGAATCTTGTACATGAACTGGTGCGGAAAAAACCGCTCGCCCGCCTTGTCCGCCTTCACCCACTCCGCCAGCACCTCGTTCTCGATGCGCCGCATGGCTTCCATCTCGGGAATGCACGTATCCGTCACGCGGTTCATGTGCCGCGCCAGAAGCGCCGCTTCGTCGGCCGGCGTCAAGTCGCGATAGTGCGGGACTCGTTCGTAATAGTCGTGCGCCACCAGGTTGAAGACGTCTTCCTCCAGGTTGGCTCCCGTGCAGCAGATCCCGTGAATCTTGTCCCGCCGGATCATTTCTGCGAGCGACAGGCCGAGCTCGGCTGTGCTCATCGCGCCGGCGATGGTCACGAACATCTTGCCGCCCTCGGCCAGCAGCTTGCTGTAGGCTTCGGCCGCGTCAACCAGCGCGGCGGCGTTGAAGTGACGGTAATGATGCTTGATGAAGTCAGTGATGGGTTTCATGGCGTTCCGACGGCTCCAAAACTCCATCCTAAATCAGCACGTCCTACGCCCTGTGAATCGCGCCCTTGCTGACGCGCATTTGCCTTGTCAAACGCCTTGGCTCCGCCGCGCCGCCCGTTTTTTCGGGCTCCTTCTCGCGCAGCCCGCGTCGTTTTCTGCGAATTTGCGCTGGCCTATTGATTCGGCAATTAAACAGTGGCACACTTACCCACCTATATCCCCAAAAGGCACGGAAAAGGATGGGGCATGGATGCAGTATTTTGTTGCCGAATCAATGGCGGAGTCTCATAGCAGGTCGGCCCATTGCGGCGAGGCGGCGAAGGCGGCATTGATCAAGCCGACATGCGAGTAAGTCTGCGGGAAATTGCCCCACATGCGCGGCTCCACGGGATCGTAGTCCTCGGCCATGAGCCCAAGGCGCGAAAGCGAAGCATGAATCCGGTCAAAGGCTTTGCGGGCTTCGTCGCGGCGGCCTGCGGCGGCGAGGGCTTCAATCAACCAGAAGGTGCAGATGACAAACGCGACCGTGGGCTTGCCGAAGCCGTCGTTCAAGCTGTAGCGGCGCACCCAGCCTTCCGTGGAGAGGTCTTGGTGAATGGCCTCGATGGTGCTGGTCATGCGCGGATCGGCGGCGGGAAGAAAACGCAAGCGGACCATCTGCAGCAGAGAAGCGTCGAGATCTTCTCCGCCATAGTGGCCGACAAAACTTTTTCGGCGCTCATTCCAGGATTGGGCAAGGACTTCAGCGTGAATGCGTTCGGCCGCGGAGTGAAACTCAGCCGCATAAGTGGGCGCATGCTGGTCCGCGACGCGCGCCATGCGCTCCGCGGCCGCCCAGCACATGAGGCTGGAAAAGGTTTGCGGCTTCCACTCGGTGCGATACTCCCAGATGCTGGCATCCGGAACCCCGGTGAGGGAGATGGCTTTGCGCGCGAGTCCTTCGAGCAAATGCAAGGCTGCCGGCGAGCGCTCTTCGCTCAAACGCTCATCGAGGAAGATCGGCGTCAGCGCCATTACCATCTCTCCATAGATGTCGTTCTGGGAATGCAGAGCGGCGGCGTTGCCGATGCGCACCGGTTTTTCGCCGTTATAGCCGGCCCAGTTTTCAAGAATCGATTCTTCCAGGTTCTGCGATCCGTCGACGCGGTAGAGCGGCGCCAGATTGAGGTCTGGCGCGCCGCCGGCAACATTCAAAAGATACTGAAGAAACTGCTCGCGCTCTTCAAACTGACCGAGCAGCCCGAAGGCGTTGAGCACGTAATAGGAGTCGCGCAACCAGCAGTAGCGATAGTCCCAGGTGCGCCCGCTTCCCGAGGACTCTGGAATGGACGTGGTCATGGCGGCGATGATGGCGCCGGTGTCTTCAAAGCAATGCAACTTGAGGGTGAGCGCGGAGCGAATGATCTCCTGTTGAAACAAGGGAGGAATGTCGCAGTGCTTGACCCATCGCTGCCAGTAGCGCGTGGTTTCATTCAGGAAGCGCTCGCACAAAGGCGCGAGGGGCTCCTGGATGGGCGTGCCCCAGGTTAAGATCAGGTGCTGGCGTCCGGTGAGAGTGAAGGGCTGGCCGCTCAGGTAGGAAAGAGGGATGTCGGTGGTGAGGCGCAATTGGCTGGCAAAGCCTTCAAAGCGGACATGGTGAGAACCCTGCAAGCGCGAGGGCTGCACTTTGGACCAGCCCAGCCTGGGTTCGCAAGCCACTGCGATGCGGGGAGTGCCTTCGATAGGTTCCACAATGCGTATGAGTTGCGTGGGGCGGAAGGCGCGGCTGAACTCCATGAAGCGCGGTGCAAAGTCCGTGACCTTAAAGGAGCCGGTCGGGGTGGTAAATGTGGTTTCGAGAATGTTGGTATTGGCGAGGTAGCGTTGGGAGCCGGATTCTCCGCCAGCCGGACCGATGCGAAAGCTCCCGCCATCCTGGCTGTCGAGGAGCGTGGAAAAGACCGGCTCGGAATCGAAACGAGGGAGACAGCACCAGACAATCTCACCGCTGTTATGCACGAGCGCGGAAAACTGGCAGTTGCCAATCAATCCTAGATCTTCAAGCCGCATGGAAAGATGCCCTGGAGCAGGGAATATGCATCAAATAGGAGTATGACACGAGTGGCTCGACTCATGCTTGCCCTGATCGTGGGTCTATCGTTGTTGACCTGGGCCGCATCCGGCGTAGTGCAAAGCACTGTGCGCGAATGGTTTGAGCGCGATGTGCAATCGCGGTCGCAATTGGTGCTGATCGGCGCGCGCCCCGCTCTGGCCGACGCCTGGGACGATCCAGCCAATCTGAACAAGCAATTGACGGCTCTGGCGCAGGACGCGCGCGTGATCGGGGTGGCGGCTTGCGGCGTCGATTTCAACACCCGCTCCATTACCCCAGGGTTTCCGCAAGAGTTCAGCTGCCTTGCGGTGGGTCCGCGCATCCGCGAGGCGGGGTCATCCGCGGCCCATCCGAATGATGGATTGCACGAGTGGAGCACCGAGGCAACACTGCCCACGGGCCGCGTTCTGGTGACCGCGATGCCCATCACGTACGACGGACAGGAACTGGGCTTTGCGATTCTGGTTCACGATTTCAGTTACATCGATCGGCGCCAGACAAGGGCGCTAACATTTCTACTCGTTCTCTTCGGCGTCCTTGCCATCATGGTCCTGGGCATTCTTCTGCTGGTGGCCAGGCGGGTGCGCGCCGATTGGGCTCTGGAACTGCAAGGCCTGTTGCATAAAGGAGGCAAGCAGAGCCGTAAATTCCAGCCGCTTCTCAACGATGTGCGCGAACTCATCGAACGCATGGCCAGCGAGCGAGAAGCCGATCCCGGGCTGTGGACGGCGGAACGCCTGAAACAAACGCTGAACCGGGATTTGCAAGGAGAGAAGATCGTCATTCTGGCCAACCGCGAGCCATACATTCACAATCACACCGACGACGGCGGCATCGAAGTGCAGCATCCGGCGAGCGGCCTGGTAACGGCCCTCGAGCCCATCATGCGCGCCTGCTCCGGCGTGTGGGTTGCCCACGGCAGCGGCAGCGCCGATCGCGAAACCGTGGACCGCAACGATCACGTGCGCGTTCCGCCCGATGAAAAGTCGTATCACATCCGCCGCGTCTGGCTCTCCGATGAAGAGGTGCAGGGCTACTACAACGGTGTTTCCAACGAAGGGCTGTGGCCACTTTGCCATATGGCGTACGCACGGCCCATCTTCCGCGCCGAGGACTGGCGGCAATACCGCGCGGTCAACCAGAAATTTGCCGACGCGGTGTGCAGCGAAGTCGACTCAAGAGATCCGATCATCCTGGTTCAGGACTATCACTTCGCTTTGGCGCCCGCGATGATTCGCAAGCGTTTGCCTGCCGCGACGGTCATTATGTTCTGGCACATTCCCTGGCCCAACGCCGAGCAGATGGGCATCTGTCCATGGCGCAACGAGTTGTTGCGCGGATTGCTGGGAAGCAGCATTCTGGGTTTCCACACGCAGCTGCACTGCAACAATTTTCTGGATTCCGTGGATAGGTATCTGGAAACGCGCATCGACCAGGAGCATCACGCGGTGGTGATGCAGGGGCGCCGCACCCAGGTACGTCCGTATCCGATTTCACTGGAATGGCCGGTGCACTGGGTGGAGACAGCGCCCAGCGTCGAGGAATGCCGCGCCCAGGTTTGGCAAGATTTGGGATTGAAGCCGAATGCTCTGCTGGGTGTCGGAGTGGATCGACTGGACTACACCAAAGGCATTGAAGAACGCTTGCGGGCGGTGGAGATGCTGCTGGAACGGCATCGTGAATATCGCGGCCGCTTCAGCTTCGCGCAACTGGCGGCGCCTAGCCGGACCAAGATCCAGCGATACCGGGAGCTCAACGAAACCATTGAGCAATTGGCGGCGCGCATCAACGAGCGGTTCGGAACCGAGGACTACCGGCCCATCATCTTGTTTCGATCGCATCATGAGCCGCCGGAGGTTTTCCGCTTCTATCGGGCGGCGGATCTTTGCTATGTGAGCAGCCTGCACGACGGCATGAACCTGGTGGCCAAGGAATTCGTGGCGGCGCGCACCGATCTCCAGGGAGTGCTGGTACTGAGCGAGTTCACGGGCGCGGCAAGAGAACTGACAGAAGCGCTGATTGTGAATCCATACGACCTGGAAGGCAGCAGCGACGCGATCGCCTCCGGGCTGGCAATGTCTCGCGACGAGCAACAGGATCGCATGAGATCGATGCGGTCGTATCTGGTGCAATTCAACGTATACCGCTGGGCAGGAACCATGCTGGTGGATGCCGCGCGGCTACGCAATCAAGAGCGCGTGGCCGGACGCCCCGCCGAGGAGCGCGCGATGGTGGCGACGGCGCAATGGCCATGAGGTATCTTCTTTCAAGAGCCGCGCTCCCGACGGTTACGCGGCTGGCCCGAGAGCGGACGCTTTGCGCGTTCGATTTCGACGGGACATTGGCTCCGATTGCCGAGCTTCCCGATCAGGCCGCGATGCGGAAAAGGACGCGAGATCTGTTGCGCCGCCTGGCGAGCTTGTATCCATGCATCATTGTCTCCGGGCGCAACCGCGCGGACGTTCTCAAAAAGCTAAGCGGTCTGCATGTAGCCGGGGTGCTGGGCAATCATGGCGCGGAATCAGGCACGACACCCGGCTCGCGCAAGGATGTGAAGCAATGGATGGCTGCGTTGGAGCTTGAACTTGCTCCTATGCCTGGAACGTGGATAGAGGATAAGGAATCTTGCCTGGCTATCCATTACCGCCAATCCCCCCAGAAGGCAGAGGCACGGCGTCGCATTCTCGCCGCTGCCAGGAAACTAAAAAACGTCCGCGTGTTCGGAGGCAAGCAGGTAGTAAATGTTGTGGGAGACCTGGCGGCGAATAAAGGACACGCCCTGGCCGCGGCACGCGATCGCCTGCAGTGTAACTGGGTGCTTTATTTAGGGGATGATGAGAACGATGAAGATGCCTTCGCCCTTGGAGGCAACATGGTTGCCGTTCGCATCGGCAGAAAACAGCGTACCCATGCCCGCTACTACCTGCGAACGCAGACGGAAATCGATGAGCTTCTCGAATTGCTGGTGCAGCTGAGGGAGGCTGAGGGCAGAAGCCGGTAGCTGGCAGCTCTCAGCCTTCAGCTACCAACCTTCAGCAACTCGTTCACCTTCGCCATCACCTGAAACGCATCGGCGATGTAGACGACGTCGGCTTTGCCGCGCGTCCAGCCGCAGTTTGCATCCAGAGAAATCGCCCGGCGCTCGCCGATGAACCTCCAGCCGACCACGTGCGGCTCTTCGCCGTGGCAGCAGGTGGAAAGGCCCTTGGGATGGCGCGGCGTGGCGCCGGTTTGCCCAACCTGATTGAGATGCGTGAGGAAAGGAAGCACGGAGGCACCTTCGCCGCCCTGATCCACTAAAGATTTGCTGCTGCCGAGCGACGCGCCCGACGCGCGCAGAAAGCCGAGGATGAGCTTGCCAGCTTCTTCCACGTGCACTTCGCCGTCGGGCTGCTTCTTGGTCCATCCCGCTCCGGCGACGAACAGGAGCTTGGCGTCGGGACGGATGGTTTGCTCGTCTTGTTTGGGTGCGCGGAATCCAGTCACCTCGGTGCGCAGCGCCGGCAGTTCTACCGCAATAGCAATCTCATCCACCTGCGCGTTGCCAACTTCGCCGGCATACGGCGCGTGCGTGCCGGAATCCAGAAGCAGGAACCATGGGCGCGCGGTGCGCGTGATGACGGCTTCGATGCGCTGGCGGTAGAACCAGCGCGTGGCTGCGACGGAATCTGCGCCGGCGAGCGCAGCGATGTGAGTATCGATGACGCCGCTCAGCCGGTGCGCCACCGCCGCCATCACCCGCGCAAAGCGCGAGCTCTGCGGTGCAACAACAATCGTGGCCTGCGCGGCGCGGCAGAGAGCCTCGCACGCCGCCGCATCGGAGGCGAATCGCGCCTGCGCAAACGCCTCGCCCCGGACCGCAAGCAATCGCGGTCCCGCATGCATGACCGCGCTAGCAGCGCGGTTCGCATCGGCGGCCACAATCCCAATCGTTAGCGGCGCGCCCAAACGCGCAGCCAATTCCTTGCCCGCGGTGACGGCTTCGAGCGAGTGCCTGGTAAGGGCGGAGCCGGATTCGTCGGCATGCGTGAGTATGAGTATGGATTCCATATTTTTCCTTGAGCTTCCAGCTCTCAGCTATCAGCTCTCAGCTTCTGTCGGGCAGCCTCGGGCTAATAGCTGAAAGCTGAAGGCTGATAGCTGTTAACTGTCTTTCCCGATCCACTCCACCAGCTCGGCGGCGATCGCGTCGGCGCTCATGTTCTTTTCAACGCGCGTGGTGCGCTGCTGCTTCGGCAGGCTCACCGAGACGTATTGGAGCGAGTTGGCATCGAGCGCGGCAGTTTTGGCCTTTTGCAGCGCGGGCATAATCGTTCGCATGTTCGCCATCCCAACCTGCGGGTTGTTGCGCGGCTCTGCCAGGTTGCCCGTGGCCCAGCCGAGCACGGCGGGCGTGCCCGCGCAGACCGAGACCTGGTGCTTGCCGCCTTCCACGCGCTCCAATACTTCAAAGGATCCGTCGTCGCGCAGGCTGATCTGGTCGACTCCAAAAAACTGGTCGGCGATGCCGAGGCGTTCGCCAATGATCTGCAGCGTGACTCCAGCGCCGCGCGACGCTGATTCCCAACCACCGAAGAGCAGGAGATGTGCGCGGTCGAGGCCGGGAATGGATTCGATGGCGGAGGCGAGGGCCGCGGCAGTCGAGTGCGCGTCGGGGAATCCGCCGATAGGGCCGTCGACAGGAACGAGCTCGAAGGCGACCTTTTGCGCGACGGTCATCATCACCTGCTGCAGCTTGGCCTTGGGGCCGAGAGCGACGAGCCAGAGCTTGCTGCCCTGATGCTTGGCGGAGAGGGCAGCGGCTTCGTAGAGGGCGCACGCGGCCCAGGGGTCGAGAACCGCGGGAAGAACCAACTCATTCTTAATCCCGGGGCCGTTCGGCCCGGTTATTGGTTCCAGAGTTTGCAGAGGGTCCGGAACGATGCCGGCGCAGACGACGATGTGGAGTGCGGTTGCCATTTATCTGAATTCCTCAGGGGCTAAGGCCCACTTCCATTTGGCTGCTACTTGCGGCCTGGCTGAAGCCATGCCCTTTTACAAAGCTAATTCGTGAAGCTAGAAGCTGGCACTCAGTTCTCGCCGCTGTGCAGTCCGCCCGCGCCGGCCTGGAACTCAATGTTGGAGCGCTCGCCGTCGGGCGAGTGAGGGCAGTTCCACAGGCACGCGCCGCAGTGGACGCACTTCTCGCGCTCGAAGGCAGGCGCGCCGTCGGGGCCGAGGGTGATGGCCTGGCCCGAACACATGCCGATGCAGGTTTTTTCCTGGCAGGAGATGCAGCGGCGGCGATCGAGGAAGATGACGTGATCGGCGTAGCCGGGTATGGCCTGCACCTTGCCGCCCATAAGCAGCGCATCCTGGTGCGTGACGAGAAGACGGCCGTCGAAGGGAATTTCGGGCCAGCCGCGCGCCGACATGAGCG
>JBEKAS010000103.1:0-13367 GCA_050015795.1 Occallatibacter sp. | reverse complement strand
CCACGAAGATGGCTGGAAGCACCGGGTAACCCCACACCCGGTAGGGCCGTATCGCGTCCGGGTTTTTGTGCCGGTACACGAAGACCGTGCTGGCCGCCATCGCGTAAAACAGCCATTCGGCAAACACCGTCAGCTCGAACAGCTGCTGAAAATGGCTCAAAAACAGCAGCAGGACCGTCGACACCAGTCCCTGCGCCACCAGCGAAGTGGAAGGCGAACGAAAATGCGGATGCACGCGACTAAAGCGTCGGAAGAACAGCCCATCGAGCGCGGCGGCATAAGGCACCCGCGCCCCCGACATCACCGTTCCATTCAGGGCCACCAGGATACTCAGGGCCATGGCCGCTGCCACAATTCCTGCCCCGTTCGTCCCGGCCACCACTCTCAGCGCCGCCACGGCCGGCCACTCTGAGGCGGCGATCGCCTGTGCCGGAAGAACGTATTGAATCGCCGCGTTGGTGGCCATGTAGAGCGCCGCGACCCCCAACAGGCCTCCAACCAAAGCCAGAGGAAGATTGCGCCCGGGCCGCCGCACTTCTCCCGCCACCATGCTCAAATCGCTCCAGCCGTCATAGGCCCACAACGTGGCGATGAGCGCCAGCATGAAGCCGGTCCAGCCACCCGTCGCGTGCGGCAATCGAGTCAGGAAGTGGCTCCACGATCCGCTTGTGGACTGAAAGCAGAGCGCCACCACAATCAGAATCAGAACCGCCTTCAGCACCGTAAAGACCAGCTGAAAATCTCCCGCTTTTTTGATTCCCAGGTAGTTCAGCCCGGTAATCAGCCACGTGACGGCGATGGCAAACACCTGCGACCAGTAGAGCGTGATGGGCACGCCGGGAATCGGATCGGAAAGGTGGGAAAAAACCGGGAAAAACTCGAGCGTGCGCGCCAGGCCCAGAGCGACGGTTGCGATCGACCCCGGCTTGGCCACCGTAAACCACGTCCACATGTAGAGAAAGCCCGCCGTGTCCCCGTAGGCGCCGCGCAGGTACACATATTCCCCACCCGCATACGGCATCATGGTGGCCAGTTCGGCGTAGGTCATGGCTCCGAAAAGCGACAGCAATCCACCCACGATCCACGCCAGATACACCAGCACCGACGACCCGGTATCGCGCATCATCTCGCTGGGAATGAGAAAAATCCCGCTGCCGATCACGGTCCCGATCACAATTGCGATGGCTTCGCCCGCGCCCAAAACGCGCGGCAGGCCGAGGGAAGAGCCATCGTTCGGTGCTTGCAGAGATCTCTCCATGCGTGATTGCGAGAAGAGCAGGAAGCTTGGTCGGCGGGATCGATCGTCTCAGCGCATCCTCGCCTCGCGCTCTTCGGTTGTATCAATATATACGCTTCACCGGTCCGCCGGACCGCGTCATCAAAATGTAGCGCCGGCCTCCAGACCGAGGCCCCCAAGGAACGATCTTTGTTTCTTGGGGTGGGAGACCGGCTGTACTGCGGGCGTCCACGCCCGCACCTGATCGCGAGAGCCACCGATGCCGTTTCCCGCGCAAATCGTTCATACTTCTGGTGTGCACCGAATCCTGCGTTCGCTTGCCATTCTCGCGGTGTCCGGCGCTCTCAGCGCCTCCTGCCAAACCCCTGTGCCCGCCTGGCAATCTGCTGTCGACCGCGCGGCCCGTCAATCCCCCGACTCGCGCATTCTCATCGTCGACATCGCCAGCGGCCGCCTGCTGGCGTCGCACCGGCTCGACGAAGCAGCACGCACACTTGCCGCTCCCGGCTCCACGCTCAAGCCTCTCGCTTTGTACGCGCTGGTGCGCGCGGGCCGCTGGAATCCTGCGCGCCGCGTCGCCTGCGACCGGCAGCTTGTGGTGGCCGGTCACAGCCTTGCGTGCACGCATCCGCCCGCGCCGCCCTTCAATGCGCAAGAGGCGCTCACCTGGTCCTGCAACAGCTACTTTGCCGCAGTAGCGCGCAGTTTGCAGCCGGGTGAGTTGGGCCGTCTTCTGCGCCCTACCGGATTGCTCGGCCCTACAGGCCTTTCGCCTCAGGAGGCTGTCGCCGAATTTCGCGAGCCGGATTCATTGAATTCGCAACAGTTGACTTTGCTTGGCGTCGACGGTGTGCGTGTCACGCCTCTCGAGCTGGCCACCTCCTATCGCTGGCTGGCGCTCGAGCTTGCCGCGCACTCCGATTCCGATGCGGCCCATGTAGTGCGCGCGGGATTAGAGGACTCGGCCAGCTTCGGCATGGCAGGCCAGGCGAGCCTGGGAGGCGTTGCCGTGCTGGGCAAGACCGGAACCGCCGAGAGTGACTCTTCGCCCCGCACCCATGGCTGGTTTGTGGGCCTTGCGCCCGCGGAAAATCCTCGGGTAGTGGTTGCTGTTTTTCTTCCGGCGGGCCGTGGCGCAGACGCCGCGCACGCAGCCGGCGATCTGCTCGCCAACGCGCCCGACCGCGCGCATATGGGGCGGCCATGAACCGCGACCGGTCCCATAAAACGCTCCGTGCCCCATCCTCGGCGCGTTTCTTGCGCCAAGGGTGGAATGCTGCGAAAGCCCATCGACTTCTCACGAGCGCCCTCGTCGCGGCGTTGTTCTTTTGTTTCCTCAAGCCGGCGCCGATTCCGGTTGTCGCCGCAGACCAGCCGGCCACCGCTCGGGAAACGCTCCGCGTGGGAATGTGGACCCTTTGGCACGATCACGACATCACGCTCACGCCCACGGGGCCAAAGGAATTCACGTTGCTCCAGACTTGTGAGCAGTGCCCCGTGGAAGTACTGCACGCGCCGGCGAAGATTCACGCGGAAAAGGACGGCTTGAACTTCTCGACGACAGGCAAAATGGCGCCGGGCAAAACGGTTTCTTCGAGCGAAATCCGGCTAAGCGGGCCGGTCACGCTCACTGCTCACGGTGAAACTGTGACTTTGCACGATCCTGTGGCCATCACCGCGCGAGCGGGCGTGCTGATCATCGTGGTCACGCTGCCCGTCGAAAACTATGTGGAGCGCGTCGTTGCCAGCGAAAGCGGCCCAGGCGACAGCCCGCAATCGCTCCAGGCGCTGGCCATCGTGGTGCGCAGCTTCGCCCTGCATGAGGCGCACGGCCACGCCGACTACGATCTGTGCGATTCCACCCACTGCCAGCTTCTGCATTGGAGCGGCATCAGCGTTCGCAGAGCCCCCGCGCATGCGGCCACGCTGGCCACCGCCGGCGAGACTCTGTGGTTCCACGGGCAGCGCGCTCTCGCCTACTTCGGTAAGGATTGCGGCGGCCGCACCGCTTCTCCCGACGAGATTTGGCCGCGCGCAAAATCGCTTCCCTATCTGCCTTCGCGGCCCGACCTCTTCTGTACGCAAACCGGCGCCCGCGAGTGGGCCTCGGAGATTACGCGTTCCGATTTGACTGCAGCCCTCGCCGCGCATGGCCTCGCGCAACCCGGCTGGCAGAACTTGACCGTCGAGCAGCGAGGCGCGTCGGGGCGTGCCGTCACTTTGCAACTCGACCGCACCGAGATTTCCGCCGAAGATTTCCAACTCGCCGTGGGCGAGTCGCTGGGATGGAACCGGATTCCCAGCACCTGGTTTGAAGTGAGCCGCCAGGGCGATACGTTCGCCTTTCATGGACGCGGCTGGGGGCACGGCGTTGGTCTGTGTCAAAAGGGCGCGGCGGCCATGGCTGCGCAGGGGCACACTACGCGCGAAATTCTTGCCCAGTATTTTCCCGGCGCGGAAGCCGCAGACGAAGCGACGGGACGCACCTGGCAAAGTTTCGCCGGCGATGGCTTCGTCCTCGAATCGCTGGATGCCGGCGACTCCGCGTTTTTGCCCGATCTCAATCGCGCGCGGGCTGAGGCGTCCGATCGTTCCGGCTTGCATGCCACCGCTCCATTTACCGTGCGCGCCTTCGCGTCCACGCCCGCCTTTCGCCAAGCCACGCTCGCGCCGGGATGGATCGCGGCGTTCACTGAAGGAAACTGGATCGGCACGCAACCTCTGCGCACTTTGGCCGCGCGGCAGCTTCTGGCCGGCACCATGCGCCACGAGTTTCTGCATGCGCTGGTGGAGCGCGAGGCTTCGCCGAGGGCTCCGCTCTGGCTGCGCGAAGGGCTTGTCGAAGCATGGAGTGAAGCCGCCCCGGCAAAGTCGCCTTCCGCAAGGCCCAAGCTCACCATCGACAGAATCAACGCCGCACTCGCACGCGCCGCAAGCGAAGACGAATCCGAAGCCGCGCATCGTGCCGCCGCGTGGTACGCCGCACAGCTCCTCGCGCACTACGGCCGCGAGCAGGTGCTGGATTGGTTGCGCTCAGATGTTCCCGCCGGCGTCGTTGTCGCTCTCGGGCAGCGGTAGTTTCACAGGTAGTCGTACCGTACCGCCGGTCTCCTGACCGGCTGTACTGAGGGCCTCCCGGCCCTCAGAGACCGCACCAGACTTCGAATTCCCGGTAGTCGTACATTCGCGCTCCTCACGCGCCAGCACCACTGCGGCCCACGCCAGCAGCAGAATCCAGCTCGCCATAGCCAGCAGGTACGCACCAGCCACCTTCAGGCTCACGGCCCACACCTGGTGCGTCACCGTTCCATGCGGCTCGCCGTGGAAAAAATAGCTCGGCAGCAGTACGCCCACCAGCGCCGCGATCACCGCGCCGATCCACCACCGCCAGTTCAACATCATGCGCAGCAGTTTTCGCCACGGCAGACGCCATCCCGATTGCGCCGAAGCCATCGCGCACGGAATCACCTTCGCGGGCACCACGATCCAGCGCCCGATCCAGACGAGAATGGCGAGCCAAAGCTGAAGGTGTTCGTAGGTGAAGAGCCTGGCGCGGGCGTGTGCTGAGGCGCGCGAGTTCAGATAGCTCGCCCACAAGGGAATCTGGTCGTCGCACCAGTCCAGAATGAACCACGCAATCCAGACCACCGCGATCCAAACCAGGAGCGTGAGAGCGCCCCACGCGAACCGCGTGCGGCGCTCCTCTTGATCGAAGAAACTCCGCATGGTTCCGGCCTCGAGCACGATCGTCGCGGCCAGCATCACCAGCGGCAGCAGCAGCGTCAGCCCCACCAGCCACACGTGCTTTTCGGGTACGCGCGTCCACGCCACTCCTGCCAGCACGATCAGCAGCGTCGCCCAGAATTGGGCCGCAGCCCATCCCAGGCTCGCGCGCAGGCGGCGTAACAAATCCTTCATTGTGCTCATGGCTGCACCTCTAGCGTAGCGGGATCGGTGGTGGTCTCAATGTTTGGCTGGTACATGGGCCCGGCATCGGCCGGGCTGATCTGGAATTTGCCGGGATTATCCACCTTCAGCAGGTAAACGTACTCGCGGTGTACGGAAAAGTCGCTGTTGAAGAACGCCGCGCGGTCATCGTGGAACTCCTTGCGCGTAAACCAGTCGGCCCACCAATCCGGCTTGTGGTTGATTGTGTAGAGCCCGCTCTCCGGCAGAAACTCCGTGCCCGCCGGAATCGGGTCTTCGGCCAGCAAGTATTTCCAATTCGTGCCGCCCAGCGCCAGCCGCACCGCCACAATGTCGCCCACGTGCACCGGGCCATTCAGTGGAACCAGATCGTAAGTGATGGGATCGGTCGGCTTGTCCTGCCGCTTTTGCAACAGGTAGTAGTCGCGCGTGATGTTGAGCGTGAGCTGGCCCTGCTGGAAGTTCTTGCGGTCGGCAGAGTACCAGTTGTTTTCGGCGGACCAGTACGTAATCCCGTTGCCGCTCTTGCGGATTGTCACCTGTCCGCCGTTCCCTGCCTGCGTCGCGGGAACTTTGATCTGCCAGGGCGCGGCAAACGCGTCCTCGGGACCAAAATGCCGCTTGCCCACGCTCGCGCCGTTCACCAGCACCTCCACGTCGGACGTGTTGGCGAGTTCGCCGCTCAGAGCCAGGTAATCGGTCAGCCCCTGGATCACCATCGACGTCTGCTTGGTCGAGTACCAGTAGTCGCCGTCGCGATGCTCGGTAAGCCACCGCGCCGCTTTCGGCATCAGTCCGCTCGAGCGATCTTCGACGAGTAGTAGTTTCAGCGCGAAGGCCGTCGTCTCCGGCGAAGTATCGTCCCAGAAGTCGAGCAGACCATCGTACGTGCCCACCCAGTACGCATCCACGTCGCTTGCGTGCGCCTTCTTTTCGAGTAGATCCGCGGCCTGCTTCGCGCGGCCATCGCCCGCCGCCGCCAGCGCCAGCCCAGTCAGCGCCAGCCCCTCGTCGCTCAGTTTGTCGCGATTGTCCCACGCCTTGTCGAGCGCGTCCTTCGGCGCGCCACTGGTCGTGGCCAGCGCATACACCGCGTACGCGCGCAGGTCGGGAATCATCTCGGGATGCGCGTTGAGCGTCTTGATGAGCCACATCTGGGCTTTGCCCAGCCGCTGCTCGTCAACCGTGTAGCCGGCAGCTTTGGCCTGTCCCAATCCGCTGACTACGTATGCAGTCATAAACACCATGCTCTGGTCGTCGGGCCACCAGCCCCAGCCGCCATCGTCGTGCTGGAAGCTGTAAAGCCGCTCTAGTCCCGCCTGCACTTCGTCGTCCAGCGTCTTGCGATCGATCGGCGATTTCAAATGCAGCTTGTCCACTACTTGCGCCACAATCAGGTCGGGCAGGAAGCTCGACATCGTCTGCTCCGTGCAGCCCCACGGGTAGCTGGTCAGGTAATCAAGCGCGTCAAACACGGTTCCCGCCACCGACGGCGCAACCGTGATCGTCAATCCCCGCGAGTTCACGTCAGATCCTGTGGGGTAGCTGTACTGCCACTGGTTCTGCCCCGCGCCGGAAAAGACCACCCCCGCGCCAGCAGCCCGCTGCTTCACGCCGTATGGCAGAACCGGCAGCGTCATTTCCAGTGCGTCCGACTCCTCGTTGGTCAGCGCTTTGGCCGTGAACGTTGCGTTGCCCGTTTTTTGGGCCTTCACGCGCCAGTCCACGTAGCTCTCGCCCTTGGCGGGGATGGTCACCTTCTGCGTTTGCCAGCTCACGACGTCAACGCCGCTCACGTCGAGCGCAAAGGTTACGTCCTTCGAGGTCTCCAGGTAGTTGTGCGCGATTACGCGCAGCACTGTCTCGTCGCCCTGGCGGAAGAAACGTGGCGCCGCCAGGCGCACGATCAGGTTCTTGCGTACCAGCACGCGCGTCACCGCTCCGCCGGCTTTACCGTCGTCCGTCATGGCGCGAATCGTAGCGCGCCACGTGGTCAACGCATCGGGGAAGTTGAATTCCACGCGTGCGTGCCCGTCCGCGCCGGTTCGCACATCGGGATTCCAATAAGCCGTGTCGGGAAACGCCTTGCGCACCTTCGGCACCACCAGGTCCGATCCCGGTTTCACCTGCGCCATGCGCGGATGGTAGAGTCCAGCCAATCCGGCCAGCATGGGGCTCTTCGTTCCCGCTTCTCCTTCGAAATAAAACTCGAATGAGGTTTGCGGCTCAAGATACACCTCGCGCTTGGGGTAGAACGAAGCCACGATGTCGCGTGTCGTATCGGGCCGCACGGAGTAGAGCGCCTCGTCCACCACGCCGAAACTCAGATCGGCCTCGACCGGTTTGCCCGCGGAATTCACTGCTTTCACATCGAAGCTGGCTTTGTCGCCGGGTTCGTATTGCGTCTTGGCCGGCGTCGCGGTAATCGTCAGCGTCCGCTCCGTCAGCGGAACCTTCAGGCTCTTTTGCGCCGTCATCAACTGATCGTTGTGCACCAGGATCGCGGTCACCACCAGGTTCGGCTGCGCCTGTTGCGTGATCGGCACATCGAAAGCCAAACTGGTGCCCGTCGCGTGCATCACGCGTTGCGATTGCACGCTGTCGCCCTCGGTCGTCACCACCGCCCACGACTCATCGAGTCCGGTCACGAGCAGCAGGTGCGCGGTGTCGCCCACCTGGTAGCTCTTTTTGTCGGCCACAATCTGCGCTTGCGCGTTGGGCTCGTAATACGCGCCCGCGCCATTCCAGATCCACACCCACGTCTGGCCCTGCACCGTCCTTTTCTCCGGCGTCTCGGCGCTGGCCGTGATCTCAAAATCCCCGCTTCCGCCCAGCGGCAGATCTACCAGCACCGTTCCATCGGCGCCGGTCGTGGCATCCTTGCTCGCCGCAGCCGTCTGGCTCCGCTGATGGCTCGTCGCATCCCACGTCTGCACCGCGGCAATGTGCACCGCTGTCTGCACCGGCTTCGCGTCGTAATCCTGCGCCGTCACCTTCACACGCGCCGGCTTTCCGTTTTCGACCACGTAGCTGGTCGGCTCCACGCTCACGCGGAATGATCCATACGTGGCCAGCACCGTGGAGTGGCCGCTCACCTCGCGGTTCGCCGCGTCGGTCACGCGCGCCTCGATGCGATAGTCCATGTCGTTGTGTTTGTCGTCGACCGCCGTGGGCAGCGTCACCGTCAACTGGCCGTTCGCGTCCAGCACGCCCTGGTGTTCCTGCTGTTCGGTCTCGCCATACCCGGAATCGGCATCGTCCTCATCGTTCGTTTCGGCGGATGCATCGCCTTCGCCGTTTTCGTCTTCTTCGTCCTCGTCCCACCAATAATGCTGCGAAGTGTGCACCACGTACGTCACCTTGGCTCCCGCAACCGGTTCGCCAAAGAAGTACCTCGCCTCAATCGTCGCCTGAATGGTGTTGCCCTGGAGCACGCGCGGCGCAGTGGGCTTCACCGTCACCTGGTACTCGGGCTTCTTGTACTCCTCGACGTAAAAACTGCCTTCGCCGCCCTCGCCCTCGTACTCATCGTCGTTAGAATCGGCTTTCCCTTTGAAATCGATGCTGTAATAACCCAGCGCCGCATCGGAGGCAAGATCGAAGTCCGCTGCCAGCGTCCCGAGCGCCGAAACCGGCAGCTCCTTGTTGAACACCACCTTGTCGTCCGGTCCGGTCACGCGCATCGTGAGCGTGCGTTCATCAGGCAGCACGAGATTGTCGTTCACTTCCTTGCGCACAATCGCTTTGATGTGCACGGTATGGCCGGGCCGGTAAACCGGCCGGTCCGTATAAATGTAGTCGCGCTCCTGCTGCTGATCTTGCGCGCCGAACCCGTAGCCCCACGGCGTCACCACCGCGGCGTCGGTTCCATGGTGCGCCAGGATCCACACATTCTCCGGCTCCGCTCCCTGCACTCCTCCGCGCACCGTATAGGTGAGCGATGCCAGGCCGTCGCTGCCGGTTTTGCCCGACGACTGCAGCCTTCCATCGCCCCACAACACTACATCTGCCTGGTCCACGGGAGCGCCGGTCTTGCGGTCGGCCACGTAGAGGAAGGCCTTCCCGTCCACCGTCCGCTCCACCACCGCAATCCGGGTCACAATGGCAACCGTGTACGCCTTGTACGTTCCGTCCGTAGCCTCGATCAGGTACACTCCCGCGTCCAGTCCCCCGCCGTTCGCATTATCGATAGGCAACTGCTGCGTCTCGCTTACCAGCGTCGGCGGCACCACCAGCTTCCATCGCGCCACCAGTTGGCTTTCATTCAGCAGAGGAACCCGCGCAAACTGCGTCGCCCCCACCACCTGGCTGCGTTTGCCCAGTTTGCCCTGCCCCTCGCGAAAACTGTCCCGCGCCTCGTCCGTAAATTGTCCGCGGAAAAAGCTCCGGATCAGCCACCAGAGATGCGCTTTAAAGTCGTGAATCCGTTCCAGCCACGTGGGTTGATCGATTTGCTCGCTGGGCGAGTAGTTGTGTACCCCGAAGCTGTGCGGATCCCTGAGCCCGGCGAAAAACCTCTCCGCATCGCGCACCTTGTACACGCGAAACTCCAACTCCGGCACGTTGCGCGCGAGAAGCTGGATCTTGACGCTATCGCCCGGCGTAAACGTGCGCGTCGTCGAAAGCGAAAACGACCGCGGCGCATCGCCGGTCGCAGCACGCGCCAGGCCTGCGGCCGAAAGCACGACAAGCAGAGCGGCACAGAGCGTCGATCTCGCGAAGGGCGATTTCCGGTCGAGCGAATTCCGGCAGGACAAATTCCGGTCGAGCGAATTCCGGTGGTTCATGGGGTGCCTCGCAGAATGTTCCAGCGGTAAACGCCGAGAAAGTTGGGATTGCCGGGCGTAGGCCGCCATTGCGGCTGGGGATGGTCGAGAAGCTCGGAAAGCAGAACGCGGCGGATTTCACCCGGCGCACCGTGATCCGGCCCAGTGTCGTAGACAACTTCGGCCGCCGCGCCGCTCCGCGTCACGATCATCGAGTGCCACGGCGACGACTGGCCGAACTGCCGGTAGAAGAGCAGGTCGCCGGGCTCGGCCGCGCGCACATCCCGGCTCACGAAGTACGCGTTGCGCTCCACCAGCGTTTTGGCGTCGGCGAACTGCGCAAATGCGCCGTCGCTCAGATCTTCGGCCGAAAATGCGCCCGGCTTCACGCGGAAGAGCGCCGTGCCCAGCGGCGAATGCGGGTAATTCCACGCGCGAATCTCCCCCGGCGGCGCCGCAACCTCAATGCCGCTGGCCTCAAACCAGATCTCGTCGTGGCGCTTGAGCGCCTCGCGGTAGCTGTAACGCAGCAGGCTGGCGCAATCGGTAATCTCTGCAGGCGCTCCCACCTGCGGCCTCGCCGCCTGGTACTCGGCAATCAGCGTGAACCAGCGCCGAAACGCCGCCTGGTCTGCCGGATCGGTCAAGCGCACAAAGTCTGGCGTTCCGTCGCCGTAGCGATCGCTCCAGTCGAACGCCGCCGGCCGCATCCGCGGTGCCCTGGCTTGAGCCGCCTGCGCAGCCACCGGCAGCATCCGATCGAGCAGGCGCCTCCCGGCACGGCCGCCCGGGCTCGCGAGGCCCAGAATCACCACCATCGCGGCGAGCGCTCCGAACGCAATCAGTACTCCCCTTCGGCGGGCACCCGCCGCCGGGCCGTCGATGCGAGCTCTTTCGCGCACGATCACATGAATACTAAGCCGCACCAATCGTACGGCATTTCTTCGACCGCGACGCGAGTTTTCTTCCGCAAGCGCGTTTGCTGCCGCTATCGGCGCTGGGCGAGCCCACTTGCGCTGCCTCTCAGCCGCCATCGCACCCTCCCCCACCGAACTGCATACGCCCGGAAGAAATGCAAGCCGCGCGCCAATCAGCGTCGATTGAAAGCAAATGATTTGCCGCTCAGAGGGTAGGCCTCATCCGTGTCAGAACACACACACTGTGTGCAGACTGACACGCGCTGCGCTCCGGACGCATGGCGCCAATACACAAATTGCCGCGCCGGTCCTCGAGCGGCGCGCGCGGTTACATCCTCAAGGGGCTTGCCGCGCGAAGCCCTGACTGGCGCCCTGCTACGCGTGCATTCCGGAAGCCGTTTTCTGGCCAGGCCGGTTTCCCGCCAGAGAGGAGCGTGAACCGTGATTCGTGATCGCGCTCCGCCGCGGCCGCAAACTGTCCGCGGCCCATGTCTCACGGTCCACGGCCCGCGCGTTTTTCTCGTCCAGGGCCCATCATCCTGCGTGTTACAATTTGCCCACATCGTACGCCATGATGGAACCTTCCTCTTTAGCCCATACATTCGTTGAAGTGATTGCTCCTGACCAGTCCCGTCAGACCGTCACCGTCACGCATTCCCCATTCCTCATTGGCCGGGGCGACGCCGACAACAGTGTCGCGCTCACCGACGGCCGCATCTCGCGCCATTGCGCCGCCATTGTCATGGGCGACTCGGGCTACCGCGTCGAAGACCGGGGCAATCGCTACGGCGTGTTTGTGAATGGCGCCAAGGTCGAGCAGCAACCGCTCCGCGACGGCGACATGATCGGCTTCGGCATCGATGACAGTTACCACATCGTCTTTCATGTGGGCTCTGCTCCCGATGTGCCCGCG
This sequence comes from Occallatibacter sp., assembly GCA_050015795.1. Lineage (GTDB taxonomy): Bacteria > Acidobacteriota > Terriglobia > Terriglobales > Acidobacteriaceae > Telmatobacter. The sequence continues at coordinate 1,607 of JBEKAS010000103.1, read as the reverse complement.
CAGCCCGAGGTCGCCAACCTGCTCACCCGCATCGGCTCGCTTTCCCAGCTGGCCAGTTCCTCAACCGCCGACGGCCTGAGCAAGCTCAACCTGCTTCTTGAAGCCTCTTCGCTGCTGCACTCCCAGCTCCCGCTCGATTCCGTGCTCTGCTCCATGCTCGATCACGCCATCTCCATCACCCACGCCGATCGCGGCCTTCTCATCGAGCCCGATGCCTCCGGCGTCATGCGCGTTCATCTCGCCCGCGGCAACAAGGGCGACAATCTCGCTCTTGAGACCATCAACCCCAGCCAGACTGCTGTCAATCAAGCCATCGGCAAAGAGTCCAGCGTCATCACCGAAAACCTGCACCTTGCCGGCCTCGATTTGAAGTCCGCCGAAAGCGTTGTGGTGCAGGGTTTGCGCGCCGTGGTCGCCATCCCGCTCTACGCTTCGTCGCGCGCCGTTGCCGATACGGGCGGCGACCTCAAGCTAGGCCCGCTGCTCGGCGTCATCTATCTCGATTCGCGCCGCATCGCGGCCTTCTCCGCCATCGACCGCCAGATTCTCGACGCCCTCGGCGGCCAGGCCGCCAGCATTCTCGACAACGCGCGCCTGGTTGAGAAGGAGCGCGAGCGCCAGCGCCTGGAGCAGGAACTTTCCATCGCGCGCACCATCCAGCAGGCGCTCGTTCCCCACGGCATGCACGACTTTCCCCATCTCGCCGTCACCGGCATCCATCATCCTTGCACTGAAGTCGGCGGCGACTACTACGACGTGGTTCCAGTCGACGAAGACCGCACCGCAATTCTCATCGCCGACGTCAGCGGCAAGGGCCTGGGCGCGGCGCTGCTCACCACCATGCTGCAGGGCGCCTTGTCGGGCCTCTCCATGGGCGCCGATCCCGTCAAAGTCTTCAACCACGTCAACAAATTTCTCTGCTTCCACAGCGAAGTCGGCCGCTACGCCACCATGTTCATCGGCATCATCGGCCGCGACGGCATGCTCGAATACATCAAGGCCGGCCATCCTTCCCCGCTCCTGCTGCGCAAGGGCCAGGTCACCGAGCTTTACAACGAAGGCTCGTTCCCCGTCGGCCTGATCCCCGAAGCCAGTTACGAATACGCCCGCCTGCAACTCGAGCCCGAAGACACGCTGGTCCTCTACAGCGACGGCGTCACCGAAGCGGAGAACGTGAACCACGACCTTTTTGAGGTTTCAGGACTCAGCCAGGCTCTGGCCGGCAAGCAGGACGTTCCGGTCGAGGTCCTGCAGCAGTCGGTCCTGGACGCAGTGAGCGCCTTTACGCGCGGCGCCAGCCAGTCTGACGACATCACGCTGCTGGTGGTGCGTTACCGCGCCACGGCATGGGCTCCGGTCTATGTGATCTAACCCCTCAGTCCCTTGGACCCTGCTTTCTTGTTCCCTTGTTCCCTGCCGGGGTCCCCGGCGGGCGATTTGTGCCCGCTGGGGTGGCTCGTTCCCTCGTTCCCTGTATTGATACAATCCACACCATGGCCGCCCCGACTTTTATTGGAAGATACGAAATCGTCGCAGAACTGGGAAGCGGCGCGATGGGCAGCGTCTTTAAAGCGACCGACCCCGCGGTCGGCCGCACCGTGGCTCTC
>JBEKAS010000102.1:0-13377 GCA_050015795.1 Occallatibacter sp. | reverse complement strand
CCAGGGACGGGATTGAACCGCCGACGCCGGCCTTTTCAGGGCCGCGCTCTACCACTGAGCTACCTGGCCTCAGTCGATACGAGAAGTTGCATGAATCTGCGCGGATTCCGGTGCTGCCGGTCTGGCGTTGCCGGGTAAGGTGGGCGTTTCCACTTGCCGTGCGCTCAAGACAACCAAGCCTAGTATACCAATCCCGAATGTGAGAGGCCAAACCCCGACTGCACGCTCAATACGACAGAGAATTTCCTCAGAGGCTGAAGCCCATAGCCCTATCGGCTGGCTTTACGGCACGGCTAAAGCCATGCCCTGATACAAACCCTTTGAACTGCGCTCTTCCAGGGCGGTGCGTGGTCGCCAGGCCCCGCCGGGGCTTGCGCGCTGGACTACACTGGAAGGCAATTATGCGACACCCGGTTTGGCTTTTTGCTGGTTTAGGATTGACTCTTTGGGTCGCGATCTGTGGCCACGCGCCAGCGGCCCACGGACAAAACGGTTCCGCGGCAGTGCCGGGGGCCGAGGCTCGCGCAGCACACGCTTACGACGCGGCTGTTTGGCAGGGCCCGCCGGCGCTGCGCGCCTTTCTGGTGCAGTTTCCCAAGGGCGCCGATCTGCACATGCATCTGTCCGGCGCGGTGTATGCCGAAACCCTCATTCGCGACGCCGGCGAGGACGGCCTGTGTGTGGATACGGTGGCGCTTTCACTCGCCCAACCGCCCTGCATCGGCAACCTGATTCTGGCAACGAGGTTCACCGGCAACATCGATCGGCAAACCCAACTGCTCTATGACAAGCTGATCGATGCGCTTTCCATCCGCAGTTTTGTGCCTTCCGCGAGCTGGAGCACGCACGACCAGTTCTTCGCCGTCTTTGACCGCACCGGCGGCCTCAAGGATCACAATGGCGAATGGGTTGACGAGGTGGCGAGCCGCGCCGCGGCGCAAAACCAGCAGTACCTTGAGCTGATGGTAACGCCGCCCTTCAGCCATGCCGCGCAAATCGCACACGACATCGGCTGGAGCCCGGAATTGGCGCAGGCCGACCCGCAGGCGTTCGCGCAGTTCCGGCAGCAGCTGCTGGACAAGGGATTACGCGACGAGGTAGCCGCGGACCGCGAAGAAGTGCGCGCGGCCGAGGCCAAGCGCAAACAACTGGAGCACTGCGGAACAGCGCAGGCGGCGCTGGCTTGCCAGGTGGAGGTCCGGTATATTTGGACGATTTTGCGGGATTTTACGCCAGAACAAGTGTTTGCGCAGACGCTACTGGGGTTTGAGACGGTCGAGTCGAGCATCGAGGCGAAGGACGACACGTGGGTGGGCATCAACCTGGTGCGGCCGGAAGACGACTACGTCACCATGCGCGACTACACGCAGCAGATGAAAATGGTGGGCTTTCTGCATGCGCTGTATCCCAAGGTGCACATTTCCCTGCACGCGGGCGAACTCGCACTGGGGCTAGTGCCGCCCGAGGGACTGCGCTTCCACATCCGCCAGGCGGTGGAGCTGGCCCACGCAGAGCGGATCGGCCACGGCGTGGACGTGATGCACGAGGACGACGCGGCGGGCGTGCTGAAGGAGCTGGCCGCGCAGCACGTGATGGTCGAAATCAACCTGAGCTCGAATGAAGCGATTCTCGGCGTGAAGGGCGCAGAGCATCCGTTCCCCATCTATCGCGCGGCGCATGTGCCGGTGGCGCTCTCGACCGATGATGAGGGCGTGAGCCGGATCGACCTGACGCATGAATATGTGAGAGCGGCGCTGGACTATCACCTGAGCTACGCGGACCTGAAGCAACTGGCGCGAACCGGCATGGAGCATGATTCTCTGCCTGGCGCGAGCTTGTGGGCCAGGCAAGACGATTTCAGCGCTCCGGTAGATGCGTGCAAGAACCAGGCGCTGAGCGCAGAAAAACCGTCGGCGGAGTGCAAGGCGTTTCTTGACAAGAGCGAGAAGGCCGCGGCCCAGTGGGAGCTGGAGCGGAGATTCCGGGCCTTTGAAGCGAGGTGGTGATGGATAACGAGCGCATTCGCGAGATCTGTCTCAAGCTGCCGCACGTTGCGGAGACGCTGAACTGGGGACACCACCTCGTCTATTGGGCGGGCGACCGCGACATCGGCGGAAAAATGTTTGCGATGACCGACCTGGACGGCACGGGGATCGGCGTGTTGTGGTTTCATTGCGGGGCAGAGCGGTTTCACGAGCTGCTGGAGCGCGAGGGGATTCTTCCTGCGCCGCACCTTGCGCGCGCATATTGGGTGGCCGTGGAGCGGTGGGATGTGCTGCGGCCACGCGAGATTGAGGACGAGTTGCGCCGGGCGCACGCGCTGATCTACGAAAAGCTCCCCAAAAAGACGACGGCCGTGCTGGCCTTGCCGGAAAAAGAGCGCGTGAAAGTTATCCGCGAGCGCAAGAAAATCGTGGTGGCCAAGGAAAAGGCCAAGCGCCGCTGAGAGTAGGGGTGGCGCAAGCACGTACAGTCGCGTTGGCTGGACTTTCCCGGATTCGACTGCACCGGCCGGGCGTATAGTTGCGCTAGCAGATCAAACTCAACTTGAACCGTCCGCTTCTGTAAGCCATGAACGCAGACGCACAGACCGGCAGCCCGCACGTTGTGGCCGGTCGAATTGTGCCCGAGCCCGGCCCCGCTGAAAGTCTGGGCAAGCTTTATCGCGCGGGTTGGCTGCTCGTGGCGCTGTCGACCGTCGCCATCGGCCTGGGTTGTTTCGTCCAGCCGTGGCTGGCGACGACGCTCAATCCCCACTTCCAGCCTTTTTCGTTTTACACGCTGATTTGCGTGGCCCTCGTCGCTGCCGGCGCGGCCATTGCCGCCGTCCGGAGGATTCGTGCGTGGGCTGCCTTCGCCAGCGCTGCAGCTCTCCTTGCCGCCGCAGCAGGCGGCGTACTGCCGTACCGGCAAGTTGCCAACACGCGCGACGTTCTGATTCGCATCGCTCTCATCGGCGGCCTGCTGATGCTGGCCGGCCTTGAATCTCGTCGCCAAGGCAAAATCAGCCGGTGGTTCCGCGTGGGGCGTTGGGTGTTTACGGCGGGTGCGCTGCTCAGCATCCTTTCTCAAGAGGTCGAAAGCTACTGGCGACAGTCCGGCCTCGACATGTTCTATGCCAACTACGATGTGCAGACGCTTTTCAACTCGCTGTGGTCGTGGAGATACCCGCTGCAACTCGTCTTCGGCGTGCTGGCACTGCTCGCCGCGGCGGCCATTTGCTTCCGGCGGCTAGCGCGGGCAGGGGCGCTTTGCCTGGCCTGCGTGAGCGTGGTTTGCCTGCCTGTGCTGTTCCTCTATCGCGTCGATGACTTTTTCGGCGACCCGGCAGCGCTCGTCGAGATTCTCTACTCCTGGGCGCTCGATCTGGGGCTGGCGGGGGGCGCATTGCTTGTGGCCGCGGGTTTGCGCAAGACCGCACCTGCAATTGCCGCTGAGGCCCGGCCGGTTACCGCCGTTTTGCGCAGGTTCTTCCGCCGTGGTTGGTTTCGTGTTGTGCTGTCTTTTGCAGCCATCGTGTTCGTAGCCGCAATCGTTCTTCACGGGCTCATTCCGACCATCTTTTACGAGGCCAACACTCGCGGCGATCAGAAGCTCGGCGCGCTGGCGACGCGGATCTATGCTGCAACCTATCTTCCTGCCGACGGGAATTCGTACTGGATCGAGAAGCTGTCAGCAGGCTTCGTGAGCGCGGGCCCGGAGGGCCTCGCCTGCGCGGCAAACAACCCGCAGGGTTGCACGGACATGGCCAATTTTTACCGTATGATCGGCTGGAATTGGGGTCGCGCGTGGTTGCTCTCGGCCAAAGCCTCGGCTCTCATCCGCTCGCCATGCAATGGCGGCGATATGGAGGCTTGTTTTGATCTTGGAGTGCAATACGACCAGGGGCAAGGCGTGCCGACGGATGCAGCCCGTGCGATGGCTCTTTACGAAAAGGCCTGCGAAGGCCGCGTGGCCGCTGCATGCCAAAAGCTCGGAGATGACTACTGGTATGGCATCGGCATTCCGGTGGACAAGCAGAAGGGCGCGACGCTGATGAAGAAGGGCTGCACACTGGGCTACCAGTGGGCGTGCCAGGAAGTGAGCTTCCTGCGAACAAGCGACTCGGATTGGAAGCCGGAGTTCGATCAATAGCTTTCGCCGGGGCCTGCAGCTTGATGGCCCGCCTACGAAGCAGGTTTCGGCTGAGCCTTAAGCGCGCAGAAACGGTGGGACTGGCGATGCGAGGCGCCGGCTTCCGAGGAGTCGGGCAACCCTCGATATTTGTGTGCCCCATCCGAGTATTCTTAGCCTATAGTGGCCTTAGCGGACCACCCCAATCGTCAGGTCCCAGAAGCCATGAACGAAAACGCAATCCCCGGCGCGCCCGATGAGTTTGTGCGCGTCTTTGTCAGTTACGCCCGCGAAGACAGAAGATGGCTGGACCCGGATTACCGGTTCAGCCTGATTCCCTTCCTCGTGGAATCGCTGCGCCGGCACAAAGTAGCTTTCTGGTTCGATAAGGAACTCAAGCCCGGCGATGAGTTCAGACGGTTCATCGAATCGCAGATCGATCAGTCGCAGATCGCTCTGCTGATCGTGAGCCAGAGCTTCCTGAACTCGGAGTTCATCGAGAACCGGGAGATGCCCCGCATTGCGGAGCGTGCGCGGCTGGGACAGATGATCGTGGTGCCTGTGCTGGTTGAGCCTTGCGACTGGAGCGAGTATCCCTTCCTGGCCGATCGGCAGATGGTTCCCAGCAGCCCGCTGATCGAATACACGGAGAGCGAGCCGCAATGGGTCAAGGTGCGGTATCAGATTCTGGACGGACTCAAAGCGCAATTAAAAAGGATTAGCGAGGCGCCGCAAGCGCATGCTTCCTCTGCCGCGGTTTTGAACGCTCACCCCGCTCCGCTTGAGGAGACTGTCATCGAGGCGGGCGCAATTTCTTCTTCTCAGCCCGGGCCGCGGCAGCAAGACGAACAGCCCGAGGAAGAGTTGAACCGTGTCGTTCGGGAAGGCGAGGAGCGGGAGGCAGCGGAGCAAGGCACATTGCGCGCCGGCATAGAAGCGGAGCAGATCAGGCAGCAGCGGGCACGCGAAGCAGAGACCAAAGCAGGAGAGACGAAAACAGGGGACGACGCGGCAAACTACTTGTTCATAGCAGGGAAAAAAGTCAGGCGCGGCGTCGTTGCAGCCTTCGCGATTGCCCTCTGCATCGGAATCGTTTGTTTCGGGGTCTATGCTTATCATCGTTGGATTGCCCCGAGCGGGTCCACAAACTCCTCGCAGGCGCAAACAGGCTCCGGGTCGACAAGCGGCACAGTATGGACTGCGCGCAACAGCGGCACAACAGAAGTCCTTATTTCGATCCTCGGGCTCAGCGATGGCAAGCATCTGTGTGCTATTGGCCAGACCGGCGAGATTTCCGAGTCGGACGACGGCGGCGCGAGCTGGACGGTGCACAACAGCGGTGCAACAGGGCTCCTATACTCGGCAACCAGGATTGGCGATGGCCAGCATCTTTGGATCGTCGGCAATTCGGGCGTGATTCTGGAGTCGGACGACGGTGGCTCAACCTGGACGGCGCGGAGTAGCGGCACCACGAATTGGCTCGGTTCCATCACCGGGACCAGCGACGGCAAGCGCCTGTGGGCCATCGGCGGTGGGGGAACGATTGTGGAATCCGCCGACGGAGGCGCAACCTGGATAGCGCGCATCAGCTGGACAACAAATGGTTTGGCTTCGATCTTCGGGGCCAGCGATGGCAGAGAACTATGGATTGTCGGTGCTCACGGCACGATTCTGCAGTCGGGAGACGGAGGTACAACCTGGGTGGCGCGCGACAGCGGCACGACACAGGAGCTTACTTCGATCTTCGGGACCAGCGACGGCAAGCGTCTTTGGACCGTCGGCTACGCGGGTAAGATTCTGGAGTCGGACGATGGAGGAGCGAGCTGGACAGCGCGCAGCAGCGGCACAATATATCCCCTTGAATGGATCTTCGGGACCAGCTACGGCAAGCATCTGTGGGTCGTCGGCCAGAACGGCACGATTCTGGAGTCGGACGACGGGGGCGCAACCTGGACTGCGCGCAACAGCGGAACGACAAACAACCTCTGGTCGATCTTCGGAACCAGCGGCGGCCAGCATCTGTGGGCCGTCGGCGACCACGGCACAATTCTCGAATCGGACCATTGATGATCCGGAAGTATCCCGCGCAGGACGGCGGGCATACCGGCACATCTCCGGTGAAATGCCATCCAGCCCTCTGCTGAGCCGAGGTCGAACCGAGTTGGGCCACGCTGGCAGTGCGCGACGACGGAACTTTGCTCGCCCCGCCTTCGTAGAATAGTTTTGATTGCGGCCGATGCAGGCATTCGTTCGCGAGGAAGTGTGGCGATGGTCAAATTTCTTCTTTGGTGCATTTTGTTGGTGTTGTGCTGGCCCCTGGCGCTGCTGGCCCTGGTGCTCTACCCGTTTGTTTGGCTTGTTTTGTTGCCGTTCCGCGTGGTGGGGATCGCCGTTGGCGGAGTGCTGGAGCTGGTGAAATCCATCATCCTGCTGCCGGCACGCGTGCTGCGCGCCGTGTGAGGCTGGGCAACGCCCTCTTTCTTGCCTGTAAAGCACTGAAAATCCTGGCCTCATCCAAGAAGGCTGGACAAATCTTGGCCTATTGACCATCATGATTATATTGATCGATACGATTGAGAGGCCACCATGGTCAATGAAGTCAATGCCGTTCACTTTCGCCAGAACCTGGGCGAGATGCTGAACCAGGTGCAGTACCGGAACGACAGCATTGTGATCAACAAGGACGGCAAGCCGGTGGCGGCACTTGTGGACGCGGAACTCTTTGCCCGCATACGGCGGATGCAGGACCGTTTTGATGAACTGAGCCGCAAAGTTGCGGAGGCTTTCGCAGATGTGCCAGAAGAACAAGGCTTGGCGGAGATTGACGCGGCCGTAGCAGAGGTTCGGCACGGCCGGTGAGCGCCTTGAAAGTCGTTCTTGACACGAATGTTCTGGTTTCCGCAATCGCCTATCCTGGCAGCATACCGGGGCGGATTTTCAGCGCGTGGCAGAGAGGCCAGTTGGATGTGGTGCTTTCGCGGTACATTCTCGATGAGATGGAGAGAGTGCTGCCCAGGTTTGCGCAGGTTAAGTTGAGCGCTTCAGCAATCCGTGACCTTGCAGACAGCTTTATGTTCAGGGCTGAGATGGTGGAACCCAACGCAGTTGCAGAAGCATCGCTGCGGGGCGAGGCCGATGCTCCTGTACTTGGAACCCTGCTGGCCGCAAAGGCCGATTACCTCATCACCGGCGACAAGGATTTGCTGGCGCTCGCGGAACGATATCCGATTGTGACGCCCGCGGCGTTTTGGAAGAAGCACGGAGGTTGAGCGAATCGGATATTTCAATCGCCCCGCAGTCTCGACATTCCCTTTGACAATGCATTAGCGTGAGCCTATGGCGTTCTCTCTCGATCTCGTCGGGAAGGTTGCGCTGGTGACCGGCGGGTCGCGGGGCATTGGCGCGGAAACCGTGCGCCTGTTGCGCGAGGCCGGGGCGCGGGTGGCCTTCAGCTACCGGAAGGCGCGGGCGCAGGCCGAGGCGCTGGCGGCGGAGTGCGGAGCGACAGACGCGGCCGGTGAGTCAGTCTGCGTAGCGATTGAGCAGGAGCTGAGCACGCCGGGCGACGGGCGCAGGCTGGTGGAGAGCGCCGTGGCGGCGATGGGGCGGCTCGATATTCTGGTGGCCAATCACGGCGTGTGGGAGGCCGAGGACGTGTCCATTGCGGATATGGACGAGGCGCAGTGGCGGCACACGATGGCGGTGAACCTGGACGCGGTGTTCGGGCTGGTGCAGGCGGCGGTGGGGCAAATGCTAAGGCAATCGGAGTTCGCTGCGCCGGGTACGGGTCGGGAGACCCGCACTACAGCCGGTCAGGAGACCGGCGGTACAAATTCCGGCGGTGCAGGGCCCGGCGGTGCACGGGGACATATCGTCCTGATCAGCTCCACGGCGGGCCAGCGCGGCGAGGCGTACCATGCCGACTATGCCGTGACCAAAGGCGCGCTGATCAGTCTTACCAAGAGCCTGTCGACGGAGCTGGCGCCCAGGGGAATCATGGTGAACTGCGTCGCGCCGGGATGGGTGGCCACGGATATGACGGCGGCCACATTGGCCGATCCGGCGACGGGCGAGAAGATTGCCGCGGCGATTCCTCTGGGACGCGTGGCGACCGTGCTAGAGATTGCCGGCCCGATTGTTTTTCTTTGCACGCCGCTGGCCGGATTCATCTCGGGCGAAGTGCTGAACGTGAACGGCGGAGCGGTGCTGGCGGGGTGAACGACAGTGGTCGGTTGTCAGTGGTCAGCTTGGCTGGCGGGTCTTCGGGGGAATTCTGATCACTGACCACTGAGCACTGACCACTTTTTAGAGGGAGACGATGAGAATCGGGAAGCTGGCAACGATGGCGCTCGTGGTAATGGCGCTTGGGTCGCCGCATGCGATGCGTGCGCAGACGCAAGCGACCGACGACGCGGCGCAGAAGAACGCGCAGCAGGCGCGCGAGGCGCTGGACGCCATGGTGAAGGCGCTGGGCGGGCAGGCCTGGCTCGACATGAAGAACCAGATGCAGCAGGGGCACATTGCCGCGTTCTTCCAGGGGAATCCCGACCTGGGAACCGAGGATCTCTTCGAATTCCACGAGTGGCCCGACCATGACCGCATTGAAGTGACCAAGCACCGCGACGTGGTGGAGTTTTTTGTGGGCCGGCAGGGCTTTGAGGTGACCTACCGCGGCAAAAAGCCGCTGGACAAGGACATCGTGGACGACTTTCTGCGGCGGCGCGACCACTCCATCGAGATGGCAGTAAGAGTGTGGCTCAAGAATCCCAATACCATCCTGCTCTACGAGGGCGAGCACATGTCCGAGCGGCACTTGGCGGTACAGGTGACGCTGATTTCGCCCGAGAACGAGGCCATCACGATTCTCATGGACGAGCAGACGCATCTGCCGCTCGCGCGCAGCTTCCAGTGGCGCGATCCGTTGTACCACGACAAGAACACCGACACCGAGGAGTACGACGACTACCACGTCATGGACGGCTTCCCAACTCCGTTCACTGTCACGCGGCTCAAGAATGGCGACACCGTGCGCCAGTTCTACGTAACGCACATAACCTATAACCAGAATCTGCCCGCGGATTTCTGGGATCCCGACGCCGAGGCGCGCAAGGTGAAGAAGTAGCGGCGCCCGGTCAGTTCGCAAGTTGATCAGTTCGCGAGGTGACCGCCGCAGAGTTTTACAGCCTGGGTGATAGACTGGGCGGCGCGGTCGGCGAGGGTCGCGTCCGTGAATGGGAACCCGTTGTAAACGGAGGCCCGGTGCACAACAAGCGCCAACACAGGTGGAGTGGTCGAGGTGACGACGACGTCGGGATGGCCTTGTGCAGCGTTCCCCTCGGTTAATAACTGGCTCTCCGGCTCGACGGCGACGCTGGTCACGGCAGGCAGAAGAAACCAAGCGTCTTTGTCCAGCGTGACCGCACCGTTCTGCCACATCTTCCAGTGGTAGGAGACGCGGCAATGGGCCGGGTCGGCTACGACGTTGCTGAATTGCTCGACAAAGGCCTTTTGCAAGGCGCCGCTGCCGGTCTGGTTCTGGACAAAGCGGGTAAAGCTCACGGTGCCGATGCCGCTCAGCTCATTTTGGATGGTGCTCATCGTATCTCGCAGCGAGGCTGCATTGTTCGGGGCGACCCGAGGAGAAGGTGCCGGCGCAGCCCCGCCAGGCACGGCTGTGCCGGGGGTGCTCTGCGGCGGCGCACCGACGGGTTGAGGCGGACCTACTGGCGCCGAACGCGAAGTGAAATGCACGCCAATAAAGACCGCAGCGATCAGGAAAGCCGAAACGGTCCCAGCGGCCCATGTCCATGCCCGGACGCTCCAAAAAGGGCGCGGAGCCGGCGCTGTTTCGCGCCCGCCCGCAGTTTCTAGAGTTGCTCCCCCCGCGCCGTGACCGCTCCTGCTTGGTGTTCTTTCTGCTTGCGGCAGCGTTGCTGGGGCGCCCGGCTCCGTGCGCGCCAGCACGACCTTGATCGTCCCTGCGAGATTCCTGAGGTGAGCCTCCAATGGCGGCGTCAGGGCATCGAGCCAATGCACGTCGCTGATGAAGTACTCGAGCGCCTTGCCGGGAAGCACGTCCTCCATGCGCAACGGCAGGATGGCCACGCCATGATTGACGGCACGCTCGATCTCCCTGCGAATCTGCGGCGAGTCATTGGCATGGGCCGTAAAGACGAGCACCATGATTCGTGATTCTTCAATGGCGTCGATGATGGCCTCGCCCCACCCCATGCTGGGGAGCACGTCGCGCGGAGCGATCCAGCACCGGATGCCCTCGCTCTCCAGCATGGCGCAGACCGCGTCAGCGGTGGCCTTATCCTTCGCGGAATGGCTGATGAAAACGTCGTGCGCCATGTGTCTGTCCGATCGCTTGCGGGAAAGGGGAATCGAGCTAGCGAAACTATACCAACTGACCCGATGGACAGTGAAGAAAATACACGGCCGGCGCACGCGCCCCGCCGCCGCTGCCGGAACCAGGCCGCCGCTCCCGGAAATTGCCGCGCGCGCTTATTTATAATCCCAACAAGCACTACGCAGCCAAAAGAACCGCTCCCTAGGAGTCGCAGAATGACGTTTACCATCCAGGAAATCATGGATTTCCTGCCCCACCGCTACCCCTTTTTGCTGATCGACCGCATTGTTGAGTTCGAGCGCGCCAAGCGCGTGGTCGCCATCAAGAACGTGACCATGAACGAGCCGTTTTTCCAGGGCCACTTCCCCGGCCATCCGCTCATGCCAGGCGTACTGATCGTTGAAGCCATGGCGCAGGCCGGGGCGATGCTGATGCTGTCGGAGATGGAGGACCGGCACTCGAAGCTGGCTGTCTTCACGGGCATCGACGGAGCCAAATTCCGCCGCTCGGTGACGCCGGGCGATCAACTTCGCATTGAAGTGGACGTGGTGAGCTTCCGCTCGCGCGCTGGAAAGATGGCAGGTAAGGCGTACGTGGACGGCAAGCTGGCCTGCGAGGCCACGCTGACCTGCATGATCGTGCCGCGCGCCCCTGAATCGAAACTTGACTCGAAACCGGACTCGAAAGCGGAAGCGGGTTCTTCCGAGTCGGCCCCCGCATCGGAGACAGCGTGAGTATCCATCCCAGCGCGGTGATCGCAGAAGGCGCGCGGATCCCGGCGTCGTCGACCATCGGGCCTTATTGCACCATTGGGCCCGACGTGGAACTGGGCGAGGAGTGCACGCTCATCTCGCATGTGGTGATCGACGGCCGCACGCGCATCGGGGCGCGCAACACGTTCTATCCGTTCTGCTCCATCGGCGTGCCGCCGCAGGACCTGAAGTACAAGGGCGAGCCGACCGAGACCGTGATCGGCGACGGCAACACCATCCGCGAGTGCGTCACCATCAGCCGCGGCACAGTGGGCGGCGGTGGCGTAACGCGGCTGGGCTCCGGCAACCTGCTGATGGCCTATGCGCACTTGGGCCACGACAGCCTGGTGGGCAACCGCTGCATCCTGGCAAACTCCGCCACGCTGGCCGGTCACGTCATCATCGAAGACGATGTGACGCTGGGCGCGTTTTGCCCGGTGCACCAGCATTGCGTGCTGGGCGCGCATGCGTTTATTGGCGGCGGAACGATTGTGACGCAGGACGTGCTGCCGTTTTCGCTCACTTCGTGCCGGCGCGAGAATAAGGCCTTCGGGATTAATAAAATCGGCCTCGAGCGGAAGGGCTTTTCGCCGGAGCGGCTGCAGCGGCTGCAGAAGGCCTACCGGTACCTGCTCGCGGCCAAGCTGAACACGACGCAGGCCCTGGAAAAGATGCGCTCGTTGGAAGGCGAAGACGTGGCCCTGCTGGTGCGGTTCATCGAGCGCAGCGAGCGCGGAGTGATCAAGTGACCATGAAACTCGGCCTCATCGCCGGCAACGGCCGCTTCCCTTTCCTGCTGCTCGATGCGGCGCGGGCAAAAGGGCTCGAGGTCGTCGTCGCGGCTATCAAGGAAGAGACTGACCCGGAGATCGACCATCGCGCCGAGGCTGACTCGGGCGTGACCGTGCACTGGCTCTCGCTGGGCGAGCTTTCGCGGCTGATCGAAATCTTCAAGAAAGAAGGCATCGAGAAGGCCGTGATGGTGGGCCAGGTGAAGCACAAGCAGATATTCAGTAGCATCCGGCCCGATTGGCGGCTGGCCAAACTGCTCCTGAACCTGCGCACGCGCTCCACGGACGCGCTGCTGGGCGCGGTAGCCAAGGTGCTCAGCGATGAAGGCATCGAATTGATGAGCTCGACCGCGTTTCTGGAGCCGCTACTGGCCGAAGAGGGCGTGCTGACCGAGCGCGCGCCGGATGAGGATGAGTGCAAGAACATCGAATACGGCCTGGGCGTGGCGCAGGCGCTGGCCAGTTTCGACATCGGGCAAACGGTGGTGGTGGCGGCACAGGCGTGCGTGGCCGTGGAAGCCATGGAGGGCACAGACGCCACGATCGAACGGGCAGGGCGGCTGATGGGCTCGCTCGATGAGCCTGCAAACGACGACGCCGAAAGGGAGCCCCCAGCCAAATCCCCAACCGGGCCGTCGACACTGGAGCGGCGGCTGACCGTCGTGAAGGTGGCTAAACCCAAGCAGGACATGAGATTCGACGTGCCGGTGATCGGGCCGTCGACGGTGGAGACCATGCTCCGCGCCGGGGCGAGCTGCCTGTCGATCGAAGCCGGAAAGACGTTGCTGTTCGACCGGGATGCGTTCCTGGAGGCAGCCAGCAGGGCGGGCATTGCCATTGTGGCCGCGCGGCGGTGATATACAGGTGTCAGGGTTCAGGTTTCAGGGATCAGGAAGGGTTTCCCCGTAGCGACGTTTTTTCTGACCCCTGACATCTGAAACCTGATCCCTCATCCCAGGAGGTTTCTCGTGAATAAGTATCTTCTCCTCTCGCTCGTCGTGGCGATTGTCGCCGTGGTGTCCGCGATACCCCTTTTCACGGCCCGCGCGGCCGACGACGCCATGCCTGCCGTGGGCCAGGATGCGCCTACCTTTACCCTGCCCTCGCAGGACGGCACACCCATCTCGCTCGAGCAATACCGGGGCAAGTGGGTGGTGCTTTACTTCTATCCCAAGGACATGACCACCGGCTGCACCATCGAGGCGCACAAGTTCCAGGACGCGCTGCCGCAGTTCGAGGCCAAGAACGCGGTGATTCTGGGCGTGAGCGTGGATAACGTCGACAGCCACAAGCAGTTCTGCACCAAGGATGGGCTGACCTTCCATCTGCTCGCGGACCCCGACCACAAGGTGGTGAGCGCTTATGGATC
>JBEKAS010000101.1:0-13423 GCA_050015795.1 Occallatibacter sp. | reverse complement strand
CGAAGGGCTTGAGCAATGTGTGGTCGATGACGGCAGCGAGAGACATCCAGCTGGCGAGGGATTCAGCGGTAAATCCGGCCGAATCAAAGGTCCCGTAGTCAAAATCCAGGTCGGAATCCTGGATGGGGGCTGGCTTCATGAAGGCATGCTCCTTGCATGCGCAGGATGGCGCCGATCAAACCGGCGCATCCCGCTCCGGGAAATGAGTATACGTCGCGGGCTCGCCTGGGGCCAAATCAATCGATAAAAAACAGGGAAACACCGCTGCAGTCCGGGAAAGCAGCCCCCATTGGGATCGGATTATTCGGGATTTTCCGGCGGCATCAGGCAGATATCGGGCAGATTGCGATAACGCTCGGCGAAGTCCATGCCGTAACCGATCACAAACAGGTTGGGGATGGAGAATCCGACGTAATCGGCTTCGATCTCCTCCATGCGCCGCGAGGGCTTGTCGAGCAGCGTGGCAATGCGCAGCGACTTGGGATGTTGCTGCAGGAAGAGCTTGCGCAGGTAGGCCAGGGTGAGGCCGGTGTCGAGAATATCTTCAACCACCAGCACGTTCTTGCCTTCGATGGACTGGTCCAGATCCTTGATCAGCTTGACCGCGCCGGAGGAGCGCTGGCCCTTGCCGTAGCTGGAGACGGCCACGAAGTCGAAGGTTGCATCGGCCTGGATGGCGCGCGAAAGGTCGACGAGGAAAAACGCCGCGCCTTTGAGCACGCCGATCATGACCAGCTTTTCTCCGTTCAGATCGCGGCTGATCTGCGCGCCCATTTCGGCCACGCGGTCGGCAATCTGCTGGCGGGAGTAGAGAACCTCAAGGCCTTGGGAGGTCACGGTTTCCATGCTGACAGTATCGCGCGATTTGTCCAGTCCCAGCCTGTGTAAATCGGGGCCTCAAAATCGGAGCCCCCGTAAATCGGAGCCCCTGTAAATCGGAGATAGCTTGGCGGATCAGTCAGGGAGGCGGCGGATGGGTACGACCGTGCACGTATACTTGATGAGCGATGCTTCCCTTTCTGCACATTGGCTCATTCGCTCTGCCCACTTACGGGCTGATGCTTTCGCTGGCCATCATGACGGCCATGTTTGTGGTGGACCGCGCTTTCAAGCGGGCGCACCTGACGGCGGACGCGGTGGGGATGGTAGCGACCGCCGCAGTGGCAGGCATTGTGGGCTCCAAGATCTGGTATCTCGTCCTCGACTCGCCGGGGGACTTCCGCGTCATGGGCTGGGGTGCTTTGTTCGAGAACTCCGGGTTTTCGTGGTTTGGCGCATTGCTCTTCGGAGTCCTGGCGCTGGTGCTGCAAGGCTGGAGAGAAAAAATCGGAGGTCTGCGCACGCTGGATTTGGCGGCTCCCGCCTGCGCCATCGGCCAGGGCTTGGGGCGCATCGGGTGTTTTCTTTCCGGCGACGGCTGCTACGGCATTGCGATCCAGCCCGTCCATCTGTTTGGCTTTACCTTCCACCCGTGGGGGATGGCCTTCCCGCATGGGATTGTGCCGGTTTTCGTACCTGTCTACCCCACGCCGCTCTATGAGCTGGCCACAGGCCTCGCCATCGGCGGGTGGCTATGGTGGCGTCTCGGCAAACCGCACGCCACAGGCGCGATCATGGGCCAGTTTCTGATCCTCACCGGAACAGCTCGCTTTTTGGTTGAGTTTATCCGCCGCAATCCCAAGGTTCTTTGGGGCTTATCGAATGAACAATTAACCAGCGCCGTGGCCGTTGTGGTGGGCGTCGCGCTCATCTGGTGGGCAGCCAGGCGGTCGGCGCTTAGGCCGCAGAAAGCTTCGGCACGGGTCGCAAAGCCGGCGTAGAAAGTCCATGAGGCGGAATTTTCCGCACCGTCTACGTCAACCAATGCATCCGTGCAACCTCCCGCGGACCGCAGAGCGCGCACGCCGGGCGCGCGTCTATACTTCTTGAAGAGACATGCTTCCTTACCTGCATCTCGGATGGTTCAATCTGCCCACATTCGGGCTCATGCTGTGGTTTGCCGCCGTGGCGGCCGCCATTGTGGCCGACCGCGGCTTCAAGCGCGAAAAGATTACGGCCGATGCGGTGGGGATGGTGGCCATTGTCTTGGTCGCGGGCATCGTGGGCGCCAAGGTGTGGCATGTTCTCGACTCGCCAGATGAGTTCAGGACCATGGGCTGGCGCGTTTTGTGGGATACGGCGGGATTTGCCTGGTACGGAGGCATGGTCTTCGGCATCCTGGCGCTGGTTCTGCAGAGTTTGCGCGCCAAAATCGGGGCGCCTCGCACACTGGATCTGTTCGCACCGGCAGCCGCCATTAGCTACGGCATCGGGCGCATCGGCTGCTTCCTCTCCGGAGATGGATGCTACGGCATCGAAATCAATCCAGTCCATTTGTTTGGCTTTACCTTTCACCCGTGGGGAATGGCCTTCCCGCACGGTATCGATCCGGTTTTTGTTCCTGTCTACCCTACGCCACTCTATGAGCTTGCTGCGGGTCTGCTGATCGGCTGGTATCTGTGGTGGCGGCTGGGGAAACCGCACGCCGTAGGCGCGATCGTCGGCCCATACCTGGCCTTGAGCGGCATGGCTCGCTTTCTGGTTGAATTTATCCGGCGTAACCCAAAGGTTTTATGGGGATTATCGAATGCGCAACTGGCCAGCGCCGGAGCCGTCATGGCAGGAATTGCGCTCACCGCCTGGGCAGCCACACGGCCCGCTTTCACGCCGCGAAAAGCGCAGGCGCCAGTGGAAAAACCGGCCTGAAGCCAGACGGTTCACCCTCGAGATTTTGCCGGTTTGCGACTGCGGAAAGGCACTTTCAGGTCTACGCCACCGAGGGGTGCGAATAGCTCGCGAATCGCGTTCCCCATTCCAGGTTCCGCCAGGTCTGGCGGAATCTGTGCAACATAATTAGCCAACAGTTCCCGCGCTTCAGCTTCCATGGAGCGCCCATTGAGTGCGGCGCGCACTTGCAGCCTGCGCTTGATCGTCTCGTCGAGGTTGCGGATGACAATCGTGGCCATAAAGAGAGAATAGCAGAAGAATGCTAGCAATGCGAGCACTGACAGCAATGCTAGCACCTCCGAAATGAGTCGAACTCGAACTATCTGCGCCTGGATCGCGTCGAGCAAATTGCGTGATTCATATCACGCAGCCGATGCACCTCGCGCTAAAAAAATGTGATTTATCACACATGTGATGACGCTCACAGCCACTCGTGCTTTGTGCTGCGTAACTTCGGTCACATTAACCGGCATTTTTCAGGCTCTATTCATTGCCTCCACCCTTTCCTGAGATTTGCCGGAGCAGTAATGCGAGCGAGGGAAGCATGGGTGATTCGATTTGGCAGTCAATGCAGAAGAAGGGCTATAGCCGCAGAGAGTTTCTCGAATTCTGCAGCGCAGCCGCGGTAGTCGCCGGTTTGGGCAAATCCGGTGCGGCTCAGGTTGTCTCAGCCTTCGAAAAGAAGGAAAAACCGGCTGTGGTGTGGATGCACTTTCAGGAGTGCACCTGCTGCAGCGAGTCATTCATCCGGGCATCGCACCCCATCGTAGCAGACGCGTTGCTCGATGTTCTGTCGCTCAACTACACCGAAACCTTGATGGCGGCTTCGGGCTTCCAGGCGGAAAAGAGCTTGAGCGACACCATCGCGAACAACAAGGGCAAGTACATCGTGCTGGTGGAAGGCGCCGTGCCCACCAAGGACGACGGTGTTTACTGCATGGTAGGCGGCAAGACTGCAGAGTCGATCCTGCAGACGGTTGCCGCGGATGCAGCGGCCATCGTGGCCTGGGGCAGTTGCGCCTCGAATGGTTGCGTGCAGGCGGCCAAGCCGAATCCGACCGGCGCTACGCCGATTTACAAGCTGGTCAGCAAACCGGTCATCAATGTGCCCGGCTGTCCGCCCATCGCCGACGTCATGATGAGCGTGGTGACGCACCTGCTGGTGCTCGGACAGGTTCCGGAACTCGACGATCAGGGCCGTCCCAAGGAGTTCTACGGCCGCCGCGTGCACGATACCTGCTATCGCCGGGCCAACTACGACGCCGGGCTGTTTGTGGAGTCGTGGGACGACGAGGGCGCGCGCAAGGGATATTGCCTGTACAAGATGGGCTGCAAGGGGCCGGTGACCTACAATGCCTGCTCGGTGACCAAGTGGAACGAGGGCACCAGCTATCCGATTCAGTCGGGCCACAATTGCATCGGCTGCAGCGAAGCCGGCTTCTGGGACAACGGCCCGTTCTATCAGCACCTGGCTTCGTTCCCGGGATTCGGTGTGGAAAGCACCGCGGACACCATCGGCACGGCAGTTGGCGTGGCCACGCTGGCCGGTGTTGCCGCCCATGCCGTGGTCACCAACATACGCAAGCGCAGCGTGATCGCGGAAGTTCACACTGAAGATGAGAAGGAGAAGTAAACAGTATGGCTACGCGTGTCGTCGTCGATCCCGTCACTCGTCTTGAAGGCCACCTGCGTGTTGAAGCGGTGGTCGAGAACGGCGTCATTACCGACGCATTCAGCTCCGGCACCATGGTTCGCGGCATTGAGAAGATTCTCATGGGCCGCGACCCGCGCGATGCCTGGGCCATCACCGAGCGCGTCTGCGGCGTTTGCACCACGGTGCATGCGCTGGCCAGTGTCCGCTCGGTAGAGGATGCGCTGGGCATCTCGGTGCCGCCCACGGCGGAAATTATCCGCAACATCATGCTCACCACGCAGTATGTGCAGGACCACGTGATCCACTTCTATCACCTGCACGCGCTCGACTGGGTGGACATCGTCAACGCGCTCAAGGCCGATCCCAAGAAGGCCGCCGAGCTTGCGGCTTCATTCTCCAAGTGGGACAAAAATACAACCTCCTACTTCACTGAAGTGCAGGACAAGATCAAGGCCTTTGCCGCCAGCGGCATGGGCATCTTCGCTAACGGCTATTGGGGCCATCCGGCCTACAAGTTGCCGCCGGAAGCAAACCTGATCGCAGTGGCCCACTATCTCGATGCGCTGCAGTGGCAAAAGGAAGTGGTCAAGATCCATGCCGTCTTCGGCGGCAAGAACCCGCACCCCAACTACCTTGTCGGCGGCGTTCCGTGCTCCATCAACGTCAACGAGGTGGCGGCCATCAATATGGAGCGGCTGGACCTGGTGTCGCGGCTCATCAGCCAGGCCGACGAGTTCGTCAACGAGGTGTACATTCCCGACCTGCTGACCGTGGCCTCGTTCTATAAGGACTGGGCCAAGTACGGCGGCGGCTTGAGCAACTATCTCTGCTACGGCGAATTCCCGACCAACGGCTACAACCATCCTGAGGCGTTCAAGTACGCGCGGGGCGCCGTGCTCAACCGCGACCTCTCCACTGTGCTTCCCGTCAATCCGCGCGACCAGCAGGAGATCAAGGAGTACATCGCGCACTCCTGGTACACCTACGACGGCGGAGACAACGTGGGCCTGCATCCCTGGGCGGGAGAGACCCAAATCAAGTACGCCGGCCCGAAACCTCCATTCGAGAGCCTCGAGGGCTTCGACAAGTACTCGTTCCTCAAGACTCCGCGCTGGAAGGAAAACCCCATGGAAGTGGGACCGCTGGCCCGTCTGCTGGTTTCCTATGCCGCCGGCCACGCGGATGTAAAGGACACGGTGGGCGCGGTGCTGGGCAAGCTAGGTGTGCCTGTCGGCGCTCTCTTCAGCACCCTGGGACGCACCGCGGCGCGCGGCATCGATGCGGCGCTGGCCATGATCTGGCTCAAGGAGTTCTTCGGCCAGTTGATGGATCGCGTGAAAAGCAACGATGTGTCCACGTTCAACGGCGAGAAGTGGGATCCGAAGACCTGGCCTGCCGATGCGGAAGGCGTAGGGTTGGAAGAAGCTCCTCGCGGCGCGCTGGCGCACTGGATCAAAATCCACAACGGCGCCATTGAGAACTACCAGCTCGTCGTCCCCACCACGTGGAACGGCTCGCCCCGCGACGCCAAAAATCAGCACTCCTCCTTCGAGGCGTCGCTGATCGGCACGCCGGTGGCGAATCTCGAGCAGCCCGTTGAGATCATTCGCACCATCCATTCCTTTGACCCGTGTCTGGCCTGCGCCGTGCATCTCTACGATCCGCAGGGACGGCACCTTCACCAGGTTTCCTTCGAGTAGGCCCATGAGCACACAGAGCACTGGTGTAAGAGACATCTTTAAGTTAAACGGCGGCGCGCCGGTGGAATACCGGCGCGTGTATGTGTGGGAGTTGCCGGTTCGTGCGTACCATTGGATCAACGCCATCGCGTTGACCCTGCTATGCGTCACCGGCTTCCTCATCGGACATCCGGTTCGCATGGCGTACGCGTCCGAGGCCTATCAGCAATACTGGTTCGGCTGGGTGCGGTTCCTTCACTTTGCGTCGGCGTGGGTGTACGTCTTCAACTTTGCCGCCCGCATTTACTGGGGATTTGTCGGCAACAAGTACGCCAGGTGGACCGCCTTTTTCCCGTTCAAGCGCTCGCAGCGGCAGGAAATCGTCGACGTCGTCAAAGCCGACGTGCTTGAAACCAAGATGCACGGGCCCATCTCCACGGGGCACAACGCGCTTGCAGGCCTGATCTACTTCGGCACCTTCCTGGTCTTTGTCTTCCAGACCATCACCGGCTTTGCGCTTTACTCCAGCATGAGCAATGCGTGGTTGCCGCGCATGTTCAAGTGGATTGTGCCGTTAATGGGCGGCGAGTTCGGCGTCCGCTTCTGGCATCACCTGTTCCTGTGGTTCTTTGTCACGTTCGTCATCATTCACATCTACCTCGCCTTCTATCATGACTACATCGAGGGCCGTGGCACGGTATCCTCGATCATAGGTGGATGGAAGTTCGATCGGGTGGCGAGTGACAAAAAGCCAGGGAATAAATAACCGGGTAAAGACGCTGGTGCTGGGGCTGGGCAACGTCATCATGGGCGATGAAGGCGTTGGCGTACACGTGGTACGAGCGCTCGAAAAGCACACACTGCCTGCAGGCGTGGAGTGTCTTGACGGCGGGACGGGCGGCTTTATCCTCCTGGAGCCGCTCGAGAACGCCGGCCGCATCATTCTCATCGACGCCGCAGCCGACGGCAACCCTCCCGGCACCGTGACCCGTACCACGCCGCGCTTCTCGCGCGATTACCCTCCCACGCTCACCGCGCATGACATCGGCGTCAAAGATCTGCTCGATGCGTTCTACATGCAGGGCGGATCGCGTGACGTCGTGCTCTACGCCATCGCCATCGATCCCAGGCAGCCCATCTCCATGGAGCTCTCGCCGGCCATAGCGAAGTCCGCACAGGAAGCCGAGCAGCGCATCCTCGCGGAACTGCGCGCCGCCGCCCCACCCGCCTGAAAACCGGCGCTCTCGCGGCTGGGCGCTTCCATCTGGGATGTTCATGGAATTTACTTATATGCGCATCGATGTTACGATGATGCTTGAGGGTGTACCTATGGCTTCCATTAAGACCGCAATTGCGCACAAACACTTCCGGCTCGACACCGTGAAGCTCAAGCGGGCGCAGAAGGTGCTGCAGGCGCCAACGGAAACCGAAGCCATCGAGCGAGCTCTTGAGCTGGTTCTTTCAGAGCACCAGCGGGACCGCCTGGCGGTCGAGGCAAATGAGAGATTCATCCGGAGCGGCGTCACGATTCGCGACGTCTATCGCACGCTGGACGCGTAAAGGATGCCGGTTCTCTTCGATGCGTCGATCTACGTCTCCGCCATGCGGCCGGGCGGCGATCCTTCTCAATTCTTCGAGCGGCGGGCAGATGAGGCGCCACTTTGGTTAAGCTCTGTTGTACTCGAGGAGCTCTATGCTGGAGCCAGCGGGGCCGCAGTTCGCGCCGTGGAGCGGCTGGAACATGATTTTGAGAAGGCCAAGCGGGTGCTTGTGCCGAACCTCTCTGATTGGGCCTCCGCCGGTAAAGTTCTGGCGCGTCTGGCGGCAAAATACGGCTACGAGCAAATTGGGCGGGCTCGCCTGACTAACGATGCCCTTATCGCTATGAGCGCCGCGCGCACCGGCATCACGGTCTTGACCGCCAACCCCCGCGATTTTGCCCGCATCGCCGAGTTTCGGGCTTTTTCATGGCGCACGTAGGCGCTTCGAGGGGTGTGAGAGCGGCTCTTAGTAGCCTGGAATCATCACTCAGCCGGAAAAAATTGTCCAAAATTAACAATCAAAACTTGCAAAATTGGACCGTTTTGGTCTATATTCATTCTATGGACGTTATGGCCTGTTGTTGCTGCTGTATGCACGCTGTTCGCGTGGTACAGGTAGCCTCGGTCTAAGTCCAGAGAAATAGTCCGGCTTCCCAATTGCCCGCGCACAGCCAAAGCTAGCGCGGGCATTTTGTTTTTGCAGCCGATTTTGACCCGAACAACAAACAAAGGAAAGAGATGAGCGAAATTCCGCAAAAAGAAACCAAAGCCCAGCGCATGGAGCGCCTGAAGCGCGAGAAGAATCCCTGGGAGGCCTTTGACGAGGTTCGCAAGTTCGCGCGCGAGGGACGGTCCAGCGTGGTGCCCGAATGGGCGTCGGCGTACTTCAAGTGGTGGGGCATCTACACTCAGGGCGACGGCGTAGGCGCCACCGGCGGCAAGGGCGGCGAAGGGCTGGCCACGGACTGGTTCATGATGCGCATTGGCATTCCCAACGGCATCGTTTCGGCAAGCCAGCTCCGCGCCATCGGCGGAATCACGCGCAAATACGCCCGCGATCTGGCCGACATTACAGTCCGCCAGAACATTCAATTGCACTGGCTCACCATTGAGTCGCTGCCTGAGGTGGTTGACGCGCTCGACGCCATCGGTCTCTCGCCCAAGGGCGCCTGCGGCGACGTGGTGCGCAATGTCACCGGCTGCCCGCTGGCCGGCGTTGCCGCTGACGAACTCATCGACGCCTCGCCCATCGCGCGCGAAATCGCGCATCACCTCACCGCGAATCCTGAGTTCTACAACCTGCCGCGCAAGTTCAAAATCTCGGCCACCGGTTGCCCCTCCTGGTGCACCTATCCCGAGATCAACGACATTGGCCTCACCCCTGTGATTCGCGACGGCGAAGTTGGCTACTCGCTGCGCGTGGGCGGCGGATTGTCGAACGAACCGCATATCGCCGTGCGCCTTGACGCCTTCATCCGCCCCGATCAGGCGGTGCGTGCGGTGCACGGTGTGACGGAAATCTTCCGCGATCAGCAAGTGTTGCGCGAGAGCCGCGATCGCGCCCGCCTCAAGTACCTCTTCATGCGCGAAGGTTGGACGCCGGAGAGCTTCCTCGACGAGTTGAACCGGCGCATCGGCTTCAAGCTCGATCCCGCTGTTCCTGAAGAGATTCCCGACGAGAGCTTGCGTGATCACGTGGGCATCCATCCGCAGCGTCAGCCGGGCCTGGCCTACATGGGCGCTTCCGTGCTGCGCGGCCGCATGACCGGCGAGCAGCTTGAGGCCGCCGCCGAGCTTGCCGAGCGCTTCGGCAGCGGCTCGCTGCGCGCCACCGTCTCGCAGAACCTCGTGATCGTCGACGTTCCTTACGCCAAAACCAGCGAGCTGGCGCGCGAACTGGGCCAGATCGGCCTGCACGTTGAAGCCTCGCCCTTCTGGCGCGGCGCCATCGCCTGCACCGGCACCGAGTTCTGCAAACTGGCGATTACCGAGACCAAGGGCTTCACGCGCTGGCTCGTCGACGAACTCGAGGAGCGCCTTCCGCAGTTCGATCAGCAACTCAAGCTGCACGTTACCGGCTGCCCCAACGGCTGCGGCCAGCACTGGATTGCCGACATCGGCCTCGAGGGCAAGAAGATCAAGCACGAGGGCCAGTTGGCCGACGCTTACTACTTCTGCCTCGGCGGAGCCGTGGGCGAGCACGCGGGAATCGCGCGGCCGGTGGGCTACCGCTGCCCCGCGACGCTTGTTCCCGAATCCATTGAGCGCCTGCTGCGCAATTACCTCTCTGGGCGCGAGTCCCAGGGCGAATCCCAGGAGAGCCTGCGCAGCTGGTTTGCGCGCCACACCAACGACGAGCTGCGCGCGCAACTCGCCGGCGACATTCTCGATGCCGTAGAGCGCGACCTGCCCACCGGCCGTGTGCCACACGCCGTCGCGGAATAGTTAGAAGCTGAACCTTTGTGTTCGAGGTTTTGTATCAGGGCGCGACTTTAGTCGCGCCGCAAGAAGCGCCAGAATGTTTTTGGGCTTTAGCCCCTGCGGAGAATTTGCACCAATCACGAATCACGAACCACGAACCACGAATCACGAACTACGAATTGTGAACTGACATGAGCCTACTGCCGATCTTTCTGAATCTCGATGGCCGCCCCGGCCTGCTGGTGGGCGCGGGAACGGTTGCGCTCGAAAAAATCGGCAGCCTGCTCAAGACCGGCGTCAAGCTGCGCGTGATTGCGCCTCAAGCCCGGCCTGAGATCTGCCAACTCGCCGCCGAGGAAAAGCTCGAGTGGGTCCAGCGCGAGTTTCAACCCGCAGACCTCGACGGCAACTTCATCGTCATCGCGGCCACTAACGTGTCCGAAGTCAACGCCACGGTCTATCGCGAAGCCGTCGCGCGCGGCATCCCGTGCAACAGCGTCGACGACATTCCCAACTGCGACTTCTTCTTCGGCTCCGTGGTCAGCCGCGGCGACCTGCAAATCGCGATCTCCACGGCCGGCGAAAGCCCCGCAGTAGCGCAGCGCCTGCGCCGCGAGATCGATGAGCAGCTTCCCGAAGATCTTGGCCCCTGGCTCGCGCAGCTCGGTGCACTGCGCCGCGAAGTTCTCTCCACGCATCCCCGCGGTGAAGAGCGCCGCCTGCTCCTCCACGAGCTCGCGCACCGGCAGATCTGCGACTCCGCCTTGTGCTCCACGCGCCAGTTGGCGCGGACGGGCAAGGAAGCCACGCGCGCCGTCGCCAGCCATGTGGCTCTCGTCGGAGCCGGGCCGGGCGATCCTGAACTGCTCACTGTGAAGGCTGTCCGCCTCATCGAATCCGCCGATGTCCTGCTTCACGACGACCTCGTGCCCGAGGCCATTCTCGATCTCGCAGCGACCGCGGCAGAAACTGTGAATGTGGGCAAGCGTTGCGGCACGAAAACCATTACCCAGGAAGAGATCAACGCGCTCATGATCGAGCACGCCCGCGCCGGCCGCAGCGTGGTGCGCCTCAAGTGCGGCGATCCGCTATTGTTTAGCCGCGCGGCCGAAGAGATGGGCGCGCTCGACGAAGCCGGTGTACCTTACGAGATCGTTCCCGGCATCTCGGCTGCCTTTGCTGCCGCCGCGGCCCTGGGCCGCTCGCTCACCGATCGCGAGTGGGCCTCGCATGTCATCTTCTCCACCGGCCATCACGCCCAGTCCCACAACCGCGAGGCATTGCCCGCGCTCGAAGCCGGCACACGCGTGGTCTACATGCCCGGCCGCGACCTCACCTTGCTGGCCGCCGAGTGGCTCGCCGAAGGCCTTCCCGCCGATCTGCCCTGCGCCGTAGTTTCTCGCGCCGCGCAACCCGATCAGCAGGTGGTGCACACCACGCTCGGCTCGCTCGCCTCCATCGCTCCCGCCGCCGCCCCCAGCATCCTCATTGCCGGCTGGGCCCTGCGCGAGCTGCGCGAAACCAATGGCGCTGAGACCGCTCAGGCCTTGCAAGGCGCTTGTCGACTCAAGGCCTAGCGCATAACTCATAATTCTTTCGTTGGTGCGTCTGCTCGCCGGACTAAGTTTGCCGGCGACAGCCTGAAAAGCGCCGGTGGCGAAGCGGCTAACGCGCTGGTCTCAAAAAACCTGTATTCGCGGGTTCAATTCCCGCCCGGCGTTCCAATTTGAAAGCCCCCAAAGGGTCGCGGCAGGAATGCCGCAGCGTCCGCGCTACGCCATTTCCAGGTCCAGGCGAAACACGCATTTTAATCACCTGTAACCACAGCAAAAACTGCTTTTCCTTCCGGCGCGACTGCACCAGGTTTACTGCAGCGGGCCCGAAAGGCGGGCTTTTTGTGCCAAAACGAGGCCCTTTTTACCCCAATGTCGCAACGCAAACGCTTTATGAATATTATTTCCAGCTAATCCGATTGCTGCTTAAAGGTGGCCCGGTTTTCTCCGATAAGGATGAAGTGCATTGCCAGATGGACACTGCAGATTGGACAAGTTCGCTTGAAGACGATTCCGTAGTTGCCCGTTGGCTCATCCCCATTCGCCGAGAGCAGGCTTCCGGGTGAGGGAAGTGACGGCAGGCAAGATCGAGAAAGACCTGGATGCCTCGCGAAGTTGAAGCCATTTTCTCGGCCCCGGTCGAAAGCGCGGAAGACGCTTCCGACTGCAGGCTGGCCTCAGTTGCGTTGACTGGATACGACGTTCGCTTCCGGATGCTCTTTGAGGAGAGCGGCTCGATCATGCTGCTGATCGAACCGTCTGACGGGGTAATCGTTGACGCCAATCAAGCCGCCTCAGCATTCTATGGCTATACTCGAGATCGGCTGATTGGCCTGCCCATCAGCCAGATCAACACCCTTCCTTCCGAAGAGACTGCCCTGGAGCGGAAGCGGGCGTTGCGCGAAAAGCGAAGCCACTTCAATTTTCGTCATCGGCTTGCCTGCGGCGAAGAACGTGATGTAGAGGTCTATTCCTCGCCCATAGTTGTTGACGGCAGGCAGTTACTGTTCTCAATCGTCCATGACGTAAGCGCGCGCACGCGGGCAGAGGCGCAACTCCGCGACAGCGAAGAACGATACCGCTTAACCTTCGAGCAGGCGGCCGTAGGTATTGTGCATACCGCGATTGAGGGCAGATTTCTGCGGTGCAATGCCCGCTTCGCCGGAATCATTGGCTACCCGTTGGAGGAAGTTGGCGGCCTGACCTTCCAGCAAATAACGCCACCCGGGGAGCTTGCCGAATGTCAGAGAGTGAACCAGCAAATATGGAGCGGCGCGGCCGCTCATGCCACTTTGGAGAAGCGCTACATTCGCAAAGACGGCAGCTTGATTTGGGCAAAGCTGACGGTCTCGGTGCTCCGTGACAGCGAAGGCCGTGGGCTTCACTCCATCACGATGGTAGAAGACATCAATGCACTGAAAGCTTCACAGGAAGCATTGCGGATAAGCGAGACACACTACCGTACCATATTCCAGACCAGCCTCGACGGCATCGCAATCAGCCAGATGAGCGATGGCAGGTACATTGATGTTAATAGGGCATTCCTCGATATCTTAGGTTACGCGCGTGAAGAAATGATTGGCCGGACCTCAGTGGAGCTTGGCATTTGGATAGATACAAAAGATCGCCAGAATATCGTAGAAGAGTTGCGTCAGGAGTCCTTTGTCAGGGATGCAAAGGTCCGCTATAGACGAAAGAACGGAGAGTTATTCTGGATACAGATCTCGTCAACGGTCATAGAAATTGAGGGTGTTGCGTGCCTCTTGAGCGTGGTGCGGAATATTTCTGATGCCAAGGCGGCGGAAGACG
>JBEKAS010000100.1:0-13427 GCA_050015795.1 Occallatibacter sp. | reverse complement strand
AGACCCGCACTACAGCCGGTCAGGAGACCGGCGCTACATTTCCGCGGCTGCGCCATCATGAGGTCTCGGAACCAACACCGCCATCGCCGCTAACTCCGCTGTTCTCCCTCACGACTCCTGCTCACCCAGCGCCAGGCGCAACTCGTTGGACTCGCTCCAGGCCATGCGCAGGCCGCCGGATACCAGGCCCAGGCCCATCAACTGGACCATAGCGATGGTCCAGCGCATCACACGCGGAGCCGCGCCGCTGGGCCATAGCTCGCTTAAGGGACGAACCACGCCGTTCGCGTCTGGATGGTAGACGCGTTCATCCCAGGTCCGCGAACCTTGCGGAAACGCGGGATAGTAGCGCACTGCATCGATCGTCGACTGCAGAATGCGATGCTTCCACGGCTCGGCATATTGCGGCATAAAGAGCACGTGGCTCTTTTTTCCGCGCCGCACCTCGTGCACGAACTCGGTGAACGACGTCGCGTTGGTCAGATTGATGTTGGCGTTCGGCTCCACGCCGTGGCGGTCACCGCCGGCGATCAGCAGCATGTTCCATTTCTCCGCCAGACGCCGCACCGCGCGGTTCTCGTCCCAGTTGCGCAGGCCGTTCAGCTCCAGCGCGTGAAAATGCGCGCCGTTCTTCTGCAAAAATTCGTTGACCAGGAACTGATGCTTTTCCTTGCCGATCAGGTAGAGGTCCCACATGGGATGGTTGAAGACCACGAGCACATTCGGCTCCTGGTTCAGGGCTACCAGAATCTCGGTCAGGCGTGCATCGCTGGGGTTGGCGGTGAACTCCGCGAGCGTCGCCATCCACTCTGCCGCACGCGCGCTGGGCAGGTTGTGCACGCCCAGATGGAACGACTGCATGCCGCCGTAGGGTGCGCTCCACTCCACCGATACCGGAATCTGCCGTGCGCTCGGCACCGTGCGCAGAAGCATGGGCGCCTTGATGTTGTCGTGATCCGTGACGGAAACCATCGCTCCCAGGCCGAGCGTCTCGATCTGCTTCTTTTCCAGGTCGAAGGCCAGCTTGGGCGTCATGGGCGGCGTCCAATAGCTTGCCGCGTAATTGATGCGCACCCCATGAATCTGCTCGGCCCGCCGTTCCAGGCGCGACAGCAGCGGCCGCATCACCGGGAACTGGTTGCCAAAGTTGGCCAGGAAATCCAGGGTCTCAGACGATTGATTGGTGTGACTGTGCAGCGACACGCCGGTCCGAAAGTCCTTTGCGACGCTCGTGTCACGCCACAAGTACGAGATAGTGGAATTCGGCATTTCAGCTCCTCCGTCAATCCTCAATCGATGGTCGGATTTCCACAGGTAGTATCGGGCCGGTGCGGTAAATATCCGGTTAATGATGCGCGAATTGCCCTTCAATTGATGCTATCGCGGAATCAAACAAGTTACCAAAATACTGAAATATAGGGGTGAAAAGCCCAAATCTCACTAGAAATGGCTGTCGCACGGTGGCGCGCGGAGAGTTCACCAGCTCGAGTGCAGATTCCGCTTAGCATGTTCGGTTCCAAAGCGATGGGTGGGCGAGGCGGCGGGATTTTCGCTGCCAGACTGACCCTAGAGGTTTCGCTCGGCGCCGAACCTAGTGAACGGCCGGGCACCCCCCTCCCCCTCCCCCCCCACTATTTCTGCGAACAAATATCCTGTTTTCATCGGTTTGCGCGATGCTTTGCCGCGTAAATATCTGAAAGTACATATAGTTGCTTGCAGAAATTAGACAACAAACAGGTTAGAGGCGGGGCGTGAGGTTTCGGGGATCAGGGTCCGTCGAACCGCGCTTCCTGCCTCATTGAAGGCTTATGGGATTAGTGTGCGCCGAGAGGGGGAAATTATATGCAAAATGGCGGCGGGATATTTCTTGTGTGAGTTAGGAATGGGGTGGGCGTTCCAGTCGTTATTCCTGTATGGGTAGGAGCTTCCCGATGGCCGGTTGCTGTCTATTGCTCCAATCCTCTCATCTGAAAATGAACCGGTATATGTCCTAATGCAGCGAAGACGTGTGGACATGATAGATTGTTTGCATTCGCGTTAGGCGGGGTCAACATCTCCACACAGAACATCAGCTTCGGTGAGTACGAGCTGAACGTCCGCGCGGGCGAACTGCGCAAGGGCGGGCGGCGCATTCGTCTGCAGGAACAACCGTTCCAGATTCTCGTGATGCTGCTCGAACATCCTGGCGAAGTGGTGACGCGGGAGGAGATCTGCAATCGGCTTTGGCCCAATGGCACGATCGTTGAATTCGACCACAGCATCGGCACCGCGATCAAGAAGCTGCGGCAGGCGCTGGACGACGATGCCGAAAGCCCGCGCTATGTCGAGACCATGCCCCGGCGCGGGTTCCGGTTTGTTTTTTCCGGTGTCGCGGTGCTCGACGCCGAGCTGCCCTCGGAAAAAGCTGACGGCGAGTCTGCTGCCGTTGAGCCGGTTCCGCAGCCAGCGCCCGCCCCGCCCGCAGTACCCTCCCGAACGCGGTGGCTCCTGCCCGTGCTTCTTGCTGCGGCTGTCCTTCTCGTGGCCGTAGTTCTCAGCACTCGCTGGTGGTGGCCGCACCATCACAGCGAAACCCTCGAAGAATCCAGCCTGACCCAGGTGACCACCTCGATCGGCGCTGACTTCATGCCCTCCCTGTCGCCCGACGGCAGCGCCGTGGCCTACAGCTCCGACAAGAACGGCAGCTTCGAGATCTATGTGAAGACGCCTGCGCCAGGCGGCCGCGAAATCCAGCTCACGATGGATGGAAATGAGAACTTCGAACCGGCATGGTCTCCGGATGGAACTCAGATCGCGTACCACTCGCGCAAGAAAGGCGGCATCTGGCTGATTCCTGCTCTCGGCGGTACCGCTCGCCGCCTCACCGATTTCGGCTCCTGGCCGTCCTGGTCGCCCGACAGTTCGCGGATCGTCTTTCAGTCGCAGGGCATCACCGGCTATAGCCAGACCGCCTTTGCGGCCATGCCTCCGTCGACGCTCTGGGTGGTCCAGGCGCAGGGCGGCGCGCCCACGCAACTGACTCAACCCGGCAAACCCGGCGGCGGCCATGGCGCGCCCTCGTGGTCGCCTGACGGAAAGCATATTGCCTTCAGCAGCACCAGCACGGGTCTGGCCGAAATCTGGACGGTACCGGCAAACGGCGGCACGCCGCAGCGGCTGGTAGCGGGTGTAGTGTGCGACCCCGTCTATGGACCGGGCGGACGGTATCTGTATTTCTCACAGACCCACTTGGAATCAAATCAACCGGAGGGGACTGCGCCGACGTTCGCGCTCATGCGCCTGGCACTCACGCCCGGGGGCGCTACGGCCGGAAACCCGGAACTGGTGAAAGAGTCCGGCACGGTGACCTATATGGGCCTGCGCTTCTCAGCCAATGGGCGATTGCTGGCCTTCTCCGCAATCGCGGACAACAACAACTTGCAATCGATTCGCGTGTCTCCGGTCACCGGAGAAGCCGTCGGCGACCCCATCCCGCTCACCCGCGACACCGCGATGCGCAAGACTTCGCCGCGCTTCTCTCCCGACGGTAGCCAGATCGCCTACTCGGTGGTTCAGTCCGGCGAGGATATCGCAGTCTGGATGGTCGATGCGGATGGCAAGAATGCCCATCCCGTGGGAGCAGTGGCGACCAACAGTGTGCTGCCTGGATGGCTTCCGCCGGGCGGGATGCTCACCTTCCAAGGCGAGCAGAACAGGCAGAAGGTGATCGAGGCCATCGACCTGAGCACGGGGACGACATCAGTGCTGCGAGAGTTTGGCGAGAACGATGCGCCCCTGCGTCTCTCGCCCAACGGCAAACAGGTAGCGTACGGAGAGCGCCAGGGAGGCGCAGTGAATGTGTGGGTGGCGCCGATCAAAAAGGAAGACGGGCCGGCAAAGCAGTTGACCTTCGGCAACGGATTAATGTCGTATGGGTGCTGGTCGCCCGATGGCAAGACCATTGCATTTGAAGACGAGTCTAGGATCCTCGTAGTTCCCTCCGCCGGAGGACCTGTAACCGTGCTCACGGCTGGCCGTCACCCCAGCTTGCCCAACGACTGGGCGCCTGACGGCGACAAGATCGTTTTCGCCGGCCTGCGCAATGGCGTGTGGAACGTCTGGTGGGTCTCGCGAAGCACGAGACAGGAGCATCAGGTGACGCATTACACGCGCGACAACATCGAATTGCTCTATCCCGGCTGGTCTCCACGTGGCGATCAGATCGTCTACGAGTACTCCGAGACCACCGGCAACATCTGGACCATGCGCGTCAGATAAGAGCTTTTCCCCGCCAGCGCGTTCGCCGTTCCGCAACTGCTGCACCGGGTGCGGCAGCGGAAACGCGGCATGTTCGCGTCGAACATGCCGCCTCCACCGCGCTCCGGTACGGCCGCTTGCCGGCTCACGTCGCCCCACGCCGCTTCATTACCGATCATTCGTTGCAACCTTGTTCTGGGTCTCCGCCTGCCGCGTGCGGGCTTCCTGAACCAGCCGCGTGTCCATCTGCCGAGCCTGCTCCGCCGTGAAGTACATCTCGTTGCCGGCCAGCACGTTCAAATCACTGCTCGTCCAACGCGCCTTCATGATGCCGGTCCGGGAGCTGGCATTCGCGCCCAGCAGCAGGCTGCCGATCTCGCGCGCCATCACACGGCCAGCCAGCACGTCTACAGCCGTCGTATCGCCGCCCGCCCGTTCGCTGATGCGCTCGTAGAAGATGGCCGCGCGGCGCGATTCGCCGCCGTCCGCCGCCCCGAACGTGTCGCCTGATTTCCCCAGCTTATCTGCCATCGAGTTCGGAAGAATCGACACAATATAGTCGTCAGGTTGCGCCGCTGCGCAGACGCGGAAGTCCTTTTTGGCGTCGTGTGAGGTCGAGCAGTCCTGCCATTGCGTCGTCACGCCGGCCTGCGCCAGAATCCGCGACGCTTCCCGCTCCGCCGCTACCAGGGCTGGATGGTTCACCTGCGCGTAGTCATAAACGCGCAACGTAATGGTGGCGGGGCTCGTCTCCGCGTCACGGTTGTTGATCGCCCAGGCCGGGGATCCTGCAATGGTTGCTGCAACTACCCCCAAACCTGCCATCCGCATCACAAACATCGCTGTCCGGTTCATCGTTTTTCTCCTCCGCGGGTTGCGCGGTGATTTCAACTCTGGTGGAGAGGCGAAGAAACCGCCATGCACGGCGGATGGACTCGTGCTGAACTCCATCTGGATTGTGGATGAACAGCGAAACAACTGAATCAGAAGCATTTGAGAGTTGCAGGTCTGACTGGATCACAAATTACTCCACGAATGTCGGCATGTGGTGACCTTGGCGCGTGTGAAGGGTGCGGGGATAAGCGATTGCGTACGCGCGTGCGAATGAGCGCGGCGTAGAAGCAGGGAATAGGGAAAAGGGAACAGGGAGTAGGGAACAGGGAATAGGAAAACAGGCCGGTCGGTTCGGCTGCGGTCGCGCCGAGAACAAATGCAGGTCCTTCGACTCCCCTTCGACTTCGCTCGGGGTCGCTCAGGATGACAGAAAGGATGGGGCACGCTCGAGCGCGGACGGGGACGTCCGCGCTACAGCCGGCCGGGAGGCCGGCGCTACATATTTACTTTCTGGTTTTGGCTAGTTCAGGCCCCAGAAAATCGTCGATGTTCCAGCCCGCCATCAAATCTTCGTCCGGCGCCGCCTTCTCGCCTTTTGGCTGCGCGCTCGGCACGGCTGCGCTCTCGGCTGCCAGGTAGTTCTCTGTCAATCCTTTCCGCAAAAGGTCGAAGGCCTGTTCGGGCGTATCCGCGAATTGGAATAAGTCGAGATCCTTGGGCGAGATCGCGCCCGTGTCCACCAGCACCTCGAGGTTGAACACCTTCTTCCAGTAATCCGATCCATAAATAAGGACGGTGATCCTTTTGTTCACCTTCTGAGTCTGTGCGAGGGTGAGAATCTCGAACATCTCATCGAGCGTGCCGAACCCGCCCGGAAAAACCACCAGAGCCTTGGCCAGATAGGCAAACCACAGCTTGCGCATGAAAAAGTAGTGGAACTCGAAGTTGAGCGAGGGCGTGATGTAGGGATTCGGCCTCTGCTCGAAGGGCAGCAGTATGTTCATGCCGATGGTTTTGCCGCCCGCCTCGTAGGCGCCGCGGTTGGCCGCTTCCATAATGCCGGGACCGCCGCCCGAAGTGACAACGAAACGATGCTTGCGTGAAGGGATGGTCTTGGCCCATTGCGTAAGCAGTTGCGCCAGGCGGCGCGCGTCTTCGTAGTAGCGAGCCATCTCGACCGCGGCCACTGCGCGCTTCCGTTGCAGATCCGATGCGTTGCCCGTGGCAATCTCGACTGCTTTGGCCGGCTGCTCCTCACTGGGAGCCGGCTGCACCGACCCGGTGTTTTCCAGGAGTTCCAAGGCGTGATCAGCTTCTTCGCGTCCGTGAAAACGCGCGGAGCCGAAGAAGACTACGGTGTCCTGAATCTGCTCGCGGCGGAAGCGCGCCAGCGGCTCCAGATACTCCGAGATAATCCGTATGGGCCGCCCATCGGCGCTGTTGAGAAACGCAGAGTTCTCGTACGCGAGCGGCGCGGCATCGAGCGGTGGAGGGCCTCCATTGCCGGGAATTACGGCGTGGGGCGCTGCTGCAGCAGCCGCGGCCTGAGGAGCCGCAGCAGGAATTTGCAGCTTCCCGGCTTCCTGTTCCCTGTTCCCTGTTCCCTGTTCCCTGTTTTTCATCTTTCAACCATCCCGGTGCCGAATGGCATCTTGAAACGCAATCCACAGATTCAGCAGACCCAGTCCCGAGACGAGGCCGCGTACTGCGCCGGCGGTCGCGATGTTTCCGAGCCAGGAAAAGTGCAGAATGATTGGATTCTGATCCCAGAAGGTATGCGACCACGGCGCGTAGCAGATGGCCAGACCGATATACATGCGCAGCATGACGCGTAGAAACAGTTCCACGCGCTCGAGCCAGCGGGGAATATGATGATGCGGGTGCATTGCAGCGTGGGACTCGGGCGCCGAGCCTGCAGTAGATTCCGAGGTCGGCCCAGACAACGGAGCCGTGAGTATAGACGATGACGATTCCGGCTGCTGTTGGGGCATTCGTTTGTTTCTGTCCGCTGTCGCCGATGTCCTTGCGTCGCAAAGCCTTGCTGGCCATCGCGCGCTTCACGCCGCTGCCGTAAAGCCAGGCCCGGCGCACAGACACCGTATTGCCACGGTAACACAGCGAGGGCAGAAAGACAGGGATCCGGTTGTCGCTTACGCCACGACTTACGGCACGGCGGGCAGGCCCGCGAGCGCCATGGCGATTTCCTCTGCCGGATATTCGTAGTTCTCCAGCTTGCCTGCTTGGTAATCGATGTAGGACTGCATGTCGAAATGACCGTGGCCGCTGAGGTTGAAGAGAATCACGCGCGGCTTGCCTTCCGCCTTGGCTTCAAGAGCCTGGCGAATGGCTTCAGCCACGGCGTGATTGGCTTCGGGCGCGGGCACAATTCCCTCCGCGCGCGCAAATTGAACGCCCGCGGCGAACGCGTCGAGCTGGTGCACGGTGGTGGCTTCGGCCAATCCCAGATTAACGACATGCGAAACCAGCGGCGCCATGCCGTGATAACGCAACCCGCCCGCGTGAATTCCCGGAGGAATGAAGGTGCTGCCCAGCGTATGCATCTTCACCAGCGGCGTCAGATGGCCGGTGTCGCCGAAGTCGTAGGCGAAATGTCCCTTGGTGAGACTCGGACAGGCGGCAGGCTCAACGGCCACGATGCGCGCGTGACATTTTCCCTTGAGCTTGCGGCCCAGGAACGGCATCACCAGTCCGGCGAAGTTCGATCCGCCGCCGGTGCAGCCGATGATGACGTCGGGGTCGTCGCCGGCAAGAGACATCTGTTCGATGGCCTCCTGGCCGATCACGGTCTGGTGCAGCAGCACGTGATTCAACACGCTGCCCAGCGCGTACTTGGTGTTGGGATCCTTGGCCGCGACTTCAACGGCCTCGGAGATGGCGATGCCGAGCGAGCCCGGAGAGTTGGGGTGCTCGGCGAGAATAGCGCGGCCCGAATCGGTGAACGGGCTGGGGCTGGCGGTCACCGAAGCGCCGAAAGTCTCCATCAGGGCGCGGCGGTAGGGCTTCTGGTCGTAACTGACGCGCACCATGAAGACCTTGCAGTCGAGGCCGAGGAATGCGCAGGCCATCGACAACGCAGAGCCCCACTGGCCGGCGCCGGTTTCGGTGGAGAGATGCCGCACGCCTTCCTGCTTGTTGTACCAGGCCTGCGCGACGGCGGTATTCAGCTTGTGCGAGCCGGCGGGACTCACGCCTTCGTTCTTGTAGTAAATGCGTGCGGGCGTATCGAGCGCCTTTTCCAACCGGCGGGCGCGCATCAGCGGCGAAGGCCGCCACTGTGCGTAAATTTGCCGTACCTCACCAGGGATCTCGATCTCGCGCTCGGTGCTCACCTCCTGCATGATGAGCGCCATGGGAAACAGCGGCGCCAGATCGTCAGGGCCGAGCGGCTGGAGCGTGCCGGGATGCAGCGGCGGCGCCAAAGGCACGGGTAGATCCGAAAGGATGTTGTACCACGTTTGCGGAATGCGGCTTTGCGGCAGGTTGTACGCGATGGTTTCCATGCGCATCATTCTACAGAAAAACCAGAAAACGCAAATGTGCGCTGCGCCACGCCATTCGGCCGTTAGCGCTGGCTGGCTTCCCCGGCAGCCACTTTGCGATTGAATTCGGCAGACCGGTTGCGCGGCACGCTCAGCGACTGCCAATGATCACCGGCGAAGTGCTTGGCCAAAAGCACAATCTGGCCGACATGATATGACAAGTGCCCCAATTGGCGATTGATGGCCTGCAAGACGGAATGCGACTCGCCGCGGATGGTGACGGTGCGGGCGAGATCGGCATCAGTAAGCGGCTCGATGGCGGCGAAGAGGCAATTCCAGCCGTCTTCCCACACCGCAAGCAGCTCGGCACGCGTTGCGGGTGGATCAATGAACTCACGGTCCCGGTTGCGATCGGGCTTTTCGCCGTCGGTGGTGAGGAAGTCGGTCCAGCGCGAGCGCATGTTGCCCGCCATGTGCTTCACGATGATGGCGATGGAATTGGCGTCGGGGTCGAGGGTCACGAAGAGTTGCTCATCGGTGACCTGCGCCATCGCACGCTCCGCGAGGCTCTTGGAGAAGCGGAAGAGGGAGAGCGCGTCTTCGATAAAGGATGTTGTGAACTGGAGCGCCATGGGGAAGTCCTGCTTCGAGAAAGAATGTGCCTCAGCCTTTCGGAGTTCCCTCTATGCCGCAAACGTCTTGCTCGCGCTCTGGTCACCGAGCCCGGCAAGAAGACCGGCGATGGAGATATCTTCGTCCAACGCGTCCCAATGCAGGCCGCGGCCGCTAATCCTCACTTGCTTTCGCTGTTTCGCAGTGCCGCGCAGCAAACGGGGAAACCATGCCAGCGGAACACCGATGGTTCGGCCGTCGCTCAAATCGACCCACATGCAATCGGGATCGAATCGCACTCGCTTTGCGCTAACCTAAGAACTCATTCCAGACCCTCTCGATCAGATTCCGCGCCCCGTTCGCGAAAGACAGTAGGCATAGCGCCATTCTAGTGCCGGCGTGGCCGGTTGTCTCACTCGGCTCACGGCTCGTCGTTGTAGATGCGCACCTCGATCTGGCCGCCTTCGGCCTGTCGCGCGCGGAACATCCCGGGCGTGTTGAAGCTCCAGGCCATTTGGCCGTCGGGCGCAACCGCAATCACGCCGCCATCGCCATGGATGGGCGCAAGCTTTTTTTGAATCACCTCATCGACGGCCTGCTGCAACGTGTAGCCCCTGTATTGCACCAGCACGCAAACGTCGCGCGCCACAGTGTAGCGGATGAAGTACTCGCCGACCCCGGTGCCGGAGACGGCGCAGGATTGATTCGAGGCGTAGGTGCCCGCGCCAATGATCGGCGAATCGCCCACGCGGCCCGGCATCTTGCCCTGCAAGCCGCCAGTCGAGGTGCCGGCCGCAACATTGCCTTTGGCGTCGACCGCAACCACGCCCACCGTTCCATAGCGGCGTGTGTCTGCCGCCTCCTGCCATTGGGCGACTGGCTTGACGGCGCCCTCTGGAGGCACACCCGCGGGGCGCGGCGGAATCGGACGGCCCTCTTTTTGCAACTGCTTGATGAGCGACTGCCAGCGGCTCTCGCTAAAAAAGTAGCTGGGATCCACCTGCACCATCCCCGCTTGCTTTGAATACGCATCGGCGCCCGGGCCCACCAGCAGAACGTAGGGCGTCTTCTCCATCACCGCTCGGGCGAGAGTAATGGGATAGCGCGTGTGGGTAACGTCGGCAACCGCGCCCGCGCGCAGCGTTGCGCCGTCCATAATGGCCGCATCGAGTTCTGTCTTGCCTTCCGAAGTAAAAACTGCCCCGCGCGCGGCATTGAAGAGCGGGTCGTCCTCAAGAACGCGAATCGCGGCCTCGACGGCATCGAGCGAAGAGCCTCCGCGATCGAGAACCGCGGCTCCGGCCTCCACGACCTCGGTGAGCGCGGCGCGATACGCTTTGTCGCCGTCAGGCCCCAGCCTCGCGCGTTCGATGTCGCCAGCGCCGCCGTGAATCACGATCGCCCAGTGGCCTGCGGCCTTCGATTGCCCCGCCGCGCCCGTCACCGCGGCCCACGCAAAAGCTGCGCCCATACAAATTGCCGTCGCTTTTCGCACACGCGTGACCCCCTCATTCCTTCTCATAGTAGCGCCGATTCCCGCTTCCCTACCGGCCACACGATTGGAACCTCAGTCAGTGAGCGGCCAATCGCAGTCAACCCGCGCCGCGTTTTCACGCTTGGCGAAGATGGGCCCGGCGATGGAGAATGCTTGGGTTCCCAAAACCGTACTGTGGGCTCGCTCCAATCCGAGTCAAGCGCTCGGGCGGACGCCAACCCTCACAAGGAAGGTTCGATGCACTCGATTTGGTTCGGCGAGTTTATGGGCACGCTGGTCCTGGTGCTGCTGGGTGACGGCGTGAACGCCGGCGTAACGCTGCGCAAGTCCTACGCGGCGGATTCCGGCTGGATGGTGATCAC
Source organism: Occallatibacter sp. (assembly GCA_050015795.1). GTDB lineage: Bacteria > Acidobacteriota > Terriglobia > Terriglobales > Acidobacteriaceae > Telmatobacter. The sequence continues at coordinate 2,388 of JBEKAS010000100.1, read as the reverse complement.
CACCGGGTGGGCGCTGGCCGTGCTCTGCGGCGTGATGGTGGCGCAGGCGTTCGGCAGCCCTGGCGCGAATCTAAATCCCGCCATTACTCTGGCGGCGGCCGTGGCAAGCGGGAATTATGCTTCGCTGCTCAACTTCTGGTCGGCGCAGTTGCTGGGCGCCATGAGCGGCGCGGTGCTCGTGACCCTGCACTATGCGCCTCACTGGAAGCTCACGCCCGATCCCGCGGCCAAGCTCGGCGTCTTTTGTACCAATGCCGCCGTGCGCAGCCCAATGGCAAATCTTTTCAGCGAAATGTTAGGCACGGCGGTGCTTGTCGTCGTGGCCAACGCGATCTTTTCGCACGGCGTGGCCATGAGCGGACCGGCAGCGGGACTTGGGCCGTGGCTCGTGGGCAGCCTGGTGTGGGGTATCGGACTCTCGCTAGGCGGAACCACGGGATACGCGATCAATCCGGCGCGCGACCTGGGTCCGCGCATCGTTCATGCGCTGCTGCCGATTCCGGGCAAGGGCGGATCGAACTGGCGCTACGCACCGATTCCGATCGTCGGCGACCTTGCAGGAGGAGCGCTCGCGGGATTGCTGGTGCACTACGCGCATTTCTGAGTCGAGTGCGGAGCGCGAAGTTTCGTCCGACTTTTCCACAGAGAGCTCCGCAGCCGCGCCGAAATTTTGCTCCGCTTGACCGCTGATTGATCACTCCAGGCAGGACGCGATGACGGCCAGTGCCGCGATGGCAGCCGTTTCGGCGCGCACGATGCGGGGCCCAAGCGAAGCTGCGCGCCAGCCGTTCGCGTCGAAGAGCGCTTCTTCTTGAGGAGCCCATCCACCTTCAGGACCGATGGCGATTTCTAGCAGAGGCATCTCGTACTTGGCTGCCGCAATCGCCTCCCCGATCGCATGACGCAGGGTCGTGGTGCGTTCCTGCTCGGCGAGCACGATGCGCGTGGCCGCAGAAGCTGCGCATACGCGATGCGCAAGGCTAACCGGATCGTGAATCAGGGGTACATCGGAGCGCCGCGCCTGCTGAGAGGCCTCGTGCGCGATGCGGCGCCATCGTTCGGCGCGCTTCTGCGCGGCCTGGGCCAAGTGCTTTTCTGTTCTTCGCGCGACGACGGGCGCAATCGCGGCCGCGCCGAGTTCCGTGGCTTTTTCGATCGCCCATTCCATGCGATCGAACTTGTAAATGGCTAGCACCAAAGTAACGGGCAGCGCGGGATCGGCCTGGAGCTCGGAGGTCAGGTTGAACCGAACTTCGCTCTTTTCTCCGGCGAGGGTGACTGCGGCCACCTGGGCATGAAAGACGCGGCCACCGGCAACCACGTCGGCCTCCATGCCCGGTTGCGCGCGCAGCACGCGTGCCAGATGTTCGGCCTGCGCACCGTCGATAGTTGCGGTAGCTTCATCCCAATGTTCGGCGATCCAACGGCGGCGGGTCATTGCGCTCTCGTAGTGTCCTTCATCAAAAGTGTACTTCGTCGCGCTCGCGAGCTACTGTTTTGCCCGCATAAACACTAAGGGGAACGCTTTTGAGCGTCCCCCTTGAGTGTTGCCTTTTGGGTTGTTCGATCCGCTACTTTTTCTTCGCGGTCTTTTTTACGGCCTTCTTGGCCGCCTTCTTCGCGGGTGCCTTCTTGGCTGCTTTCTTGGTTGCCATTTGCCTATTCTCCCTTTTCGATGGGTTGCATCGATTCTGCAATTAGAAACTGCAGTTGAAGAATGTATAGATTCATCAATCATCGATGTCAAGAAAAAAACGACATGCGAGTGAAAAAAAGATCAACAGGGTCAGGCCGAAAAATTTCGCTCGCGGAGGAAATCGGAGACGAATTTCGATGCGCGGATGGAAATTGTCGCGCGATCGCGTCGCGCTCGCTGTGTGCGCGCATCAGTTTTTGCAATTTGCTTCGGCGCTCTCCTTCACAAATTGTCCGAGCGTTTCGCTGCATCCCGTTCAGCACTCGATCACGTTCAGCGCAAGGCCCGCAAGGCTGGTCTCCTTGTAGCGCGACTGCATATCGAGTCCGGTCAGATACATGGTGCGGATGACCTGGTCGAGCGAGACCTTGTGCGTTTCCGGTTCGTTCATCGCCAGGCGTGCGGCCTGCACAGCTTTAGCAGCGCCCATGGCGTTGCGCTCGATGCAGGGAATCTGCACCAGGCCGCCGATGGGGTCGCAGGTCATGCCCAGGTTGTGTTCCATCGCGATTTCCGCGGCGTGCTCGATTTGGCCGTCGTTGCCGCCCAGAGCCGCGGTCAGTCCCCCCGCGGCCATGGAGCAGGCCACGCCCACTTCGCCCTGGCACCCCACCTCGGCGCCGCTGATGGACGCGTTCTCCTTGTAGAGAACGCCGATGGCCGCCGAAGCGAGGAAGAAACGAATCATGCCT
>JBEKAS010000099.1:0-13441 GCA_050015795.1 Occallatibacter sp. | reverse complement strand
ACGATGGTATTGACCAGCGACTCGTTGTTGTCAATGCCATCGAGCTGGAAGTTATTCGACTGTGGGGGCAAACCGTCGATCGCCAGTGCGGCTGCGCCCGAATCGGCGTTGCGCCAGGTCTCTGCATTGTTGCTCGGAGCGCTGGCATTATCGGAGTATTGGCCGCGGCCTACGCCGGGAGTCAACAAAGCCAGCGTGGTAAAGTTGCGGCCGTTGAGCGGGAGATCGATAACCTGGCGTCCATCGATCACTTCGCCAGCAGACGAAGTGGCCGTGTCGACCAGCGGTGTTGCGTCGGTCACCTGCACCGTCACGCTGGCAGACCCCACCTTCAATTTGAAGTTGAGCTCTTTCGACTCGGAGATTTGCAGGGAAAACGTGGTAGCCTCGCTTTGGTAGGCCTGCTTGGTTGCTTCGGCCTTGTAGTTGCCAATGGGCAAAGCATTCGCGGCGAAGCTTCCATCGGCCAGACTCTTGACGGAGACCGCGCGGTTAGTGTCGAGATTGGTGACGGTGATAGTGGCGTCGGGGACAACAGCGCCCGACGCATCAGACACCGTGCCGAAAATGCTGCCTGTATCGGTCTGCGCCCTCAGGGCAGGCGCCAGAAGGGAGATGATCAGCACGGCGATCGCCGCAACAATCAACCGGGCATGGCATTTAAGGTAGGTTTGGAAACTGGCTGTTTTCAACATCACAATGTCCTCCAAAAAAACTGCGTTGACAAGCGTTGGCGGTTTCGCGAGAAACTCGGTTGGGTTCGACACCGTTTCTCACAACCGAAGATGAGGAAACGCCCTGACCAATAGGCCGGTCAATCCACAAGTCGCCAATTCGCCGTCAATTGCCGCTCTTCTATTAACCAAATGTCTTATTAACAAGTTACGGGAAAGTATCTCCTGATTTTGACTTCTTTTTAGCGCCTTGCGGCGGAGCACTATCGTTTCTTGCCCACTTCCCTTACACTGCTATGCAGAGTTTTTTCAAGAAGCATGCTAAACGGGTTACCAAAGGACACACGCCGCGTTCAGTTCGGCATATTTGAGGCCGACCTTCAGTCGGGAGAGTTGCGGCGGTCCGGGACTCGAGTGCGGCTCCAGAGCCAACCCTTCAAAGTACTGGCCACGCTTGTCGAACACCCCGGCGAGGTGGTCTCGCGCGAGACTCTGCAAATGGAAATCTGGGGCGCGGACACAACCGTCGATTTCGACCACAGCCTGGGGATCGCCGTGAACAAGCTGCGCGAGGCCCTTGGCGACTCCGCGGAAAACCCGCGCTTTGTGGAAACGCTGGCTAAGCGCGGCTACCGCTTCCTCGCTCCGGTAAAGGCAGTCGACGCGCAGCCGCCGGCAATAGCTCTCGCTGCGGATGCCGCGACGCCTGCGCAAAGGCACGTTTTTGCAGCCTTGTGGGTGGCCGGCGGACTGGCGCTGCTCTGCCTACTGTGGGGTTTGTTTCTCCTCCGGCGCGAGCCTGTTCGCCGGCCTTACCGCGTGGTTCAGGTGACTTTTTCCGGCCACGTGCTCGCTAACGATTTGGATGTGGAAAGTTTCTCCAGCTCTGCCAGCGACGGCACGCGCATCTACTTTTCCCACATGGACAACGGCAATCCCGTGCTCGCTGTCGCACTGGCGGCCAACGGCGAGATCAGTCACTTTCGCCTGCCCTCTGAGATTGGCGCGCCCCTCATCGGCTCGCTCTCGCCGGATGGTTCCAAGCTCGTGGTGCGCGGCCATCTGCAGGCCGAGCCGGAGCAACCGCTTTGGATTGTGCCCACCCTGGGTGGCGACGCCCGCCGCGTTCCCAATGTGCTGGCGCACGACGCCACATGGATGCCGGATGGGCGGAGGCTTCTGGTGGCCAGCGGCAACGAGCTCATCATCGTTGGGGCCGACGGCAGCGATCCGCACCGGCTGCTGACCGTCGAGGGCCTAGCCTTCTGGCTGCGCTGGTCGCCGGGCGGCAGCCGGCTTCGCTTCACGGTGCGCGACTCCAAGCGCCAGACCTCGGAGCTCTGGGAGGTTGCAGCCGACGGCTCCAACCCCCACCCGCTCTTCCCCGGCTGGAGCCAGCCGGCATCGGAGTGTTGCGGAAACTGGACCCCCGACGGCCAGTACTTCGTCTTTCAGTCTTCGCACAGCGACAGCGCCCACAGCGAGATCTGGGTGCGGCGCGAGCGGCCTTGGTTCCTGGCCGATCGCGAGCCGCGGCAGATCACCAACGGTCCTCTCGATTACCAGGCTCCCAGCACAGCACCCGGCAGCGATCGCATCTATTTCATCGGCAGTACCTCGCAATATGAGCTGCTCCGCGCCATGCCCCGATCTTCCACATTCGCCACCCTTGACCAGAACCTGAGCGCGGCCTCGCTGGCGCAGTACTCGCCGGACGGTCAGTGGGTGGCATGGGTCAACACCGCCGACAATTCGCTTTGGCGCAGCCGCATCGACGGCAGCGAGCGCATCGAGCTCACCACCGTGCTGCTGCATATCTTCGCCATGCGGTGGTCACCCGACGGTCGTCGGCTGGCCGTCATGGGTATGGAGCCGGGCAAGCCGTGGAAGATTTACCTAGTCGACGCTGAGGGCGGAAAGCTCATGCCGCTGCTGAACGAGGATCGGAACGAAGGTGATCCGGACTGGTCGCCCGATGGACAGTCGATCGTCTTTGGCCGGCTGCCCAATCGCATGGACAACGGCCAGCCGAAAGCGATTTATCTCCTCAATCTCCAAACCCGCAAAGTAACGGAGATCTCCGGCTCGACCGGCCTCTTCAGCCCGCGCCTCTCACCCGACGGCCGCTACATTGCAGCCATGCCGCTGGATCAGCGCGCGCTGCTCCTCTTCGACCGGACCACGGAGCGTTGGACCACCCTGACCGTTCAGGGTGTCGGCGACCCCACCTGGTCGCACGATAGCCGATCGATCTATTTTCAGGATTTCCTCGCGACGGGCAAGCCTATTTACCGCATCGCGGTCCCCGCCGGCAAGCCGCAGCAGGTAGCGACCATCGATAATCTCCGCCCCATCGCCGCCACCGACTACCGCCTCATCGGTCTTGCTCCCGGCGACCTTCCTGTCGTCACCGCCCGCGCCCCTGCTGTCAACCTCTATGAAGTGGACTTGAACGAGCGCTGAAGAACTCGGCGGATTGGCAAAGGGGGGTGGGTCTTGCTCTTTGCCATGGGTACGGCCTCCATTCGCCGTGGCAAAAAGGCATGATCCTGATCGCAATCTCGGTCTATCGCCCCCTGCGGCATTTATCAGCATCGATCCGCTAGCAACAGGCCATCACTCATACCAGCCTGTCGCATTCTCCCTGGCACAGGATGTGCCGGGCACTCCATGGACAGCGTGATCAAACACGCAATTTTGACCTATTTCTTAAACCGGCAGAACTTCCTGGATAAACGCTTCAAGGCTGCGCGGAGCGTGGCCTAGCACGGCAGTTAGTTCGTCGATCTCCGCTTGTGTTGCCAGGAGTCCGCTCGTGAGGAAGTGCTGGAACATGATCTCAAGATCTCGCACCAGCCAGCCCGGCATGAATGCGCGCATCTGTGCCGACCAGGCTTTCAGATCCTCTCCGACGTAGATCACCGGTTTTCCGAGATGATTCGTCAACACCGCGGATATATCTGTGCCGGTCCAGGCTCGAGGCCCGACTACGGAATACGTCTTTCCGGAGTGGCCGGGCTGAGTTAACGCTATGGCGGCGACTTCAGCGATGTCGCGCACATCTACGCGGTGCATACCCACGCTGCCTGAAGGCTGCGGGTAGACTCCCGCGCGGATGGCATCCAGTACAGCGAGGTCGTTCTGATAGAAGTTGTTTGGGCGCAGGATAGTGTACTCCACGCCGCTGGCCCGGATGACACCCTCAATGGGGAGTTTTGAGACGAAGTGAGGAATTGTGAGCGCCTTGTCCGCCTGGTGAACGCTTAAATAGACGATGCGCCGAATCCCAGCTGCGACGGCCGCATCCACAGCGTCGATGCCCTGAGCAGTCTCGTCGCGGTCGAGGGGCGTAATAAGAAATAGCTTGTCTGCTCCCGCAAATACCGCTGGCAAAGACTCTGGAGCTTGCATGCTGCCGACTACGCCTTCAACGCCCTTTGGCAGAGAGGCGATTCGGTTGGCTGAGCGCGTCATGACGCGGACATCTGCCCTGCGCTTCATTAACTCCTGCACGGTCTGGCTGCCAACTGTACCGGTGCCACCAATCACAACTACCTTCGACATCATCGCCCTCCTTGGCATTCGCAAGTTCTGAGTGTACTCGAGCCCACTCAATTTCGGCATCACTCGCAGACGGAATCTCCGTTTGATTGCGGGTGAAATGCGGCCGCGCCAGAAACCAGGTCCAAGCATTCGTGAAGGGCTGTCTCGGGAGGAGCAGCTCTCGAAATCACATTGGTACAGGAAATTGGCCAAGCCAAGAGTGCCGACTCGATGCGCTGCGGTTGTACGGTAGCTTTTCCGGAGTTGCTTCGACCTTGGATTGGTCCTGAAATGTCGGCAAGTGTTCATCAATCACGATCGTGCACGGTGTAGTGTTCCCGCCGAATGCTGAACACTGGAGGAGGGCAAAGTCGGCTAAAGTTCTTTGGACAACCCAGATCAAGAGTGATGAACTGAGGATGGAAACTGCCTACGGCGACCGACGTGGACTGACCCCGCGAAGTGGGACACAGGTGTAGTCGCAATTGTGGCGGTCAAAGCCTCCAAGAGCAGCACGGATCCACCGCTTTCAATAGCGAGGCTGCAAAGCATTCAATATAAAACAGTTGAAAACACGTAATTTCAACAGATTTCAATAACTAGCTGAATCTGGTTCGGGACCAGATTCTCTACCTGAAACCCTGTCTGTAAGTCTTCTGTTTTTAATGCTGGGTTTCCCGCCGTCTGTTGAACCGTGTTGAATCTGGAGGATCTGACAGCTACAGAATCGAATACAGTCCCACGCCGAGAGTCACTTGGCTTGCCGAAGCGCTTTGAGAATATTGGATTTATAGGGATGTCCTGCAGGCCGAGCACCTGGGTTTGCACCAGGGGCTCTTGATACTCGCCGGTGGATCATAAGGCTCAGGTGCACTCGGTCAGTAGGTCGGCCGGGCAGCTGACCTGTGGCTCGAAAAGTTCCGTCTGAAGCTGACGCGGCTTCCTCTTAATAGTTAAGACAATGCGGAGAGGCGCAGATTAGGGTTCTGAAGGGCTTGTAGCTATCTTAAAGAAAAAACAGTGAGTTATGTCCGGATGGAATTTTGGCGAGGGACAGCTTTGGCGAGCACAAAATTGCCTACAGGCAATGAACGACAATCAATTTCCCGGGAGTCGCCGACGCTTTATTCCTCCTCGTGGTTCCTCGAATTCGCTAAACGAATCTTCTGAAAAAAATGAACTGTGGATGCCTTTGCCAAGAGTTCGTATCGGCATATTGAGGAACCGGTAAGACATGCCTGTCAGAGCACAGCACAAATTCGGCCCAGGCCGGCTCACTCACTCCCTTTCACTTCGAAGGGGACAGTCAGTTGCGAGCGATCACCGCTGATAGTCGCGGCAGTAATCGTCATCTTGTAGCGGCCGGCTGGCGCAACCACGCGACCATTCTCCGTAAAGAGATTTGTGGAGATGGTCAGGCTGTCATCTTGTGAAAGCGTGCTGGAAAGATCGACGACGGAAGCGGCCAGTGCACAGGCAGCGGTGGCCGGCTCAACCGAGCATGAAAGGTGTACGCGGCCCGAGTAATCCTGCGCATGCAGGGTGATTACGCTGGCCACGGAGGAACCGGCGTTCACTTCCACAGGCTGCCACTGAATGGCTGGCGCCGCAACCGTGGGGATCTTATAGACCCGGATGTAATCGACAACAAAGTCAGCGGGACTCTGGGTTGTGGCGTCAGGATTGCCTGGCCAGTCGCCGCCCACGGCGAGATTCATGACCAGAAAGAACGGATGGTCGAAGACCCACTCGCCGCCTTCAGGAAGATCGTTGGCGTCACGCACAAAGAAGATGTTGGCCGGATCATCCACGTAGAACTGGATCATGCCCGGCGACCAGATGATGCCGTAAGTGTGAAAATTGCCATCGTCGACGCGGCCGCCGTCGGGCAGCTTGAAGTCGTGCCACAGGCCGTTGGCGCCGAAGTAGCGGGGGCCGTGCAATGTGGAACGTACGATGGTGGGGCCCAGGCCGTTGCTGCGCGGGGTGAGCGAAACATTTTCAACGATGGTGACCGAGCCCGAGGCCGGCCATCCTGTTGTGAGATAGTTTGATCCCAGCATCCAGAACGCAGGCCACAAGCCAGTCCCGACCGGCAGCTTCATGCGTGCTTCAATGCGCCCATATTGAAATTCCTTGAGTCCGCGGGTTGTGATGCGGGCCGAAGTCCACGTACCATCGGGTTTGCGCTCGGCGCGCAATACTAAATGACCGTTCCCGTCGAGAAATGCATTGGGATGGTGCGGATCGCAGCCCGACGGATTGGCGCCGCGCGGTGAGCAATAGGTTTCCGTCTCGCCATTGCCCCAACCCTGATTTCCAAGCTCATCATGGCTGCCTATGTCGTAGGTCCACTTTGCCGGATCGGGAAGCTGTTGCGCAGCGCCATTGAATTCATCGCTCCAGACCGGTTCACCCCATTGGAAGGATTGCGTCGCCGGTTGCTCGGGACGCGTGGTGTGCGTGCCCCAGAAATAGCCGGCGATAAAGACCCCGGCCGCTGCGGCAAGACCGAGTGCAAGCCTCAAGATGGTGCTGCGCCTGACGCCCAGAATCCCTCGGTGCGCGGCGTTTGACTCCGTCGCCGGGTCTGCGGAGCTTTGCGCCCCACCAAGTGAGTTCTCGTTCTCCGCTACGTCAAGCGATGTATCTTCCGCCATCTGCGCAGCGATATCGCGTTGCAGGAACTGCGGAACGTAGTGTCCCAACGGGAGCACGATCTGAAGCGGATGGTCTTTCCAGTCGGTTTTGTAAAGTTCTCTCAGCTTCTTTCGCAGAGAACGGGCGGTGACGCGGACGATAGGATCGATGTGAGAATCGAAATTGGATTCCCTGCGGCCGAGAGCTTCGACAGCGATCGAGTACTCGCGAATGTCGTCGGTCTGGCCGTCGAAGTACTTGTTGCAGATGTAGGAAAGAAACCGAACCAGGTTGGCAGAACGGCTGAACTCAGGATGACTCAGGACACGCTTGAGTTCCTCGCGTTCCTCATGGAAGTTTTCTGGAGCGGGTGGGGTCGATTCCGGTTCAGGAGGCACAGATACCTCACGGCTCTCGAGTCCTTCCCAAGATTCGCCAAGTTGCATTCTCACCTACCGCGCCATCCCGGCAACACGCAACGATCGGCAGGCCGGCCTCGCCAGCAACAAGCCCTGTCGGTGCAGTGGATGCCGGCGTTCTGCCTGGGTTTTTTCAAGCAGGAATCATAGCATTTTGAGAGGCGCGAAGCGAGGGCGTGCCGGCCGGCGATTGAGGAATGCCGGCCACGCACGCGGGAGACGCAGTAGAGTCAGCTACTTGCGGCGGTATATCGGGTCAGGGCCGGCCGTTGCCGGCGCGCTCATCGCCGAGCCGGTAAACACGCACGTAATCCACCAGCATGTTTTCAGGAAACCTGGTTGTGTCATCGGGATTGCCGGGCCAGTATCCGCCGACAGCAACGTTTAGAACCAGATAGAAGGGGTGGTCGAAGACCCAGCGCTGGCCGGCAGGAACATCGTCCGGGGTTTGCGTCTCATATAGAGCGCCGTCCACGTAGAAGCGGATGGCGCGCGGTTCCCACTCGAGGGCGAAGACGTGGTAATCGTCGCCGAAGCGGGCCTGGTTGGGTAATGTGAACACGCTGCTCAGCGGGTGGCCGCCGGAGTAGCCCGGCCCGTGCAGGCTGCCGTGAACCTTCGAGGGCTCGGAACCGATGTTCTCCATGATGTCGATTTCGCCGCAGGCCGGCCAGCCCAGGTGGCTGAAGTCGCTGCCGAGCAACCAGAACGCGGGCCAGAGTCCCTGACCTTTGGGCAGTTTGATGCGGGCCTCGATGCGCCCATACTTCATCTCGAAGCGGCCGCGCGACTCAATACGCCCTGAAGTGTAGTTCCGCGTCTGCCCATCCTTTCCCACGTAGGATTCGCGTCGGGCGGTAATCACCAGTGAGCCATCTTGCTCGCGAATATTGGAGGTACGATCGGTATAGTACTCGAGTTCGTTATTGTCGTACCCCGAGTCGTTGATCACGACTACCCATTTTGCGGGGTCGGGACGGCTCCCATCCGGACCGTTGAACTCATCGCTCCAGATGAGCGTGCGGCCGTTGGCGGACGTATCGCCGTTCGAAGGCTGTTTGGCAGCTGCGCTTTGCCCAGCTGCAGCCGCAACCAGATTCAGTAGGCCAATTGCGCATACCAGGCAGCGCATCAATCGCGACATCTTTCCCATTCCTTCTGTTCCGTACCGGCAAACGGCAAAACCAATGTTCCCGGAACGGTTCACTCAAAAACTCTGCATTGCATGGACCCATGCTCATAAAGCGGGAGCCCGATGAAGGCGAAAAACTCAGTTGGTATAAATCCGTACGTAGTCCATCAGCATCTCTGCTGGAAACGGGGTGCCGTTGTTGGGTGACCCCGGCCAGGAACCACCCACGGCCAGGTTGAGAATGATGAAGTTGGCCTGGCCTGAATCGAACGGCCACACCGCGCCGTTCAATCCGCTCACGCTCGAAGGTGTGTAGGTGACATAGGGTGTAGCGGGATTGTCGACGTAATACGACACACTGCCCTTGCTCCAGATCATGCCGTAGGTATGCCATCCGGATGCGGTCTGCCCGGAGGGAAAGTCGAATACCGTGCCGAGATTGCCGCCGGTGAAACCGGTGCCGTGAATCGAGCCTTCATTCCAGTCGGGCGTTTCGGCTGCGTTCACGCGCTCCAGTACGTCCATCTCGCCGCATGCCGGCCAATCGGCGGTGGCGATGTTGTTGCCCAGCAGCCATGCCGCCGGCCAGAAGCCCTGCGCCTCCGGCACTTCAGCTCGGAATTCGATGCGGCCGTACTGAAAGCTGAAGAGGCCCTCGGTTTTGATCCGCGCCGAGGTGTAGACGCCGGCCGACGGCTGCTCGGCCACGATGTGCAGATAGCCGTCGGTGCCCACATAGACGTTGGGAGCCGAAGTCGTGCACGGCGAAACCGATGAATTCCATCCGCAGTAGTCTTCCAGCTCATCGTTGCCCCAGCCGCCCGCGCCGGTGTCGTAAGTCCACACCGAGGAATTGGGCTGGACGTTGGCACCCGTCGCGTTCGAGAACTCGTCGCTCCACACCAGCGCGCCCGACGGGATGTTCGGGAAAAACGCCTGGCTTGTGACGGAACTGTTCGAATCGCCTGCAGCCGCGGCCATCGCATTGACCGTCAGGTTCGAGGCCACCAGAAACGGCGCCTCGTAGATTTGTGATGATGTGGTCGGCGTGGAGCCGTCCACGGTGTAATAAATGGTGGCTCCCGACGTTGTAGACGCCAGCGTAACGACTACCGCGCCATTCTGCGCCGCGGCGGTGGCAAGGGTGGGTGCGGCTGCGGCCTGCGAACCGGATCCGGAAATCGGGGTCGACCCTCCACCGCTGCCGCAACCGGCCACGAGTAGAATGCCTGCGGCCAGCGCACACTGGAGCTGAAACCTCACGACATTCGGCATGGCATCGATCTCCTCGTACCTTGTGTTGATTTCCATGGGGCAAAAGTGAGCCGCCGCAAAGTGCGGCTCCGGGCAGAAGCAGTGCTTCTGCCCGGAGTCGGGTCTTCTCGTCAGAAGGTGAACCGTGCGCCGAACTGGCCCACGCGCCCACCGATTCCGCCGTAATTGATGATTTGCCCAAAGGTGCCGTCGGCCATGTTGGTGTCAGGCCCGCCCAGCGCATCGCGGTTGAATACGTTGAAGAATTCGAGCCGCAGCGTCAGGTTGTACCGCGCTTCCGGACCAATAGCCACGCTTTTATGCAGGCCCAGATCTTCCGTAGCGAGGCCCGGATTCCGCACTTGCGACTGGAAATTTCCGCCGTTGCCGAGTTGCGGCGCTGGTCCTCCGTATGCGCCAGGATTGGGATTTTGGAAGCAGCTGGTGTTCAGGAACGGCTGGAAGAGTTTGCGTGTGCCGGTGGTTAGCTTGCAGCCGGAAACCAGGTTGGCGTAGACCGAGTTGAAGCCCTGGTAGTAGTTGGTCGAATGCACGGAGATCGGCGTGCCGGTGTTGTAGTGGAAGTCGCCGTCCAGGCTCCAGCCGCCCACGAAGGCATCGGCCAGTGCGCTGTCATTGCTCATCAGCCACTTGCCCCGCCCGATGGGAAGGTTGTAAATGATGTAGCCCTTCACGATGTGGGTCTCGTCGAAGTCGGAGATATCTTTGGCTTCGTCCTTCAGGTCGTAGATATTCTGCAGCGACCCGGTTCCCCACAGCTCCTGGAAGTCGCTGTCGATGTCGCCATGTGTGCGCGACCAGTTGTAGCTGCCCATCAGCGAGAGCCCATGCGCAGCACGCCGCGTCACGCTGAGTTGCAGACTCTTGTAGTCGGAATTACCCAGCGGCACGCCCACCGAAAGCATGGGACCGTAACCGGCTTCGGCCTGCGGATACGGAGTGAGGCCCTCCCAGCCCGGACCTGTGCCGCCCCAGTAGCCGTTGTACGACGAGGGGAAATTCCCAGTCATCACGTAGTTTTGGTAGTTGGCAAAAGTCGGCTGATTGGTCTGGAAGATGCCGCTTTGCAAGTGATAGCTGTGGCTCTGGATCCAGTTCACATCCAGCTTGTTCAGCTGGCCGAGTTCGCGCTGCACGCCGACGCTGTATTGCTGCACGTTGCCCGGCGTGAGCGAGCGCGGATCGACGCTGACCACGTCGGACTGCGTGTATTGCGGAGTCTTCACCTGGGTTAAGGTCGGGGCATATCCGTTATCCCACTCGAAGCCGCCTTCCTGCGTAGTCGGATGGAAGCCGACGTCGCCGGCCTGCTGATAGGGAACGCCGCCCCAAGTATTCATGTTGAGCGGAGTGAAGAACACCCCAAAGTTGGCGCGCGCCACGGTCTTGCTGGTGATCTGGTAGGCAACGCCAATGTGCGGTGAGTAGTTGAAGTAGTCCTGGCGGGTTTCAAACGACTGGCTGCCGCTGGTCAGGTATTGGTATTCGCCATATTCGCCCGTGACCGGATTGAGCGCGTTGAGCACGAAGTTCGACCAGTGGCCAAACTTCTCCTTGTAGGGATTGTTGAAGTCCCAGCGCAGGCTCAGGTTGAGCGTGAGCTTCGAATTCACGCGCAAGGTGTCGCTCGCGTACCAGGAGAAGGCCTTGCGCCGGCCATATTCGTTGTCGGGATTATTGGTTTCGGCGTTGTACACATCGCCCAGCAGGAAGCTGCCGAAGGCGTTGCCGATCTGGTCATAGGCGTTGATGTCGTACCACGCCGGCGCGGTGTTCGTGGGATCGAAGATGATGGGATAGCCGCCCATGAACGTACCATCGTCTGTGGTGTAGTTGAACTGCATGGCGCGGAATTCGACGCCTGCCTTCACATTGTGGCGGCCGTGGTTCCACACCACCTCGTCGTTATAGATGTAGGTGTTGCCGGCGTAATAGTCGTTGAACTGGCTGCCAATGGGCGAGAAACTCCAGCCGTTCTGATAATTCGCGCCGCCGAAGTACATGCCCGAATCAAAATACATGAGCGGGAAGTTGCCGGCGCCGTTGTAGCCCAGCAGCTTGCTGTCCCATTTGCCGGTCTGCGAAACCGCGATGCTGGGATTGCGGAAGCGGTTGAAGGTGGCGTAGACGGTGTCGAGCAGATTCGGCGAGATGGTGATGGCATCGCTCAGGCGCACGCCGGGAGCCGTGGTGTTGTGCCAGTAGGAGTTGGCCATGGGCCCGCCGTACGGCGCGGTTGCCGACCACACGCCGCCCTGATCGGCGTTGATGCGTGGATAATCGTCCCAGTAGAACGATCCAGCGAGATGCTGCCGTGCGCTCAGGTTGTAGTCCATCTTGAAGCTGGTCTGGGTATTGTGGAACCACGGATCGGGCTGATAGGCAGGACCGGCGTCGTTGGCCGTCAAGGCCGACTCGGGCTGGTAGTACTGATGATACAACTGCAGGATTTGCGAAGTGACCTTGCTGATGCGGCCAGTGGGAATGTGGTTGCTGACGAAGACGCAGCCGAACCCGGCCGGCGTGTTCGACGTGCCCACGGGGCTGACGCCCGTAGTCGCGGGATCGATGATCGCGCCCTTGTAAACGGGGTTGCCGCAGTTGTCGATAGCCGGAGAGCCGCCGTACGTGTCCACGGCCACGCCGGGCGAGAGCATGGGGCTCAAGTCGGCGTACGACGCCACGGTGCCATTCGAATTCAAGCCCATCATCGCGTCCGTGGGAACGGTGCGGCTGTTGGGGCCGGTGCTCCACATCGACTGCATGTAGCGTTCGAAGGCGACAAAGTAAAACAGCTTGTTCTTCTTGATCGCTCCGCCTTCGCTGCCGCCCCAGTCGGAGAGCGAGTCGCTGATCTTCAGATATGCCTTGGCGTTCGCCGGGTCAGTGAGGGCCGCGAGCTTGTTGCTGGCGCTCAGCGCGTCCAGGTCGGTGGAGTGCACGAACCCGAAAAGGGAGCCGTGCATCTGGTTGGCTCCCGACTTCATCTCGTAGCGGAAGACGCCGCCGCCGCTGCGGCCTGCGTCGGAGCTGATGCCGGCGGTGTCGGCTTCAAACTCCTGCACCGCTTCCATGGGAGGCTGCGACTCGCTGATGTAACCGCCCAGTTGCGAAACCGCCGAGGTGCCGTCGATCAGTACCTCCTTGGTCATGGCCATGCCGCCGTCAATATGGGAGCTGTAGTCGGATCCCTCCGCGCCGGGCACATAGGCGAAGATGAAGTTGGAAAGATTGCGGCTGCCCTGCGCATTCAGGGGCAGCTCGCTCACCGCCTCGCTGTTCAGATTGTTCGAGACGACGGTGTCCTCGGTTTGCAGGATGGGTGGAGCGCTCGACACCTCGATGGTTTGCGTTGTCGAGCCGACGGCAAGGGACACATCGATCTCCGCCACCTGGCTGATCAACAATGTGATACCTTTACGCTCCAGCGTCTTGAAACCGGCCCTGGAAAAGCTGATGGTATAGGCGCCCACGGGCAGGTTCTCGACACGGTAAAAGCCCTGCGTGTCGGTCGTCGTGGTTTCCATCGCGTCGGTGCCTGTGTTGGTTACCTGCACGCGCACTCCGGGCAGCACGGCCGACGATGGATCCTTGACCGTACCCGCAATGGTTGCGCGATCCGACTGGGCAAACAGGGGTAGGGCCAGGCCGCATCCCACGAGTGCCGCAAGGGCCAGGATCTTTTTCATTGCCATGGTAGTTCCTCCGTAAATTGGCACATTCGATGTGCCGGTGCGTTTTCTCCTCCGCTGCTCGTC
>JBEKAS010000098.1:0-13815 GCA_050015795.1 Occallatibacter sp. | reverse complement strand
CCAGCCTCGCAAACAGCCGCTCCATGCGTCGAAACCATTTGCCGCCCAGGCGCGGAAACGCGAAGGCCAACGCCGTCGCCATCGCGGTCATGCCGCATTCAAGAATCAGCAGCGCCGGGTTGGTTTCGTGGGCGGTGGGCAGCAGCATTTCGGTCCGGTTCCGTCCCTGCGGATTTCAGTGAAACATGCGGGGGATCATCGAGATTCTACGGCATCGACGTGCGCTCGCCAGCCCCGGATTCAGCCGCCCGAACCCCTCTCGTCACCTTGGAATCATGTCCCAGACGCAGGAAAGGCTGGATGCTTGCGGAGAATCCGCCCTCATCCAGCCTCTCTCGAAACTAACGATCTCTTGAAGGTTTGTAGCCCGGTCCAGGGCTGAGTTCATTTGATATGTCCGGCAACGTGTCTTTATGATAAGTCTCGCTTCAATCTATGCAAGCGACGCGCTCACGTTGCTGAAGACGGCGGTAACGGCCGTTGCCACGTGCCTGACCCCGGCGATGCTTCCCAGCGCAACAAGACAGATGAGCAAGGAGTACTCGACCAGGTCCTGACCTCTTTCGCTGCTTTTCAGGGTTTGCAGCGCCACCCAAAATCTGAGGAAAATGCCGCTCATCTCAACCTTCTCGACCTGGTCTTTCTCTTGCAATGAGTTCGTGCTTGCTTGACGTTCAATCCCGCGCGCTGCTCCCGGAATCCATTGAGCGTTGCACGGTCCATTTGGTTACGCGAGCGACGAACTGATGTTGCTGAACACGGTGTTCGCCGCCTTGGCGATGCCGTTTATGCCGGTAATCAGCGCCAGACAAATCAGGCTCAACAGCAACGCATACTCTACCAGGTCCTGACCTTGCTCGCCTCGCGTCAGGTCATGGAATCGTAGGTACAACCTTGCAATTTTGTTGTTCATCCCTGCACCCCCTTATCTGTGATTGATCGGCCTCGGCCGGGGTAAGGCGTGCTTCGTACCTTGCTTTCACGAACTTTCGTATTCTTCGCTGACAAGGGAAGAAAACCCCAAAACAATCGCCTGGAAGTTTCTCCCATTCGTGTGGTTTGATATTCAATTCGACCGACAGGGTGGTCGGCTCTCTCCACAGAGAGAATGCGAAGACCCTGCACAAGTCCGAACCCGCGTGCCCACGAAAAGGCTAAGGCGCCAGGTTGCGTCATACGTCCGGAAATTGCTTCCCGGAGCTTAGGCAAGCGAGCTGCTGATGTTCGAGAACACGCCGTTCACGGCCGTCGCGACATTGCTGACACCCGAGATGCACACCAGTGCGATCAAGGCGACCAGCAATGCATACTCCACCAGATCCTGACCTTCTTCGCCGTTCTTCAGGCCCTGGAACTTCACATACAGCTTCAGAAGTGTGTCGCGCATTTTGTTTCTCCATTTCGGTGATATTCCGGCAGATCCGGCGTGCTTGCTTTCACGAAGTCTCGTGTCTTCAAAAAGCACAGGATTTGGTGAGTTCGTTTCGTCGAGAACGCAGGCTCTTCTTGTCTGCTTGCATTTTCGTTGCTCATGCTTCAAGCGGTTGAGTTAACAGGAAGGGTACAGCCCGGCAGTATGCCAGCCTGTACCCTCCCGCTAAGAGCTGAGGTCCTGGGTGCAATGTGCTGCCAGGAATTACGCCAGCGAGGCGCTGATGTTGGAGAAGACCGTCGTAACCGCGGTGGCGACCTTGTTCACGCCGGTGATGGCGGCCAGTGCGATCAGGCAAACGAGAAGGGCATACTCGACCAGATCCTGGCCTTCCTCGCGGTTCATCAGGTTCTGCATCTTCACATACATTGCCAGAAACATGTTGTTCATTTTGTATCCTCTCAGATTGGTTTTTCCCAGCCTCAGCCGGGCACCCTGCTTACTGCATCTGGCGTGCCATTCTCGGAAATGTCAGCTCGCACTTTAAAATCAATGAACTAGAGAAGGACTAAAAAAATCTTACCCCCATTTCGCTCCGCTTCATGTATACGCCTGTTTACAACCTTGGCTCCACAGACAGGCCCGGTATACATTACCCTTTTGGGCCATTGCCATGGTGTTTTCCCGGTGCATCCGGGGCGGTCGTCGGGCGTCTGACGCTTTTCCCTCGTACACGCCCACGCTCGCGGCCCTTCGCCTCCGCGCCTAAAGCCGTGCCGTAGAATAACCTCCATGGCTGGCAAGCACGATCCTCCACCGGCGCAGGAACGCCGCGATCTGGCGGAGTTCTCCATTGCGCTGGTTGCCGGGCTCGCGCTGACCCTCACCGCCCTTCTTCTCGCGATCCAGGTTGCCGATTATAGGGCCGGCTCCCGCAGTCTGGCCGGCTCGCGCGACTTCGTCTCCTACTGGGCAACCGGCCGCCAGCTCATCCACCACGCCAATCCCTACGACCGCGATGCCATCTCGGCGCTGGAACACGCCGCAGGCCTTGACGTTCGCGCCGTTCTCATCATGCGCAACCCTCCCTGGGCCTTGCCGCTCGCCTACCCGCTCGGTTTCCTCAGTTTGCGGGTGGCCGCAATCCTCTGGTCCCTGCTTCTCCTCGCCTGTCTGCTTCTCTCCGTGCGCATCGCCCGCCAGTTGTATGGCTCTCCTGCGAATCATCTCCACTGGCTCGCGCTGGCCTTCACTCCAGCCCTGATCTGCCTTACCATGGGCCAGACCGCGCTCTTTGCTTTGCTGGGGTTGGCTCTGTTCCTGCGCTGGCATGGCTCCCGGCCGTTTCTCGCCGGCGCTGCCCTGTGGCTCTGTGCCCTCAAGCCGCATCTCTTTCTGCCCTTTGCCGCCGCTTTGGCCGCCTGGGTGCTCGTTTCGCCCGTCTTCTCGCGCGCCTGGAAGGTCCCGGCCGGCGCCGCAGCGGCTCTCGCGCTTTCCAGCGCCGTTGCGTCCTTGATCGACCCGCACGCGTGGCTCGACTACATCCGCCTGATGCGCTCACCCGCCGTCGAGAACGAATTCATCCCCTGCCTTTCGAGCGCCCTCCGTCAGTGGATCGATCAATTATTCGATGTACAGGCAGCCTGGCTCCAGTACCTGCCCACCGCGCTCTGCTGCCTCTGGGCGCTGGTTTATTTCTGGCGCCGCCGCGCCACCTGGGACTGGAAAACCCACGGCAGCCTTCTCATGCTGGTCTCCCTTGTCGCCGCTCCCTACTGCTGGTTCTACGATCAATGCCTGGCCATTCCCGCTCTGCTCGAGGGCGCCTACGCCACGCGCTCCCGCAATCTTCTGGCCGTCCTCGCGCTCGCCATTTTCGTCATGGACATCGAAATCTGCGCCGTCCACGTCACCTCGCCTCTCTATCTCTGGACCTCCCCGGCATGGCTTGCCTGGTATCTATTCGCCCGCCGCATGCCCATCCATCGCGCCGCCGGCCCTGCCTCGACAACTTCATGACCTCTGTGCCGTCCATCCCCGCTTGAAAACCTCTGGGCATTTACTCGCCGGATGCGCGCTCCGTGGAATGCAGGGTTTGATACTCTTCGCTGGTTATAATCGCGTTGATTGCACACAGAAAGGCGCCGATCGTTGAAGCAGCAATACGACATCAGTGTGCCTTTGACCGCGATCGCGTACGCCCTCGCCATTTTATATACCGTTCTGTTTCTCTGCCTCCTGCCTTTCGATCGCCAGACTGTCGCCCGCCGCGACTTCATCGTCTACTGGGCCACCGGCCAGCAACTGGTTCATCACGGCAATCCTTACGACCCGGCAGCCCTCAATTTGATCGAACACGACGCCGGATTTCCCGGCAGCTCATCCTATTACATGCGCAATGCTCCCTGGGCTCTGCCCCTGGCCCTGCCTCTCGGCTATGTCAGCCCCATGGCGGCAGCCCTTCCCTGGTCGCTGCTCATGCTAGGCCTCCTGGTCGCCTCTGTGCACATCCTCTGGAAGCTGCTAGGCTCGCCCGGAAACCATCTCGAATGGCTCGGCTATTGCTTTCCCCCGGCGCTCGTTTGCGTCAACCTGGGCCAGACTTCCATCTTTCTCCTCTTCGGGCTGGCTCTCTTTCTGCGCCTGCACAAAACCCGTCCCTTCGCGGCCGGCGCGGCGCTTTGGCTCTGCTCCATCAAGCCGCATCTTTTTCTTCCTTTTGTTCTTGTCCTGCTGCTCTGGATCGCGCTCACCCGCAGCTATCGGATTCTCGCCGGAGGCGCAGCCGCCATGGCCGCCGGCAGCCTGGTTACGACATGGATCGACCCAGCGGCCTGGAGCCAGTACGCCTATTACATGCGCACCTCCGTCGTCACGCGCGAGTTCACTCCATGTTTCGCGGATCTTTTGCGTGATTCCATTCATCCTGCCTGGGAGTGGCTCGCTTTTGTCCCGGCGATCCTCGGCTGCCTCTGGGCCCTGGTTTACTTCTGGCCTCGCCGTCATCGCTGGGACTGGCTCGAACAGGGCAGCCTGCTCATGCTCGTCTCGCTTCTGGTCGCGCCCTTCGGCTGGATCTTCGATCAATCCCTGGCCATCCCCGCCATCCTCTTTGCCGTCGCCCGCAAGCCGTCCCACGCCGCGCTCTCGGTCCTCGCCATCCTCTATCTCTTGCTTGAGATTCAGTTTGTCTCGCCGTTCCCGCTCGCGTCCGCCGCTTATCTCTGGCCCGCACCCGCATGGCTCGCCTGGTATCTGTTCGCGCGCGCCTCTTGCCGCAAGCCGGGCATGATGCCAATGCCCGCTTCGCCCTCTCCCTCGGTTAGCTCCTCGAGCTAAGGTGGCCCATGCGCGCAATCGACATCCTTCTCAATCCCTCCACCATCGCCATCATCGCCCTTTTTCTTTCCGTCATCTGGATGCTTCGCGACGAGAAAGACAGGGCCCGGGTTGAACTGGTCTTCGCGCTTGTCCTCAATCTGTTTTACGGGGTGCTCCTCAACATCTTCATGAGCCGCGAAGGCTCCATCTTCCCCTGGAAATTCGATCACGTCTTGTTTCGCCTGGATGCGTCTCTCGGCATTCAGGCCGCCTCCATTGCGCGGCCGTTGCAAGGCTCTCTGTACATCCCCCTTTGGATCGTCTACCAATCGATGGTCCCAATGATGATCGCCTGGTATCTCCTGACTCGAAACCGGCGGAGCCCTGGCTCAATCATTTTGGCTTACGTTGCGGAACTTGTTTCCGGCCCCCTGCTTTACATGATCGTCCCCGCATGCGGGCCGATCTATGCATTCGGTAAACAGTGGTTGCAACCGCCGGCCGTTGCGCCGGAGGCCGTGCGCTTAGCCGGGATGCCAAACGCATTTCCTTCCCTGCACATTGGCACCGCATTCGTATTTCTCATGTTCGCGCCGGGCAGAATCTGGAAGACGGTAGCGCTTCTCTTTCTCGCCGCAACGTGCCTGGCAACCCTGTCTACTGGAGAGCATTACGTCATTGACCTGATTCCCGGATTGGCCTTCGGCGCATTTGTCTCAGCCATAGGAATGCGCAACTTCCGCCGCGCAGGTTGCTTTCTTGCCCTCACGCTCAGCTGGTCGCTTGGGGTGCGATTCGCCTATATGATTCTGCTCGCGCATCCCATGCTTACGCGCTCCCTGGCAGGATTGACCCTGGTGTCAGATGCTCTTGCGCTCCGTAGTCAATGGAACGCGGCCCCTGCGCCTGAGCCGGGCCACGGCAACGCTGCCTGACGTCCGCAGCCTCTGACCTTTCAGCCGCGCTCTCTCTGGCCCGCACCCGCATGGCTCATCGGGGTTCTCTTCGCGCGCGCCTCGTCCCGCCAGACCGGCGCTACACAAGTCACGGCTTCACAATCCCTCGGGTGACGCCTCCCGCTTGCGTGGCATGGTTCCAAGCGGCTGCCGCGAAGCACGATCGCGACAACGCCGCACGTAGACCCACAGATAGAAAACGCCTGTGACGAGCAGGATGAGGGGAGCGGGAAAAACCTGCACCGCTGTCAGCATTTGCCCGGCCAGGCGCGTCGAGGGCAGGTGTAGGTTGTTGATGAGACCAAGGAGAACTACCCACGGAAGATCGCCGGTCAACACGAACCCGGCGCTATTCACCAGGAGTGCGAGCCACCCAGTCAGGCCGCCCTCGGCCCAGAGCATGGCGCATGCAGGAACCGTTAGAAGCAGAAGTTTCGTGTCCTGTTGCCGATGATAAAGAGGCAGCATGGAAAGCGCCGCGATGGCCGCCAGCGCGAGCCAGACGGTTCGCGGCGAGGGCCGGTATCGCAGAGTGGCCAGCGCCCATACGAGCAGCAGCGGCGCGCATATGAGATAGGTTGCCGGATTGTAGAAGTGCGGGTCGTCCCGGAAGACGCTGATGACCTCCTGCAGGCTTACAAGCATCCCGAGACCGTGGGCGCCTGCGGATGCAAGTCCAGGGTCCATATTCGTCCCGTGCGCCTACAACGCCGATACATTGAATTGCCATTCCCCAATCCAGTGAGGCGCAACATGCCAGACCCACAGGACTGCCGGCAGACCAACGGCAACCGTGACCAGGAGGGTTTCGAGCGCGCGTTTGCGGTAAACTCCGCCCGCCAATAAGAAATAGAGCCACACCAGGCCCGTATCGTGCGGCTTGCATGCCAGGCTCAACGCCAGACAGAGGATGCCGGCCAGGACGAACCGCTCGTGAACAAAGCACCAGACGGCCACCACACAAAGAGCGATCGCAATCCCGGCCATATTGCCGGTAACAACCAGGAGTTCGCTGTTGGCGAGAAGAAAACCAACCAGGATGCCGGAAACAATCGGCGCGTAATTCGCTCCGAGATCCCAAATTAGAAACGAGGCAAAAATGATGCCTCCGATGGTCAGCGTCATCCAAAGCAGGTGCGCGGCTCCCCACGGCAGCATCGCGAAGGGAATCGTGAGGGAAAATGCGGTCGGCAAATAAATATACTGCATGACATGGCGAGGGCTGCCGGTATCCCATGGGCGAGTCCCTCCTTCCGCCTGGGCAATGCGCAGCACCTCACTTTCCTTGTACGGATCGCAATGTTGCAGAAGGCTTCGCGCGGAGTAGTACATCGTCCTGAAATCGACCATCTCGGCGGGAGAGACGTATTCCAGCGCGGCGCCCAGCAGGAGAAATACCGCGCTTCCCAGCAGCAATAGATAGAGGCTATCAAGTCGCGCTCTTGTCATCATGAACCTGATTTATCTTCTCTCAGGGGCGGCTTGAGGGCGAAACAGTGGATCAGAGTCCGCTCTCTGCTCCCGTTGTTGCGGGTGCGAACTCTACGGAATCTCCGCGCTCCGTCCGTGTGGACACGATCGTGCCCGCAGGTAGCTCCAGTACGGAGTGCGCGGACCAGCAAGCCGACATCTTCCACGGACCGACTTCGCTTCTTACCTTCCTGACTTGCTGCTTGCGGTCCAAATAGACGAGATCGATGGCGAAGCGCATGAAAAATGTGTGCACTGACTCGCAAGGGGCAATCCACAATCCTTCGCCGGATAAAAGGCTGTCGCGTCCCAAAAGCCCTTTTCTCCGGGTAGCGCTCGTGCGTGCGGCTTCAAGCCGCGTGGCCAGGATCGTGCCGCGCGTCATGTTCAGAACCTGCAATGGTCCCTGAGGGGCTGCCGACGGGCGCGGAGCAAAGAACTGCCCCACCGCCTTCGCCATGCTATGCAACGGATTCATCCGCTTTCCCAAGGATGTCGGCGCGTTCTGCGGCTGCAAGCCTACTGTTGAGGAGTTCCCGGCACGGTCGCGGAAGAAGTGCCTCCGCCCGAATTGATGGACGCTCCTCCCGTGCCGAATCCACCGCTCCCGCCCTCGATGACCAGCGGCTTCTCCGGTTGCATGCTTTGGATCAGCGTCTCCACGGGAACCGTTGCAGGAGCAAGCGGCAACGTGTTATCCGCTGTCTTCTCATCCGGCTGGTGCATGGGAATGTTCGAATTGGGCGGCATGAACTGATCCGGATACTTCAGGTCCGGCGTCGGCGTACCCGCCGGCAGCGGGGATACGATCTCCGGCGTGACCAGCACGATCAACTCGGTATCGTTCTTGGTTTTGGACTCGGATTGGAACAGCTTGCCAAGGATCGGAATGTCGCCAAGAAACGGAATCTTCTGGAATGTGTCGGTGAGGCTCTTGTCCAGCAGACCGCCAATGATGAAGGTCTGTCCGTCTTTCAGCTCCACTTCCGTGTTCACTTTCCGCACGGTGATGCCCGGCACTTCGAATCCGGAGATCTCCACTTCGTTGGTGTAGTCCAGCGCGCTCACCTCCGGCGCCACCTGCAAGCGGATGGTGCCGCGCGGAGTAATCGTAGGAATAAAGTTGAGCCGGATGCCGTAATCCTTGAACTGGATGGTGACCGCGGCCGTGCCTCCTGACGTGCCGGACACCACCGGATACGGGAACTGTCCGCCCGCGAGGAAGCTGGCTTCTTTGCCGTTGGTCGCGAGCAGGTTCGGCTCCGCCAGCACTTGCAGCACGTTCTTGGTAATCAGAGCATGAATATCGGCGCCTACGTTCAGGCCGGGGAAGTAGGCAAAAATGCTTCCCTGCTGGCTAAAGCTTGCCGATCCAGCCGTTCCGGTGACCCCTGCTCCAGTACTCGACGAACTACTAGTGCCGATAAGAGGTGGAGTAAACTGTCCGGCCGAAACCCCGCCAAGCGCATTTCCCAGACCCAGGTCGAACAGGTTGATTCCGAGCTGGCGGGCCAGGACGCGATCCACGGAGGCAAAGCGCACCTTGAGCAGAATCTGCGGATCCGACGTGGGCATGATCACATCCATCAGGTTCACAACCTTGCCGGCCGTCGACGCAATCTGCATTGCGCGCGCCGAACTGGTCAGATCGCTCACCGTGCCGCGCAGAAAGACGCTGTTGTTGGTGTAGGTAACTCTGATCGACTGGCCCGGCAACTCGGTTTTTAGCTCGCGCCGGACGGCGTCGAGGTTGTCGCCAGACAGTCCTGCGTTGGGCCGCACCGTCACACTGAAGAACTGCCGTCCCCCGTGAATATCCCAGAGAATCAGGCTGGTCGCGCCCGGCCCTTTGCCGGTGATCATGATTTCGGTGGGGCTCACTGCCTCGGCTTCCGCAATGTCGCCCGCGCCCACGGCCACGCGCTCAATCGGTTGTGCGCAGTCCACGAGCACGGCTTTGCCTACCTCCACGTTCAGTTCATTCGTGGAGTCCTCGAACCGGGTTCCCGCGGATGGTGAGGAAGTCGGCGCTGCCTGAGCATAAACCACCTGCCCGGTGCAGAGAGCCAAGATCAGCGCGCTGCAATATGCGATGGTGATCCCAGTCGTCGATCTCAATGCTGTCCCTCGGGTGTTGCGAATTTCTCTTCCGTGGTTTTTGAGCCGTTACTGATGATGACCGAATACGTCTTCGGCGCCGGCTTGTGTCCGCCGCCCGCAGCCCGCCGCGGTGCGGCTGCCGTGGGTGCCGGGGCCGTGCCCGAAAAGATGTTGCTCATCGCCTCGGGCGGTACCTTGGCCATCTGTGTATCCAGCGGATTGCGCAGCACCAACTGGATCTTCAGCGTGTTGCTGGCCAGACTCAGCGTCTCGGCCTGCTCCGGTGTCACAAGCAGATTGACAACCTGCACCTGCTGCGGTTTGCCTTCGGCGTCTTTCTGAATGTCGGTGCCCGCCGACAGCACTTGAATGTTTTGCAGCAGAGTCTGCGTCTCCACGCCTTGCGTATTGGCCCCCGGAGGATTGCCTGAAACCAGAACGTCAACGCGCGAGCCCGGAATCACGAATCCGGCCACGCCCACCACTTCATCCACCCTTACCGCGCACGCCCTCATGCCTTCGGGGATGGTGGGCGCCAAGCCGCCGCCCGATCCGACGCCCGCCAGGCGGCTCTCGAGAATTGGCTCTCCCTGAAAGATCTCTGAAATCACCCCGCGGCCTACCGCATCTTCGGGCTTCAGAATCGCGCCTTTGGGCGCCGTGCCTGCAATCGTGATGGTCGTCAGGTCGGCTTGCGTTAGCACCGCTCCCAGCGGAATGTCCTTTGCCGCTGCAACCAGCCGCGCAGTCGCCATCGGCTTTGAAGCCGCCAAGCGCACGCCTACCAGGCGATACACCAGCCACGCGCAGAATCCGGCGATGACGAATGCGATGAGGAGGATTGTTAGCAGTCTTCGATTCATCCTTACCTCTTTGGAGCCGGCGGATCGCCAACTCCGCTTTTCTCTGCCTGCCCATCTTCCGGACCCGCCAGCTTGCCGTCAATCCTACGAACGGGCCATCGATTTTGCCTCGCACCGGGCAGTGCGGTTTCAGTGTAGTCCCTCATAACCTATCTCTACTCGCGGGAATTGTCGATATTACTAGTGGGGTATCAAAAGTGCTATGGGGCAAATCCCCGAAATGAGCGATCCTTGGAGCAGTATCGAATTCCCAGGGCCCCATGGCGCGTTGCAGGTTTGAGCGCAAACCAAGACTGCTTGGGGTTGCCTGTCATCCATCGCGAATTCCGTAGTTGGAGGTCGTACTTGGCTCGTCGCGCGTTAAACAGGGCAGATTCGGATTCGCCGGCATGGACTATCCTTCAGGGTCGACTTGACTTAGAAGCGAAGCCAAGTGACCCCCCTGCGGAGAATGCCGTTCCTGTTGCTCCGGTGTTGATGATGCCTTCCAGCGGCAGCATGCTCTTCGCAACTCTGCCCCCGCAAAGTCAGGGACCGGCATCGCTCGTGAGTTCCATCCTCATCCATGCCATCGCTGCGGCAGTGGTTTGGTTCGGCTTCGGCTACAAGCCTCCGATCACCCGAGTGGTTGAAGCGCATTACACGCTTCGTCAACTCGATCTGCTCATGCCGCCTGAGCAACAGAAGCAAGCAGCCCCGCGCATTCCCTACCCGAAGTCGCATTCCGGCGCGGCGGCTCCCGCGGGCCGCACCGAACAATCCCGGACTCTTCCTAAACAGGTCGAGCCGGGCCCGCAAACCCTCATCCAGGCCGACCTTCTCAACCCCATCACACTGCCCCAGCCCGTTCCTGTGCCGCAGGTCGTCATCTGGTCGCCCAGTAAGACCACCGCGAAACATATCGTTCCACCCTTGCCGGAAAAACCCACCGCCGCCGATGTCCTTCCCGTCCTCGACCGGCCCAATCAGGAGCTCACCCTCGCCGACGTCAACCTCGCGTCCAGCAATCTGCCCTCGTTTAAATCGCCCGTCGCGCCCAGCACCACGTCGCCGGTCACCGTCCACGTTCCCGCACAGGTTCAACTGCCCCCGGCCTCGGCCTCGCAGCAATCGGCGCCGCCCACGCCCGCTGCCGTCCTTTCTCTCTCTGATCTCCGACTAAAGGATGGAACCGCCGCGCTGCCTCCGGTCAACGAGTCCCAGGCATCGACTGCGCAAGGCGCGCTGTCTCTCGGCCACGCCCAGAACCCCTCTGATCAGGCCGGCAATGGCGCTCCTGCTGCCAGGCCGGGCCTGGGCGGTGCTGGCCAGAGCCCAGCCGGGGGCGCGAATCATTCTGCCTCGGGCTCGGGCTCGGGGTCGGGCAAGCCCGAAACCTCCTCTTCCCTGTCGGACGCGGAAACTGGGTCCGACGGAACCGGCCGGGCTACGACCACCCCCATTGATTTGCCCAAAGACGGCCACTTCGGCTCCGTGATCGTCGGTGAAACCCTCGAGCAGCAATTCCCTGAATTAGAAGGCGCATGGAATGGCAGGATCGCCTACACTGCGCATTTACACGTCGGTCTGTCCAAGAGCTGGATTATGCAGTACTCGCTGCCGCGCAACGCGGAGGCCACCGCCGGCGGCACCGTCTCCCGCCTTGAAGCGCCATGGCCGTATGACATTGTGCGGCCCAACCTTGCGCCCGGTACCATCGACGCCGACGCCTTGATGATCCGCGGCTTTGTCAATGAGTCCGGCCGCTTTGAAGACCTCAGCATCGTCTTCCCGCAGCCCTTCTCGAGCGCCCAGTTCGTCCTCGCCGCGTTGCAGCAATGGCAATTCCGCCCCGCGCAGCAGAATGGTCAGGCAGCCAAAGTCGAAGTTTTGATCATCATCCCCGATGAAATGCAATAGGTCGATTGTCGCTTCTCGCTACCCACGCCCCCCGCTGCACCGCGAAAAAAGGGCACGGACTTCACGTCCGTGCCCTTCGCAAATTCTTCCTTTTTTCCCGGACCCGCCGCTCTAAAAGTCGCCGCTCGGGATCAATCGGGAATTCGTAAGGCTGTTTGCGATCGCCTGAAAGATTCCGCCTATGGTTTCGAATTGCGGCTGGTTGTTCACCAATGCGGCGCATCCAGCTGTATTGTCGGAATAGAATGTGTTTTCATTCGAGGCCATCGCAGCAATCGCGTTGCAGGGCTGGCCGGAATAGGTCCCGGCCGGATATCCTTCTGCGCCATGCGTCGAGCCGGACGTGAGCGTGACGGTCTGGTCCGTCTGGCACCCTCCTGAAGTCGGCGAACCCATGGCGATCGTGTAAACGGTGGTTCCAGCCGCTGTTGCCGCCTGCGCCGCCTGCACTGCCTGCCCGCACTCGCCCAACGCAGATGGATATGTGGCCACATTGTAGCCGCTGTGGTTGGTTGTCGACGTCCCGGTTCCGTTGAGGGGTGGACCACTACAAGTGCCGGGACTCGACGGGCTGGTGTACCCCGGACACTGGAGCGTAGCGGCAGTGCCGTCTATAGAGACACCGCCGTACGAAGAGGTAGTGTTTGCGACGCAGACGCCCGATGAGTTAACTGCAGGGCAATTCACAGCGACTAACTCGCTGCCATGGGTGCAGGAAAGACTGCCAGATATGTCGGCGGTGTAGGCTTGGGTGTTGCACGCAGTGGCGTTGCCGTCGCTCAGGATGATCATGATGTTCTTCGAGCCTGGGAATGAATTCTGCTGGGTTTTTAGCGCCACTTGCGCTGCGTAGATTGCCTGCGCGTAGTAGGTTCCCTCGCCGCCCGGAGCCTGAAGGCCTGAGCAACTACCGGATGTTTCGTACCCGACCGCCGACGCGAGACCATCGCCGCTATAAAGCGTGCCGGCGCTATCGGAATTCCTGTAACCGTCATCGAATGCCATGAGCTCGTAGGTCCCCGCGATGGCTGAGTATGTGGCCGGCGAGGAGGGCATGGTCAAATTTCCGCCAGTCGTCGCCACATTGGTAAACGAGTAAGGCACGATAGGCGGGTTCGAGGTGGGGCAAGTGGTGTCGTCGTACGGTCCGGCTGCCACACTGTGCGAATTCGTGGTCTCCGTCACGGCCGGAAATGTAAACAACGACACGCCGTCAACGTAAGCCGAGTTGCCGGGGCAGATTTCGTTCAGCGGACATGGATCCATATCTTGCAGCATCGCCTTAAGCCCCGCAACCGCGCAATTGATCTGCGATGCCCCGCTGCCACAACCGTCGCCCGACGGCGCTGAGCTGGTCATCGAATTCGTGGTGTCGATGATGACGGCAATGTTATACGGGGTGTCTGACCCGCCTCTGATGGCCGCGTACGAGACTGCCGTGAGGTTGAACGTACGGATTCCCAACAGCCCGCCAAACCACAAATTCACCGACGCCGTCTGCGTTACCTTAATCGTGTTGCAAGTTAAAAGGGCGCCGCCGCAGGAGCCGGACGTGGGGCTCTGGCACGCCACGTTCAGGTGGGTCGATACGTTGCTGGAGCAATCGAACGTCATAGAGATCGCGGCGCCCGAAAGCAGGGTGTTCGCGTTTAATCCGGTTGGGGTGCTCGAAGTGTCGGAGCTATATTTGTAAAGGTTGTAATACGCCGTGCCCGCGGCCGGGCTGCTCGAGGTGCCAATATTCGGCATGACTTGTCCTGCCGCCAGCGCCGCCGCATTCGTCGACGCCTCCAGTCTCTGGTAGGCGTAATAGACATGGCCCGCCTCGATCGCT
>JBEKAS010000097.1:0-14096 GCA_050015795.1 Occallatibacter sp. | reverse complement strand
GAAACAATGTGCCTTGGGTTCGTCCCTCACCTTGAATGAAGCCCATGAAAAATGCCCTCGCTCACCACGAGGGCATTTTCCCATGATTTCCCCGGTTCGTTCAGACTTTCGTAACAACCTGTCAAGAGCGGGGCTTTACGTTGGACCGGAGGTTACCAGACCGTGCGCGGGTAATGCTCTGCGATCTCCTCGTCAGAGGAGATCAGCGGCGCGAGCCCGTTCAGCCGGGCCTGAGCCACGATGATGCGGTCGAATGGGTCGCGTGTCCACTTCTCGTCGAGCGCGGCTCTGGCTACATCCGCGAAAGGCAGATCGCAGACGGCGACGCCGAGTTCTTGTTCCAGTTTCCGCAAAACGTCTTGTGCCCGTAGCGCGCTGCGGCCGACCTCGCTCATATACTCCAATTCGAGCAGAACCATGGGGGAAACGCGCAAGCTGCCATGTTCGATCAGCCTACGGGCCCTGGGATGAAAGCGTGCAGCGCCTCGCTGCGCCAGAAAAACGGCCGCATTTGTATCCAGGCAGACGATCACGGCTTCTTACCGTTCTTGCGTGGGTGCGGACGATGGCGCTGGGCTTGCTTTGGAGCCGGGCCGAAGTCGCGCTCCCAATCGCGCTGCCATTCTTTCTCCATCTCCGCCAGCATTTCTGCTTTGAACGCCGGGTCGTTGATGTCGAAGTCCTCGGGGATGAGGATTTGCATCGGCGTGATGCGGCTCAGCTTGGAAGGAGCATGCTCGGGCACAAGCCGCAGCCGGCGGCCCTTGTGGGACACCCAGACCTCTTTCCCGTCGAGGGCTTGATTCACAAGATCGAAGAGTTTCTGCCTGAATTGGGTAATGGGGACTTCCATGATTCCTGATTATAGCATGGTGTACATAGCTAGATGTACATTATGTACATTCACTACATCTTCGCTCCGCCAGTTTCCCGCTCGCGTAGAGGGACTCGCTGCTGGTGCGCTTCTTAACTGGGTGCGGGTCTGGAGACCCGCACGACAGCCGGTCTCCCACCCCAGCGAGCAAAGATCGCTCGCCGGGGACCCCGGTGTGGAGACCGGCGCTACCTCCATGTGTACTTGCTTCTCCCCAGCCCCGCCCGATAGAGTTTGAGCCGGGGCTTCTCCTGCCTGAGCGCCGCGTCTCAGCGCTCCGCGGAACCCCAGTCTGTTCATTCCCCTAGAGGATCGTGCATGTCTGTCTTGCCTGCATCCGTTGCCAACCGGGATATCGACTCCACGTTGCGGGAGAACCGCGTTTTTCCGCCGCCGGCGGAGTTCAGCGCCAGGGCAGCCATCAAGAGCCTGGAGGAATACGATGCGCTCTACAAGCAGTCCATCGAGGATCCGGAAGAGTTCTGGGCGGGCGTGGCGGGGGACCTGCATTGGTTCAAGCCGTGGGACAAGGTTCTGGAGTGGAATCTGCCGTGGGCCAAGTGGTTCGTGGGCGGCAAGATGAACCTGAGTTACAACTGTGTGGACCGTCATGCGCTGGGGGAGCGGCGCAACAAGACCACGATTATCTGGGAGGGCGAGCCGGGAGAGATTCGGCGGCTGACCTACGCGGAACTGCACGCCGAGGTGCAGAAGTTTTCGAATGCGCTCAAGTCGCTGGGCATCCAGAAGGGCGATCGCGTGGCAGTGTACATGGGCATGACGCCGGAGCTGGCCATTGCGCTGCTGGCCTGCGCACGCATCGGCGCGGTGCACTCGGTGATCTTCGGCGGATTTGCCGCCAACGCCATTGCCGACCGCGTGGCGGACTCGGGATGCGTGGCGATCATTACGCAGGACACGAGCTACCGGCGCGGCAACGAGATCAAACTTAAAACAACAGTCGACGAGGCCATGCCCGCATGCCCCACCGTGAAGCAGGTTGTGGTGTTGAAGCGCACGGGGACGCTGGTGAACATGGTGGAGGGTCGCGACCACTGGTGGCACGAGCTAGTAGCGAAGGCCGAAGCGGAATGCGCGGCGGAGCCGATGGATTCCGAGGATCCGTTATACATTTTGTATACGTCGGGGTCCACGGGAAAACCGAAGGGCCTGCTGCACACCACGGGCGGCTACGCGGTGCAGACCTACCTGACCACGAAATACGTATTCGACCTGCGCGACGACGACATTTATTGGTGCACGGCAGATATCGGATGGGTGACGGGGCACTCATACGTGGTGTATGGACCGCTGCAGAACGGCGCCACAGTGCTGATGTACGAGGGCGCACCGAACTGGCCGGATTTTTCGAGATTCTGGAAGATTATCGACGACCACAAAGTGACGATTTTCTACACCGCGCCCACGGCGATCCGCGCGTTCATCAAGTGGGGCGACGAGTTTGTGGAGAAATACGATCTCCGATCGCTTCGACTCCTTGGAACAGTTGGGGAGCCAATTAACCCCGAGGCGTGGATGTGGTATCGCGAGAAGATTGGCCACAACCGCTGCCCGATTGTCGACACGTGGTGGCAGACCGAGACGGGCGCGATCATGATTGCGCCGATTCCGGGCGCGGTGCCGACGAAGCCGGGCTCGGCGACGCGGCCCTTCTTCGGCATTCAGCCGGAAGTGGTGACGAAGCCGGATGCGAAAGGCCATTTTGAAAAGGTTCCTGCGGGCAGTGGCGGGCTGCTGGTGATCCGCAAGCCGTGGCCGGCGATGGCGCGGACAATTTACGGCGATCCCGAGCGCTACCAGAAGACCTACTGGAGCGATGTGCCGGGCTGCTACTTCACGGGCGACGGCGCACGCCAGGACGCCGACGGCTACTTCTGGCTGATGGGCCGCGTGGACGACGTGATCAATGTAAGCGGCCATCGGCTGGGGACGATGGAAGTGGAGTCGGCGCTGGTAGCGCACCCCAAGGTGGCCGAGGCCGCAGTGGTAGGACGGCCGGACGATCTGAAGGGGCAGGCCATTGCGGCGTTCGTCACGCTGGAACGCGGCAACGCGCCCAACGACGCGCTGAAGGACGAGTTGAGGAAGTGGGTGGCGAAAGAGATTGGCGCGCTGGCGCGGCCCGACGATATTCGCTTTACCGAAGCGCTGCCGAAGACGCGCAGCGGCAAGATCATGCGCAGACTGCTGCGTGAACTGGCCACGCATGGCGAAGTCAAGGGCGACGTGACCACGCTCGAAGATTTCACGGTGATTGCCAAGCTGCGCGAAGCGGAAGAGGGCTGACGCGCATCTTCGGCTCGAATTTCCGGCGTTTAACAATTTGCAGAGCGACGGCGTTCGTCTCCCTATAATGGGCAGGGATGGGCAGCGCGCGCGGCGCACTCGTCGACTTTTTTATTTGGGGAACGCATGGCTGCATTGCTTGAAGCAATCGAAGTAAAGCGCAAGATGGTTTTTGAGTTTGAGGGCACACCGTATACCTGCCTGGAAGCGGAGATTTCCACGCCGACGGCCCGCGGCGGCCAGACTCTGGTCCGCCTGAAGATGCGCAACCTGCTGACGCGCGCGGTGTTCGACAAGACCTTCAAAGCCGGCGAGAAGTTCAGGGAGCCGGACCTGGAGCTTGTCGAGTCGTCCTATTTATACAGCGATGGAGATGGCTCCTATTTTCTTGACCAGCAGAGCTTCGATACGCACACGCTCTCGCCGAGCATGGTGGGCGACGCGCTGGACTTTCTGGTGGAGGGAGCGCTGATTCAGTTGCACAAGTTCAACGGCAACCCCATCGGCCTGCAAATGCCAGCCCAGGTTGAGCTGAAAGTTGCGTACTCCGAGCCCGGAGCGCGCGGCAACACGTCAGGCGACGTGACCAAGCTCGCACGGTTGGAGACTGGACTGGAGATCAAGGTTCCGCTCTACATTCAGGAGGGCGAGAAGGTGAGGGTTTACACCGAGACGAGGGAGTTCGCCGGGCGGGCGTAAACGGCAATTTCCTGACGCGGATTAAGTTGGGATGAGTTCAGGGAGATGTGCGGGCGTGGACGCCCGCACTACAGCCGGTCAGGAGACCGGCGGTACAGAGTGCGTGGCTTATTTTGGGAATCTCATGGGCGGCGACCAAAAAAGACCTAAGGAAACCGTGAAAGTGGCAGATTGGTTCTCGTAATTCGTAATCTGTTGCGTACCTTCTGCCGTCAATCCCTATGTGAGCACTGCGGTCGAAGTCCGTTATCGCTGCCCTTGTTGTGGATATAAGACGCTCGAATTGCCGGGCGCCTTGCAGTTGTGCCCTGTCTGCTGGTGGGAGGATGACGGCCAGGAAGACGAAGACGCGTCTGAAGTTCGATTAACAGTGAACGGCCAGTTGAGCCTGAACCAGGCGCGCACCAATTACAGCCAATTTGGCGCGGCGCATCCGCGTTTTCTGCCTTACGTTCGTAAGCCCCAGGCCGCAGAACAGTAACGTGCCTTTGGCGGTTCTTTGGTGCCGCCGAGCCGCCCATCTGGTTTGACCCCTCCAGCAAAGCCCCGTACCATAAAAGCAGGGATTCCCCAGGCCAAACGGCGCTGAATCGCCTTAGAGGCAGCCGTGGCCGCATGGACTACGGCGCAAGCCCGGAAGGTATATTTTGACTGCCAGCAGCACCCTCGAAAACAACTCCGAAACGGCTGAACCCGAGCACAAAGCCAATCACGCCGAAGAACCTCAGGACCACACCCACGGCCCGGTTCTGAATCCCGAGTGCACCCGGGAGCTGGTGATCGACGTGCCCGCGGAAGAAGTCTCCCGCACTTGGGCCAACGTGGCCGCGGCCTACCGCAAACACGCCAAGATTCCTGGATTCCGTGCCGGCAAGGTGCCGGAATCGGTCATACGCCGGCGGTTTGGGGCGGAAATCCGCAAGGAAGTGATCGACACCCTGCTGCCGGAGCGGTTCAACAAGGGCGTCGCCGAGCTGGGCATTCGTCCCGTCGGCCAGCCGCAGGTGACCGAGCTTTCGGTGGAAGAGGGCGCGCCGCTGCACGTGAAGGCGGTCTTCGAATACCTTCCCTCCTTCTCGATCGATGGCTACAAGGAAGTGACGGTGGCCAAGCCTTCGGTGGAAGTGACGGAAGAGGAGTTCAAGCAGGAGCTCGCGCAGCTTCGCGATTCGCGCGCGACGATTGAGCCGGTGGAGGAAGAGCGCGCACTTGCGGACGGGGACTGGGCGCAGATCAGCTACAAGGGTGAGGTCCAGAAGGACGCGACAGAAGCTGCTGCCGGAGCGCAGCCGGAGGGCAGCCCCGTGAGCGGAGAAGACACGCTGATCGAGATCGGCGGCAAGGATACGGTGGAGGCTTTCACCGGCGCGCTGCGCGGCGCCAAGCCGGGGCAGGAGCTGAAGGTGGAAGTGATCTACCCCGCGGATTACGCGGAAGCGAAGCTGGCGGGCAAGACGGTGGCGTACGAAGTGACGGTGAAGGGCATTAAGAAGCGCATTCTGCCCGAGCTGAACGACGAGTTCGCGAAGGAAGTCGGGCACTACGAGAGCTACGCCGACCTGGAGAAGAGCGTCCGCCAGTACATGGAGAACCGCAAACAGCGCAGCGTGGAGTCTGAAACCAAGGACCGGCTGTTTACGGCACTGAATGAGAAGTTCAAGTTCGCGGTTCCGGAATCGCTGGTGCAGGACCAAATTGATACACGTCTGGAGCGCGGACTTCGCGCGCTCGCCGCGCAGGGCATGCAAGCCGAGCAGATGCGCAAGCTGGATTTTGCGCGGCTGCGCGCCGCACAGCGTGACAGCGCGCTGGCCGAAGTGAAGGCCAACGTCCTTCTCGACCGCATTGCCGGAGAAGAGAACATTACCGTCAGCGAAGAGGAAATGGACAAGGAATTGCAGATTGCCGCGATTCAATCTCGCGAGCCGCTTGATGCCCTGAAAGTGCGATTGACCAAGGAAGGCGGACTGGCTAGGATCAGGGAACAGCTAAGGCGGGAAAAAACTGCGTCGATTTTGTACGAACGCCTGCCCGCGTAATGGAGCGAAAGCTCCCGGGTTTCGATGCGGGAGTTAGGGCGAAAACAGCGATACAAACAGGAAAAGGCCAGGAGCTGGAAGCTGGCAACCAGGAGTTAAGAACGCATGGCATTGGTTCCCATGGTGGTAGAGCAGACGAGCCGGGGCGAGCGCGCCTACGACATTTACTCCCGTCTGCTGCGCGACAATATTATCTTTCTTGGTACCCCCATCGACGACATGGTGGCCAATCTCATCGTGGCGCAGATGCTGTTTTTGCAGGGTGAGGATCCCGAGAAAGACGTTTCCCTGTACATCAATTCTCCGGGCGGCTCGATCACTGCAGGCCTGGCAATTTACGACACCATGCAGTTCATCAAGAACAAAGTGGTGACGTATTGCATCGGCCAGGCGGCGAGCATGGGCGCGTTTCTGCTGCTGGCAGGAGCCAAGGGAAAGCGGTTTGCGCTGCCTAATTCGCGCATTTTGATTCATCAGCCGTCGATGGGCGGATTGAGCGGCCAGGCCACCGACATCGACATTCACGCGCGCGAGATTCTGCGCATTCGCGAGATCACCAACAATTTGATCGCCCGCCACACCGGCCAGCCGCTGGAACGGATTGAGCGCGACGTGGAGCGGGACTTCATCATGAACGCGGAACAGGCCAAGGAATACGGGATTGTGGACGAGATTATCGATCGTCCACGCACGTAGCCGCACCGGGAGAATTGGATTACACTCGACAATGTGCGGTTGGGGTAAGGTTGGGGGAGCAAACGGGATGAAAACGCGGATGGGACCTGAAGAAGCGCTACGCTGTTCGTTCTGCCACAAGTCGCAGGACGCTGTAGCCAAGTTGATCTCGTCGCCCAGCGACTATCCTCGCGCCTACATCTGCGATGAGTGCGTTGCCGTCTGCAACTCCATCCTTGAAGACGACCGCAGCGGCGAAGCTCCCGCCACCACCGCCGGCCATCTTCCCAAGCCGACCGAGGTCAAAAGCTTCCTCGACGATTACGTGATCGGCCAGGACCAGACCAAGAAGAAGCTCGCCGTCGCTGTCTACAACCACTACAAGCGCATCCAGATGAACAAGGTGCGCTCGAACGAAGTAGAACTGGCCAAGTCGAACATCCTGCTCATCGGCCCCACGGGAAGCGGCAAAACGCTGCTGGCGCACACCCTGGCCAAGATGCTGGATGTGCCGTTTGCGATTGTGGACGCGACCACGCTTACCGAGGCCGGATACGTCGGCGAGGATGTGGAAAACATCATTCTCAAGCTGCTGCAGGCCGCCGACGGCGACGTGACGAGAGCGCAGCAGGGCATTATCTATATTGATGAAATTGACAAGATCGGCCGCAAGGACGAAAACCCTTCGATTACGCGCGACGTTTCCGGCGAGGGCGTGCAGCAGGCGCTGCTCAAGATCCTTGAGGGCACCGTGGCCAACGTTCCTCCGCAGGGCGGGCGCAAGCATCCGCACCAGGAATTCACGGCGGTCGACACCACCAACATTCTCTTCATCTGCGGCGGCGCTTTTGTGGGCCTGGAGCGGGTGGTGGGACGCCGCGTGGGCAAGAAGGCGCTGGGCTTCCGCGCCATCGATGCCGATACCGACGAGGCCACTGCGCGCTCGCATCGCGACACCGAACTGCTGCGCCAGACCGAGCCGCAGGACCTGATCAAGTACGGACTGATCCCCGAGTTTGTGGGCCGCCTTCCGGTGATGGGCGTGCTCGACGAGCTCGACGAGCCCGCGCTCATCGAGATCCTGACCAAGCCGCGCAACGCCATCCTAAAGCAGTACCAGCGTCTCTTTGAATACGAGAACGTGCGTCTGCACTTTACGCAGGAAGCAGCGTGCGCCATCGCGCGCGATGCGCTGGCTCGCAAGGTGGGCGCGCGCGGACTGCGCATGATCCTCGAAGAGCTGATGCTCGACCTGATGTACCACCTGCCCTCGAACAAACGCGTGCGCGACCTTGAGATCACGAAGGACATGGTGGAGCGCCGCGACCTGTCGCTGTGCCTGCTGGAGAAAGCGGGCTAAGCCAGCACAAACCTTTTCCAAAAAGCCCTTTCTGCCACGCGGCGGAAGTGGCTTCGCTCGTCAGCGGACGGCAATATGCGATCGCCGGATCACTCCGCAATCCCCATCGGCTAGGATGACGTATGAACTCCGTAAATTGCGGGTGTGTACCGGCAATGGGTCGCGCCGGCACGACCGGCCTTCATCGATCCGGTATCTTGCAGCGTCGTGAGCCAGTCGTTGCGAACCTGAACGGCAGGACGCGTGGACTGCGGCAATTGTCATTCGCCTTGTTTTTACTGGCCCTAGCGTCGCTGCGGGCACAGCAGCCTGCCGCCCTCGTCGCATGGCAGGGAACTCTGCTTGGCGCCGCCGGCTCACCGATTCCTCAAGCCACAATCCGGCTGGCAGGGAGCGGAATCAGCGCCGAAGAGAAAACCGGCTCCGATGGCAGATTTCAATTTGCGCCATTGCCGCCGGGCGAATACCAACTCAAGGTTGAAGCACTCGGCCGCACCATCGAATATCCAACGCCCATCAACATAGCGCCGGCTGCTTCGCCTGCGGTCCTCACGCTCACCGCCAGCGGCGGGCTCTCCGTCGCCGGTGCGCCACAGGCCAAAGCTACTGGAGGTGAAGAGCTCTCTAGCGCGGCCGTCAGCGAACTGCCGCTCAACAAGCGTGACTTCAGCCAGCTGCTACTGCTGGCCGCTGGTACTATGACGGACGCCAACGGCGCCACCAACTTTACGCAGCAGTTCGCCATCAATGGGCAGCGCGGGGTCGAAGCGACCTTTGCCATGGACGGCGCCGACATCAGCGATCCCGAGATGGGCGGATCCACCTTCAGCAACTTCAATGTCGATGCCGTCGAGGAGATTCAATCCAGCTCCGGCTGGATGCCCGCAGAGATCGGACGTGGCGCTTCTGGCTTTACCAACATCATCACCCGCTCGGGCGCTGCCGGCTTTCATGGGTCTTTCTTCGAGTTCATTCGCAACTCAGCTCTCGACGCGCGCAATTACTTCGACCACCCCACGCCTGTTTATCCCGGCCGCATTCCACCCTTCCGCCGCAACGAGTTCGGCTTTACCAACGGCGGCCCCGTGAGGATCCCTCACGTATACGACGGCCGCAAGCGTACCTTCTACTTCACTCAGTACCAGGGCTTCCGCCAAATGCTCGGCACCACGCAGGTGATGCCGGTGCCCAGCGCGGCAGAACGGCCCGATAACTCCGCCAACCCCTGCCTCCCCGACGTGTGCGACACCGTCACCTACCCCGACAAGTCCACCGACACACTCATCGTTCCCGTCGATTCCGGCATCGGCGCCGTCCTCAAGCGTTATCCGCTGCCCAACTATCCTGCCGGCTCGTTTGGCATCTACACCTACGCAACGCCCTCGAACGTCATCACCAACGCCGATCAGTATTCGCTCCGCATCGACCACAGCTTCAGCGCCAAGGATCAGTTCTTTGCCCGCTTTGCTCTCGACAACCTGACCGGTCCAACCACGAATCCCGATCAGACCGCTATCGATCCCACCTTCGCCGTCAATTACCTCGACCGCCAGCGCAATGTGATTGGCACTTACACGCGCACCGTCTCGCCACGCCTTGCGCTCGTCTCTTCTCTCAGTATTCAGCGCTCCACGCCCGGCTTCCCCACGCCCAATCGCACCGATCCCGCCATCAAATTCAGCGACGGCCTCTTCGAGCCGTTCAGCGCCGCCGCAGGCAGCGTCATGCAAGCCTACGGCAACCTCTTCCAGGACCGCGAGCTCGTCACTTATACAACGGGCAGGCACGCCTTCAAGGCGGGATTCGAGGCGCGGCTCAATCGCGACACCACGTACTTCGGCATCAGTCCCAACGGCGAATACGACTTTGGCGGCGGCACGGCATATGTCCACACGCCCGCAAACTGCGCCGCGAACTGTGTCGCCATCTACTCGGAAAGCGGCAAGCACAACCTCCGCCCTGGCGATCCATTTCCCGACACGCTATCGAGCTTTCTCTATGGCAGTCCCTTCGCGTATACGATCGCTATCGCCCCGCCGTATTTCTCCAACGGCGCCCACATCGGTCCGGCGGCCATCAATCGCAACAACGTCAACTTTTTCGTCCAGGACACGTTTAAGGTCAACAGCCGCCTGACTCTCGATTACGGATTGCGCTGGGATCTCTTCACGCCCATCAGCGAGCACGCGCGGCGAACCGCTGCCATCCTAACCGCCAACGGCTCGCAGCAATACGTCATCAATCCGCAGCCGGGCTATCAAACAGACTGGAAAGCATGGCAACCGCGCGTGCAGCTCTCGTGGCAGATCACCGGGAATCTGCTGGCGCGGGCCGGCGGCAGCGTCATGACTATTCCGCCCAACATCTGGCAGGACAACTTCCTGACCGGTTCCACGCCCTTTGCTGTCTATCCCCGCGCGCTCTCGGCGCCGGCTGCGCCCATCCAATACGGGTTCCAGATCACGCCCGCGCAGATTTCGTCCGTCTACACGCCATCAGGCGCGAATGTCTTTCCAGCCAACAAGTCCAGCCAGGTCGGCCCAAACACGCCGATGGACATCAACCGTTATGAACAAGACCTGGCCGCGCTCACACCCGGTGGCCAGGTAAGCGACCTGACACTGAGTGGCATCGATCGCTCTTTTGGCAATGCCACGCTTTACACGTGGACCGCCGGGCTGGAGCGCAAACTGGGGAACCTGACCGCTGACGCAACCTACGTGGGCACGGCCAGCGAGAAGCTTCCTGCAGTCCTCTTTCCCAACGCCTACTCCGGCGCCGGCCCGGCCTTCGCGCGTTACACCACCTTTGACGCCTCGGGCAATGTAACCGGCGGGTTCGGTTTCGAGAACCTGATCGTGGCCATCGCTCACTCCACCTATCATGCGTTGCAGGTCTCTCTTTCCGGAGCCATGACGCACGGAGGGCCGGGCATTCAGGCCGGCTTCGCCTGGAGCAAGTCCATCGACAACAGCAGCAGTGTGATTGGCGGCACCGGGTCAACCGGCGCGGTGGCCGTTCCCTATCCGCAGGATCCCTTCGACTACCACGGTGAGAAAGGCCCATCGGCGTTCGACGTAACAACCTCTTTCAGCCTCAGCGCCGCACAGGATCTTCACCTCAATCACACGAACATGCTGCGCTTCGCCGGCCGCAAAGTCACCACGGGGTGGGAGTCATTGAGTATCGTCACGCTCGCGTCCGGCTCGCCTTTCACTGTCTACTCTGGCACTCAGCAGACCGGCGCCGGCTCCGGCGGCGTCGACCGCCCCGACCAGATTGCCGTGCCGCATCTTTCCACCGCCCGCAAGGTGCGCGAAGACTACTTCGGCGAAGGCGCCAACAACGGCGCCGACTTCTTCTTCGTGCCCATTAACGTTGCCGGCGGCACCGGCCCCAATCAGGGCCGTTTCGGCACACTAGGCCGCAACACTTTCCGCGGCCCGGCGTTTTACGACTATGATCAGGCCATCATCAAAGACACGCCCTTCGGCTCGCGCAAAAGCGGCGCCGAACTCATGGGCCTCCAGTTCCGCGCCGAGTTCTTCAACCTCTTCAACATCGTTGACATGGGCCTGCCGGCCAACATCATCGCCGGCTCGGGCTTTGGCGAGATTAGCAAAACGGCCTGCAACTCGCGGCAGATTCAATTCTCGCTCAAGCTCATCTATTAAGTTGATTGCGCGACGAGACTCGGAATTGGCGGCGGCGCGCCGGTATGCCCGTCGGAATCTCTTCAACTGCGGCACTGCTTCGCGAGTCGAAGGACCTGCGGTTGCCCTACAGTTTCGCCAGCTCGCGCGCCTCGGCGTATCTTATAGGCCATGCGTGCGCTACTCCTTCTTGCTGCTCTTTCGTTTCCGGGTTCAACGGCCTTCAGTCAGGCCTCGGCAACGGCGTCGGCGTTCGACGTTGCCGCAGTGAAGCAATGTCAGCACACCGTAGGACCCGACTACAACAATCAATTAACCTACTCGCCGAACGGACTTACAGCCAGGAATGTCACGCTGAAGCGTCTGGTGGCGGAGGCCTATGGCTTGCAGTTGAATCAGGTATCGGGGCCAGGCTGGCTCGACCAGAACGAATACTACGTCGACGCAAGAACGACTGGGTCAAACACCAGGGAGCAGATGGCCGGGATGCTTCGAAGTCTTCTTGCCGAGCGGTTCAATCTGAAACAGCACGGCGAAGTGCGCGAGATGCGCGTGTATGAGTTGGTTATTGACAAATCGGGGCTCAAAATCCGTCCCCTTAGGGACGGAGAATCATCCACGATTCAGAGCGGATTTCATTTTCACGGGGACATGCGCGAGTTCGCAGATCTGCTGACCGTCCAGTTCTCGATACCGGGTGCAAACAATCCAAGTGAACCGGCCAGGGCGGGTGGCCCCGAGATGCCGGTGGTGAACAAAACAGGGCTTGCGGGTACTTTCGACTTCAGTGTGGACATGCGCCCAGAGCCGGGTACGGATGCGTTCACGTTGTGGCAAAGAGCACTGCAAGGCCAACTAGGACTGAGCATCGAAAGCCGAAAAGAACGCCTGGCGATCCTGGTTGTCGATAGCGCGGCAAAAATCCCGACAGAAAACTGATCGCCAAAGCGCCGCGACCTGTCGCTGTGCCTGCTGGAGAAGGCCGGCTAAGTCCGTACAAATCGTTTCTGGAAAGCCCTTTCTGCCACGCGGCGGGAGGGGCTTTTTGCATGCGCCGGCGGCACGCGCGCGTGACTAAGGTCATGCAGAATGTTCTGCAAGCGCAAGATTTCCCCGTTTTCGCGTGTCGCGCGTATTTTTCCTCTCGTTCCCTGAACACCGGGTTGGCTGTACAATCCCTACATGACCCGCGTCCGGCCTCGAATCCCGAGGTTGGCCGCGGGCGTCTAATATTGAGACGAGCCGATGACTGTGCCCCGCGACAAAAACGAGCCGCGCAAACTGCCCATGATGCCTATCCGCGACATGGTCATCTTTCCCTACATGATGACCCCGTTCGTGGTGGGCCGGGAGTCGAGCGTGCGCGCGCTGGAAGAGGCGCTCACCGGGGACCGCAAGATTTTTCTCGCCACGCAGCACGACGCCTCGATCGACGAACCCAAGGCGCGGGACATCTACCAGGTCGGGTCGATTTGCAACATTGTGCAAAGCGTGAAGATGCCCGACGGCAACATCAAAGTGCTGGTGGAAGGCGTGGAGCGCGCCAAATCGCTCGAGGTGACCGACCGCGATGGCTTCTTTGTGGCCACGGTGCGCACCGGCAAGCGCGAGTTCGAGATGTCGCCGGCCACCGAGCAACTGATGCAGCGCGTGACGACACTGTTTGAGAATTACGTCAAGCTGCAGCAGTCGCTGAACTACGAGACCATCATCGCCACGGTGCGCATGGATGAGCCGGCCAAGCTCTCCGATACCATTGCCGCGAATCTGCAGGTGGGCATCGAGGAGAAGCAGGAGTTGCTGGCGATCTTCGACCCCGCGGCGCGGCTGGCGCGGCTGGCCGACGTGCTGGATGTGGAGATCGAGAAGCTGGACATCGACCGCAACATCCAGTCGCGCGTGAAGCGGCAGATGGAGCGGGCGCAAAAAGAGTATTACCTCAACGAGAAGATCAAGGCCATCCAAAAAGAACTGGGCCGCGGCGAGAAGAGCGAGTACGACGAGCTGCGCAAGAAGATAGAAGCCGCGGGCATGCCCAAGGAGGTTTTGGAAAAGTGCATCCAGGAGCTGAAGAAGCTGGAAGCCATGCCGCCCATGTCAGCTGAGTCGACCGTGAGCCGCAACTACATCGACTGGCTGCTGGCGGTGCCGTGGAAGAAGCGGTCGAAGGAGACGCGGTCAGTCGACTACGCCGAAAAGGTTTTGAACACCGATCATTACGGCCTGGAAAAGATCAAGGAGAGGATCCTGGAATTTCTCGCGGTGCGGCAGCTGGTCAAAAATCCAAAGGGCTCGATCCTGTGTTTCGTCGGGCCTCCGGGCGTGGGCAAAACTTCGCTCGGCATGTCGATCGCCAAGGCAACGGGGCGCAAGTTCGTGCGCCTGTCACTGGGCGGGGTGCACGACGAGGCCGAGATTCGCGGCCATCGGCGGACCTACATCGGCGCCATGCCCGGCCAGATCATCCAGCACATGAAGCGCGCGGGGAC
>JBEKAS010000096.1:0-14100 GCA_050015795.1 Occallatibacter sp. | reverse complement strand
ACCGATGACGCTGGCGAAGACGGCGAAGAATAACCATGACAGCGGCGACGATGGCGGCGGTGCTGAAAACAACGACGATAAGCTAGTCCTCAAGGCCCTCGACCTCCTGAGCCGCTGACCCGCTGACCTGCTGACCCGCTGACTCGCCAGCCTACGGCGTCTCCGGCCCCGCCGCCGGCAGCGTAAACAGGAACCTGCTTCCCTTGCCCACTTCGCTTTCGGCCCAGATGTGCCCGCCGTGCTGCTCCACGATGCTGCGGCAAAGCGCCAGACCCAGGCCCGTCCCGCCCAACGCCCGCGAGTCCGATGCATCGCCCTGCTGGAAGGGCTCGAAGATGCGCTCCAGTTTCTCCGGCGCAATGCCGCGCCCTTGGTCCGCCACGGTAAAACACACCTCTTTCGCTCCTGAAGCGCTGTCACCCGGTCCGCTGCCAACCGTATCCCGCGCGCTCAATTGAATGCTCGTGCCCGGCGGCGAGAACTTGATCGCGTTGGTCACCAGTTCGTTCAGCACCTGCATCACGCGTTCCGGGTCGGCAAAC
Organism: Occallatibacter sp.; assembly: GCA_050015795.1. GTDB lineage: Bacteria > Acidobacteriota > Terriglobia > Terriglobales > Acidobacteriaceae > Telmatobacter. Next base: position 13,558 of record JBEKAS010000096.1, on the reverse strand, counting down.
ACCGGCGACGCTTTGGCATCGATGCGGAACTCCATGCGCGCCTGTGTCGCCGCGACGTGCGCCACGTCGGCCGCGCGGCGCATTAGGTCGACCGCTTCCACCGGCGCGCGGTTGAGCGGCAGCCGCCGTTTCTCCGCGCCGTCGAAATCCAGAATATCGTTTACCAGCCGGGTCAGCCGGTCGCAGTTGCCGATTGCCATTTCCACCATCTGGCGCTGCTTCTCCGGCCGCTTGTCGAGCGCGCCCGACTGAATCAATCCCAGGGATGCGCGCAGCGATGTGAGCGGCGTGCGCAGCTCGTGGCTCACCGTGGAGATGAACTCGTCCTTCATGCGTTCCAGCCGCCGCCGTTCGCTTACGTCCTGGAAGGCCACCACCATGCCCGAAACCCGGCCGTCTTCCATCAGCGGATTGGCGCTGTACTCCACCGGGATCGCGCTGCCGTTCCTGCGCCAGAAGACCTCGTCCCGCATGCGGATCGGTTCCGAGCGCCGCAGTGCCTGCAGAATCGGGCTGGTCGATCGCGAATACGGCGTCCCGTCGGCGTGGCTGTGATGGATGAGCTCGTGCAGGTCGTGTCCCGTCAACTGCTCCGGCGTGTATCCCAGCATGCGCGCGCCCGCCTCGTTGATAAACGTCACCTTGCCGTCGAGGTCGATGCCGAAGATGCCGTCGCCCACCGACTCCAGAATCAATTCGCGTTGCCGCGTGGCCAGGTGCAGCGCTTCCTCGGCCTCGTACTGCTCGGTTACGTCCATGCCGTGCACGATCACAAAGGAGCGCTCGCCGGCCAGTTGCATGTTCCGGCTGTGCACCGCAATGCGCCGGTACATTCCATCGCTGCGCCGCAATGACAGCGCTCCCTGCCACTCCTCGCCTGTTTCCACCGTGTTCAGGCAATCCTGGAACGTCGCCACTCCCGTCGCGTCCATCAACTCCGTCACCATGCGCCCCACCAGGTCTTCGGGACGATACCCCAGGGTTTCGGCGGTAAACGCGTTCAGCGAGGTCAGCCGTCCCTCCATCGAGCAGGTAAAGACAAACCCCAAACTGTTTTCCACCATCTCGCGATAGCGGGTCTCGCTCGAGAGCAGCGCCTTCTCCATCGCGCGTTGGTCGGTCACGTCCTGCCCGCTCACGATCAGGTACTGGATCTCGCCGGTCGGCCCCTGCAGAGGCCGCAGTGTCCAGCTCACGCGCCGCGAACTGCCGCCCACGGCCCGCCACGCCGTTTCATGCGGCCCGCTCACCAGGCCCACCACGGCGTCGCGCAGTTTACTCGCCACCCACGCGCGGTCCCCCTCCTCCAGAAACTCCTCCACAAACGGCAGCCCGATGGCATGGGCCAGACTCAAACCCGTCAATTGCGAGCAGGGTTCGTTCATCCTCACCACCCGCCCCGCCGTATCCAGCACCGTCACCAGTGCGGGAATCGAGTCCAGTGTGGCAGCTACAAAGCAGCGCTCGATGGCCAGCGCCCGCTCGGCCCGCTGTCGCAGCCGCTGCGCCTGCTCCTGCATGCGAATGCGGCTGTACAGCTCCAGCCGCGTCACCACCTGCCGCCCCAGAGCTTCCAGCAGGGTCAGATGCTCCGGCTTGAATCGGTCTGGCATGCGCGACAGCACCGCCAGTGTGCCCACGATCTGCATGTCACCGGAAAGCAGCGGAACTCCCGCATAGGAAAGGCAAGGATCGGCGTTGGGCAGCGGGATGCCGGCGGGCGGGAAGCGTGGATCCTGGCTCGCATCCGCGATGAGCAGCGGCTGGCCCTTATCCAGCATCCATTGGCAGGCCGTGGCCGCGCGCGGCTGGTCGCTCGCACGGAATCCATAGCGAGACCTGAACCAAAGCCGGTTGTAGTCCATCCAGCCCAGGTAGGCGTAGTCGGCGTTGCACAACACCCCGGCAAACTCGGTCAGCTCGTCCAGCCCAGGGTCGGAGTTGCGATCGAACACACTTAGCTCCGCACGCACGCCCATTTCCTGGTTCTCACCGCCTTGCGAACCGAGCACAGCGCACATAGCTACACGCACCCGATTGTCAGTATCCGGGAGATTGACGAAGTTGGCTCTTCCACAAAGTAGGTAATTGTCTGCAAAAGGCTTACAACCCAAGTACCCGCGATTTTTCGCGCCTTCGATTCATTCGAAGATTACTATGGGCACTCGCGTAGAGTTACCTGTCTCGCCCGCCTTCTCGCCCGCCCGCAATCCCTCCGCAGACGATCTCACTTTTTCTCTTCTAAGATGCCCGTCCCTGTTCCCTGTTCCCTGACACCTGTTCCCTGACACCTGAAACCTGCCTTTAGTGTCCCGGCAGCTTGCAGCAATCTCCCGCCGCGGGGGGTTCGTTCGCTCCAGCATCCAGAACCACCTTCCAGGTGCCGTCCGGCTGCTTGCGCCACATGGTGATGTAGCGCCCGCCGGTCAGCACGGGATTTCCGTTGGCGTCCTTACTGCGCCCCTCATAGTGGCCCCACGTGTAGCCCATATCGCCGGAAGGCCCCATCATCGCATCGCTCGGCGTCCAGGTAAGTTGGTAGTCTTTCGGCGACCAGTTGGCACCCTTGGCAATGGCCACCTTGCCAATCAGCGGCGCCGCCCCATTGCCCAGCGCCACGCCGTCGTCGGCGAACCAGTCGGCAAAGCCCGCGCCTCCGCGCTCCAGCACGTCCTTGGCAAAGCGCGCCTCCAGGTCGAACAGCAGCATCTTGCCCGGCTTTACGGTCGCATCGGTGAGCGGATTCGGCGCCTCCTGGGTCATTCCCGGCTCCGGTAACTGCGCCCACGCCGCGCCCGCACCCAAACCTGCCGTCAATCCCGCAATCACCACCGATATCGAAAAAAGATGCCGTATTCTGCTCACTGTCTTGCCCTCCAACCAGCCTCAAATCTCTCAGGCCCATCCTACAACGGTCGAGCCTGCTATTCACTTTCGCACGCGCAGGTGTTGCCAGCGAAGATCGCGCGTGAACCGGGGTCCCCTCGCGCTTGCGCGCCGGTGGCGTTATGATGGTCAACCGGGAGAACCGCAATGTGCCAATATGTTTTTCATTGTCGCGACTGCAATAAGGAGTTCACCCTCGTCCTGCACATGGCAGAGCGCGGAAGCAGCCAGGTGGCCTGCCCGCATTGCGGCGGTAAGCAGGTGGAACAGCTGGTAACGGCTTTCTCGGCAGTCACTTCTAAGAAGAGCTAGGCCGCGCGCTTGCTCGGCGCAGCCTTGAACCCGCTGCCCCGCTACGGCTGCTGAGGCGAAGGCGTAGCGCCCGTTGGAGCCGGAGGCGTTGCAGGCGGAGATCCCGGTGCCGGCGCGTTCCCCTGTGCGCTTTCGCCGGTCACAGTTCGCGCTTTCGAGCGGAACAAGTGATACTGCGTAAACGCAACGTCGTTCAGCTCTGTCTGCACGTCGATCGCTGTCCCCGCCTGCGCCGCCGGGGGATGTTCCACCGGAACCTTCGAGAAAGCCACGCCGCGCACCGGGCAAATGTAGCTCTGCTCGCCAATCACCACCGGCGCATACTCCACGAGCATCGCGATCTGCATCGTCTCGTAGGGCGGCGGCAACTCCGCCACTACGATGATGCGCAGAATCGCTCCTGTCGCCGGATCGATGGCGATCTCGCCGCGGTAGCTCGTATAGATCTCTTTGATTTTGCCTTCCGACGGAACCCCCACCATGTAATTCGATTGCTCCTCGGGCACGGCATAACGAAATACCGCCACCGGCTCGCTCGCGCCTTCTTCCAATCGTTGCTCCCATCGTTGCCACGTTACTTCGCTGCGCAGGACGTCGCCCATCACCACCGAAAGAATCGGCCCAAATTCGCCGTTGGTCGTCAGCCCTTTCGCCGGCTTGCTTTGGTTCTTGCCCTCCTCGGTATCCGTTTCGTGCACCTCGTTACCGTCCCGGTATGTGACCGTAGTACTGTAAGACCCCGTGCTGTGCAGAAACTTGCGTTCGATGTTGCTCGTGGCGACCCCGTTCACTCGCACGCCGCGCGACGCCCATCCCCCCGAGTTCGGCGGCGGCGCACTGTTCGATTGCAGCGAGGGCAAATCTTCAAAATGCGTAGTTTCCCTCGTGGCAATGAAGTTTGGCAGCCGCGTGATCGTGGTTTTCACGTATTCGCCGGCCAGCTCCAGCATCCGCTCCTGGGTTCCGCTGTCCGGCCCGGGAATGGGAACCACGTCTCCGGCAGGAGGGTTCAAAAATGCCGCGAGATCGGCCAGTTTTATCAGCGCCTCGTGGCTCCGGCTCCCCGGAAACTCCGCCTCCCAGTGCGCCAGCCGGGCCAGGCTCACCCGCTCCGTCAGCTCCAGGTCCGAAAGCTCCTGTGCCACCTTGCCATCGGATTTTCCACGAAGTGTTTCCAGCAGTTGCTCCAGTTGCCCCACCGACACGCTCTTGGCCGCCATCGCCTGCCAGGCCCAGCCCGTCAAAAGCAGCAAAGCCGCCCATTTTCGCATCGCGCAACCTCCCGTTTTCGTCGGGGTTCAAGTATAGAGCAGCCACGGGGCTTCCAGTCTCGTGAAATTCTCTTCCATGAGGGCTCCAATTTGAAATTATGTTGTTATATTTCAAAGAGTTATGGAGACTCATACCGGCCTCTCCCGCCGCCGTCTTTTCCGCCCGGTCCGTGCCCGGAATTCTGCCAAACTCCGCCCCATCCAGGGCGTCTAACACTGCAAAGGTCGGATTCTTCGTAAAGGTATACTAAGAGCAGGCGAAGCCTCAAATAAAGACCCCCGTGCAGGGGGCTTTTTAACTTCGACGCCCGGCTTTCCCGGGAAAAGGACGTGAATGGGAACACTGCTCGACTCCATCAACTCTCCCGCCGACGTAAAGCGCCTTAGTCCCGCGCAGCTTGCCGAGCTTGCGCAGGAGATCCGCGACTTCCTTATTCTGACTCTATCGAAGACAGGCGGCCATCTCGGTCCCAATCTCGGTGTGGTCGAGCTCACTCTGGCCTTGCATGCGGTCTTCAACACGCCCGATGACAAGATCCTCTTTGACGTAAGCCACCAGGCCTATATCCACAAGATCCTCACCGGCCGCCGCAACCGTTTTGAGACCATCCGCCAGCCCGGCGGCCTGAATGGCTTCATGCTCCGCACCGAAAGCGAGCACGACTGCTACGGAGCCGGCCACGCCGGCACCGCGCTTTCCGCCGCGCTGGGCATGGCTGTGGCCCGCGACCTGGCCGGAGGGCACGAAAACGTTATCGCCGTTGCCGGCGACGCCGCGTTCACCAACGGCATCACCTTCGAAGCGCTGAACAGCATCGCCTCGCAAACCCGGCGCATGATCGTTGTCCTCAATGACAACGAGTGGTCGATCGACCGCAATGTGGGCGCCGTGGCCCGTTACCTCCATCGCATTGTCACCAACGAACGCTACCAGCACCTGCACGACAAGGCCACGCATCTCATCGAGCGCATCGGCGGCAAGACCGCCGCCAAGGTCGTCCGCCGCGCTGAAGAGGCCGCCAAGGGCTTTCTTTGGGCCTCGATGATGTTTGAGGAATTCGGCCTGGAGTATTTCGGCCCCATCGATGGCCACAACATCCCGCTGCTGGTCGAGACCTTCAAATTTCTCAAGACCCTCGACCACCCTGTTCTGCTGCACGTGCTCACGCAGAAGGGACGCGGCTTTCAGCCCGCGCTCGAAGGGCAAAAGAAATTCCACGGCCTCGGCCCCTACGATCCTGAAACCGGCCAGACTCCCGACGGCTCCACCACCTATGCCGAGGTCTTCGCCAACACCCTCGCCGATCTGGCCGAAAAGGACGACCGCATCGTCGCCATCACCGCGGCCATGCCCAACGGCACCGGCCTCGATCTCTTCCGCCCTCGTCATCCCAAACGCTACTTCGACGTCGGCATCGCCGAGGAGCACGCCGTCGTCTTCGCCGCCGGCATGGCCACGCGCGGCTTCCGTCCGGTCTGCGCCATCTATTCCACTTTTCTGCAACGCGCCTTCGATCCCATCGTTCACGACGTCTGCCTGCAGAAGCTTCCCGTCCTCTTCTGCATGGATCGCGCCGGGCTCTCTGGCGACGACGGCCCCACGCATCACGGCCTTTTTGACATTGCCTACCTGCGCGGCATTCCCGGCATCGTGCTCATGTCGCCGAAAGACGAAGACGAGCTCGCCGACATGCTCAAGACCGCCATCGAAATCCCCGGCCCCAGCGCCATTCGCTATCCGCGCGGTGCCGTGGCAGGCGTAGCCCGCAAGCCCGAGCCGCAAATCCTCCCCATCGGCAAGGCTGAAGTGCTCGCCGACGGCTCTGACGTTGCGATTCTCGGACTCGGTCCCATGATCTCGCTCGCTCAGGGGCTCGCCACCACTCTCGCGCGCGATGGCTATTCCGCCGCTGTCATCAATCCCCGCTTCATCAAGCCCCTGGATCGCGAAATGCTTGAGCGTTACGCAAAGCGCGTGGCCGCCTTCGTCACCATTGAAGATCACGTGAAGATGGGCGGCTTCGGCACCGCAGTTGTTGAAGCGCTCGATGAGATGGGCCTCGCCGTTCCCGTCGTGCGCATCGGCTGGCCCGACCAGTTCATCGAACACGGCAAAGTCGAGCCGCTCCGCGCAAAGTACGGCCTCTCCGTGGACGCCGCCTACGCCCAGGTGCTCCCGCTCCTGGCTGGCCGCCGCCACGCCACGCTGGTCGCAAGCTGATCGGTCCACCGGCCTGCTCACTCGCTGAAGTTGCCGTTAGTTTCAGGCAGCAGGCGGACCGCCGATAAGAAAGTCCACCCAATTGATGGATTCGATTCCGTGGCGCCTGGCAGATTCTTCGTCGCCGGGTGCAGTGATGACGAGTGGCTTGAATGCCGGATGCCGGCGGCAGAATTCCAGTAGCCCACGGAGGTCCGGCATATCGAAGCGTCCGGTTTTCACTTCGACCGCCCACTTTCCCCAGCTTCCCTCAAAAATCGCGTCGACCTCCAAGGGCTCTTCCCGCCAGTATGACACCTGCTGTCCCTGGTTGATGGCAAATGCGAGGCAGGCATTCTCAACCAAAAACCCGAAGCGCTCGGGTTCCCGTACCGGATCGAGAATGCCGTTGGAATGTGTGGCGGAGAGTAGTGCGTTGTTCAGCACGACAATCTTGGGAGGGGCGGAACGGCGTCGATGAACCTGCACCGAGTATTTCTCCAGAGGTGCAATCAGATAAGCATCTTGAAGCAACCCCAGGTAGTGCGCGACTGTTTCCAGCGCACCCCTTTCCTGAAGTTGTCCCTGCATTTTCTGCAGGGACATGATCTGTGCGGGCGAACTCACCGCTACGGCAAAGACCTGCCGTAAGAGAGCTGGACGTCGTACGGCACCAAGCGCGAGCACATCGCGACCGATTGCAGGTTCGATAATTGCGTCGCGGATGTAGGCACGCCAGCGCATGAAGTCCCTTTGGTATTGAACCGCACCAGGATAGGAACCGAAGCGAACGATATCGTGTGCGGCTTGGTGTGGAGGCAGATTAAATGCAGTGACCAACGAAGCAGCGGGCCAGTGGTTCAGGGTCAACCGCTCGAAGCGACCGGCCAGGCTCTCTCGCGAATCAGTCGCAACACGCAAGGCTGAAGAACCCGTCGCGACAACATGGATCGGAATCCGGCGGCGGCGTGCGCGATCCCATTGTCCTTTGAGACGTGCGGCCCAATCCGGAAAATGATGAACCTCGTCGAGCAATAGCACTGCAGGCTTATGCTTCGCACGCGTCTCCGCGTCTTGCCAGACTCGCTCCCAAAAGCCCGGAAATGCGGCATCCGGATCGTCACCCGCAGCATACACACTCCGTTCGCCGAATCTGGCCGCGATTTCGAGGAGCAGCGTTGTCTTGCCCACCTGCCTGGGACCAGTAAGGAGCTGGATTCGACCAGGAGCTGCTTCCTTGACCCGGTTGAACAGCAATTGCCGGCAAGAAGCAAACGCATCTCGAATATCATGCATACTCGAATAATTATTCGACTATGACCGATACGTTGTCAAGAGGGTCCGAGGCCGCGAATATGGCCGCAATTGCCCCAGAGACGTCTTATTGCAAATGCTGACTCGTTGAGCCACTGGCCTTTCAGCCCTTGCTGTATCCTTCTGCCATGTTCCCATCGCCCCATTCATCGCGCTGGCCGCGCCGGTGGCCGCTCTGGATCGCGCTTGGGTTCATCCTCCGCCTCTACTTCATCTGGTCTCCCCGCACCATCGACGACGATACCTGGGACTATCTCGATCTCGGCCGCAATCTGCTGCACCACTGGGTCTACGGACTCGGCTCCGGCGACGATCTTGCGCCCAGCCTCTTCCGCCTGCCCGCCTATCCCATCCTTCTCGGCGTCTTCCATCAAATCTTTGGCAATCTTCCCCACGGTGGCTGGCTCGTCGCTGTCTATCTTTTCCAGTCTGTCATCGACATCGTCGGATGCCTTCTCTTGGCGGCCTTCGCATATCGCCTCATCTCGCCGCGCGCCGGTGAAATCGCCCTCGCTCTCGCTGTGCTTTGTCCCTTCACCGCTGCTGAAGCCGGTACCGCCATGACCGAGTGCCTCTCCATCTTCGCGGTGTCGCTGGGAATCTATGCCGCAGGACGCATCCTCTCAGCAGAAGCCGCCGGCTCTCATGACATACGCGCCGTGATTCTCGCTGGCTGCGCAGCAGCCCTCGCCATGCTATTGCGGCCCGACGGCGCGCTGCTCTTCGTTGCGCTCGCCGCGGGACTGTTTTGCTACATCCTCCGCGGCCGCGCCGCCCAAGGCATGCGCCTCGCGCTGCGCCGCAGCCTCACCACCACATCTATCTACTGCGCCGTCGCCCTGGCTCCCATTGCCGTGTGGACGCTGCGCAATTGGGTTACCTTCCAGGTCTTTCAGCCGCTGGCTCCGCGCTATCTCGGCGACCCCGGCGACCGCCCCAACGTCGGCGTCTATCGCTGGATCCGCACCTGGTCCGTCGAGTACACTTCCACGGCCGTCGTCTTCTGGCAGGTCGGTGTCGGCCCCATCGATCCCGACGATTTGCCCGCGCGCGCCTTCGACTCGCCCGCCCAGCGCGCGCAAACTCTCGCCCTCCTCGACGAATACAACCACACCATCTCTGTCTCCGCCGATCTCGACCATCGTTTCGGCGCGCTCGCCGCGGAGCGCATCCACGCGCATCCCTTCCGCTACTACGTCACACTCCCGCTCGCGCGCATCGCCGACATGATGTTCCGTCCCCGCACTGAGGAGTTCGAACTCGAGGTTTTCTGGTGGCCCCCAAGCGACCACCCCGCGCAAACCGCATGGGCCATTGTGTTCGGCTTCATCAATCTCTTGTATGTCGCAGCAGCGGCGTGGGCTTTCATGCGCCGTCGCGTGCCCTGGCCGTGGATGCTGGGCGGTTATATCGTCTTGCGCTGTTTGCTGCTTGGCACCATGGAAAACTCCGAGCCGCGCTACTCGCTGGAGTGTTTTCCCATCTTCATCGTTGCCGCCGCCGCAGCCCTCGGCCGTCCCAAAATAGATTCGACACAAGCAAGCCTTGTCCAGGAGAGCCCTCTAACCGGTCCCCCTGTGCGACAATCCACATCAGACTGATTTGGTGATGCGAAGGTATCGTTCTTTTGCCGCGCTCGTCTGCGGATTGGCTTTAGCCTCCGTTTCGGCCCACCCGCAAGTCGAGCCTGCGGCTCCCCTGGTTCTTGTCGGCGGCACGGTCATCGATGTGGCCAATTGGGGCCACTCGGCCCACGACATTCCTGATGCCATTGTCGTCATCCGCGAAGGCAAAGTCACTGCGGTCGGCCTGCCCGGCGAAGTGCCCGTCCCCAAAGGCGCGCGCATCGTCGATTGCACCGGAAAATTTCTCATTCCCGGTCTCATCGATGGCTTCGCCGGCCTGAACTCGCAGGCCCAGGCCAACGCCAACCTCTACATGGGCGTCACCACCGTGGTCGCCCGCGCCGACTATCAACGCGGCTTTATCGATTCCGGCGCCCAGCCCAGCCCGCACATCTACCCCATCGACACCATCGGCGTCACCGACGACTGGAGCCTGCTGGCGCGCCAGCCCGAGTGGGTCTCCAAGCTGCGCGAGGGACTGCATCCCGCCGAGTTGAGCCCGCAGGATACGGCGCGGCAAATGGTCGACACCGCGCGGCTCGGTACGCGCGTGCTGCTGCTGTCGCCTCATCTAACGGCCGCCAATTCCCAGTGGATTATCGCCCGCGCCCACGAGATGGGCCTCGTCACCTACGGCGTCTTTGTGGCCACGCCGTATCGCGTCGGCGTTGAAGCCGGCGTCGACGCCCTGCCCCAGATGGATCGCTACGTCCTCAGCGTAATTCCCGACGAACTGCAGCGCCCGCTCATCGACGATCCCGACGGCTCCGCGGCCAACACCGCCTACGATTACTCCGAGCACGTTTCGCCCACCGATCTCCGTCTGCGCAACTACGCTCACTTCCTTGCCGCGCACCACGCCGCGCTCATGCCCAGCTTCAGCCTCTATTACGTCAATCTGCCCGGGCATCGCAATCTCTGGAAAGAGCCGGCCGCGGCTCTTCTCGATCCCGGCCGCATGTTTCATACTTCCGACCCTGCTACCGGCGAAATGATCTACCCGCTCCCCACCTGGGAGCACCATCTGCCCGCCACCGCACAGCGCTGGATGGAAGAAGATCTCGAAAAGAAGGCCGGGCTCACCGCTCTCCGTTTCTGGCGCATCAACCAGACCATCTTCGCCGATTTTCCCCACTACCTGGCCGCTTCCGGCGCCGACTCCATGGGCACCATGCCCGGCATCTCGCTGCACACGGAATTGGAGCTTCTCGTCCGCCTCGGCCTCTCGCCGCGCGAGGCCCTGGCCGCTGCCACCAACAACTACGCGCTGCAGTTTGGCTGGAACGAGCTCGGCCTCATCGCCGCCGACCGCCGCGCCGACATTCTCGTCGTCGACGCCGATCCCACCGCCAACATCTGGAACGCGCGCCGCATCTCCACCATCATCTTCAATGGCGAACCCCTCGACCGCAATTCCCTTCTGCACCTGAAAAAATAACTTCGCGCAACAAAGGCGGGGCCGAAGCCGGAATTGTAGCGCCGGTCTCCAGACCGGCTGTAGTGCGGGCGTCCACGCCCGCACAAGTGGGTGCCCCACATCTCGCTTTTGAGATGTGGGAAACCGAGACACTATCCCTCGCACGATCTCGGGCGCCAGTCCAAGCTCCGCTTGGGCGGAATCCGCCGCTGGCTCGCCGGCATCGTATACCCTTGAAGGCAGCAGCTCCCTTCAGCCCCCATGGCCCAATTTCGCTTCCCAGCTCGCACCGAAGGTCCTCAGAGCCGCAACCGCGTGCTGCTCCTCATCGCGGTCTACAAATTTTTCCACGCGCTATTCTTCTACGCCATCGGCATCGGTGCACACCACCTTCTCCATAAGGACATCGCCGACCAGATCGAGCTCTTTGCGCGCCATCTGCGTTTCAATCCCGAGTCGCGGCTGGTTATCTTCATCCTCCAGAAATCCTCGATCATCAATGGGCCCGTGCTCGAACGCATCAGCCTCGTCGCCTATTGCTACGCAACCCTCACGCTGGTCGAAGGCATCGGCCTCTATCTCGAAAAGGCCTGGGGCGAGTTCCTTACCCTCGCCATTACTGCCTCATTTCTGCCTTGGGAGATCCTCGAAATCTTCCGCCATCTCACGTGGGTCCGCGTCGGCCTGCTCACCATCAATATTCTGGTCTTTGTCTATCTACTGCAGCTGGTCCTCGGTCGCGCGCGCCGCAGAGCCAATGCGTGGAAAAGCGGGTCTCCGCCGGAGTCTGGTTAAGCCAGTTTGGGGACTGCTCGTTGATTCGCGTTGATGAGAGCTAGTAGCTCGAAGCTGCTCCTAACACGCTCCCAGATTCGTCAATTCGCTGCGCAGCGCATCCGCACCCGTGAATTGGATCGCCTTCATTCCCGCCGCCAAACCGCCGGCCACATTTTCCGCGCGATCGTCGATGAAGAGTACGCGCTCGGGCTTGCAGCCCAGAATGTCGAGCGCCCTCAAGTACATCGCCGGCTCCGGCTTGCGCAAGCCCATGTAGCACGAACTGAATGCGACCTTGAAATACCGGCGCAGGCCAAAGTGGCCAAAGCGAAACTCGTTGGTTTCGCGTGCTTCGTTGTTCAGGGCGCCCACCATACATGGATTGGATGCCGCAAGCTCCGCAAGAATGTGCAAGGCTCCATTCGGTAATCGCTGCGATTGGCCGAGCATAAAGGAGAAGAATTCGCTGCGCGAGAATGCGCGCGGCTCGTAAAACACGGCCACATCCAGATATTGATTGAGATTGATCTCGCCGCGATCCCAGGCTTCCATCACTTGGGCATTCCTGGCCTCAAGCGCCTCCGCATCCAGTCCGAAATGCGCCGCCGCGGCCGCGCGTTCTCCGTGGTCCCAGCCATTGGTCAGCAGGACTCCGCCTACATCGAAAAGAATTACGTCGAAGGGGAACATAGTGGGTAAGCCAGCAAGTTAGCCGGTCAGCACTGGTACTTGGCCTCGATCGCCAGCACCTTCTTGAACCGCCGTTCAAACCGGCCCTCTTGCCCCTGAAATTTCGCCGCGACGAATGTGTGCGCCAGTTCGAACGCCAGCGCGGAGCCGATGATTCTCGCGCCCAGCACCAGCACATTCATGTCGTCGTGCTCCACGCCCTGGTGCGCCGAGTACGTATCGTGGCAAATCCCCGCGCGAATGCCGGGAATCTTGTTCGCCGCCACGCACACCCCCACGCCGCTGCCGCAAATGAGAATGCCACGCGGCGCTACACCCGCCTTGATCGCCTCGCCCGTCTTCACGGCATAGTCGGGATAGTCGTCCTCGGGTTCGACCTCATATGCTCCCAAGTCGATCACCTCATGGCCAGCCGCGGCCAAGTCGGCGCGCAGCTCTTCCTTCAACTCAAATCCCGCATGATCGGAAGCAATGACTAACTTCAAGGTGTATTTCCTTTCTGTCAAGCAAGTCAGCGAGTCAGCAAGTTAGCAAGTCAGCGAAGGAAGGCTCAGGCTGCCTTAAGTGTTCTGAGTAACCCGTTGATCAACCGGGCAATTTCCTCGCACGCTTCCATCAAGTGACGCACCGCATCTTCGCTTACTAGCTTCAGATCTCCAGCGAGCTCAAGTTGTGTCTGCAATTCGAAAAGTGAGCCCCGGGAAGTGGCCAGAAACTGCCGGAAATACCCGTCATCGAGCCGGCCATGCCGTTCAGCGATATTGCTCGGGATGGAAACTGCAGCCCTTCGCATCTGAGCCCGGAGACCGAACAATTCGGCCTTTGGCAGTGTTTCTGTTTCACGATAGACGGCCCTTGCCAAATCCATCGACCTTTGCCAAACCAGCAAATCCCTATAATGTCGGGTCCTTGCACCGTTCTTCGAACCAACCTTTTCGTTCATCATCGCATCTTGCCGCTGACTCGCTGACTCGCTGACTCGCTGACTCGCTGACTCGCTGACTCGCTGACTCGCTGACTCGCTGACTCGCTGACTCGCTGACTCGCTGACTCGCTGACTCGCTGA
>JBEKAS010000095.1:0-14104 GCA_050015795.1 Occallatibacter sp. | reverse complement strand
CGAAGAAGTGATTCACGTCTTCGTCGCGCCGCGCGCTCGGTGCAGGGAAGGCCGCGATCATCATGTAGAGCTTGGTTCCCTTGAGGATCAGCCGCGCATTAAACAGGCCGCCGCTCTGGTTGTGCCCGCTGAAATCCCGCCCCGGGTAGCCCAGGTAGTTGGCGTGCGACTCACCCATCAGCGTGGTCTGGGTCCGCGCCAGCGCTCCATCTCGCGCATTGTCCAGCGTGCGTTCCACCGCTTCGCCGCTCGCCCGCTCCACCGGGGGATTGTCGTCCCACGCAATCGCGTAGGTGGTCTCCGCGTTGGGGGTGGCCACGATCATTTCCATCTCCTCGGCGCCGCCCTTCACGTTGTAGGCGGGAATCTGGATCTCGCTCGTGTCCGACGGCATATCGATCCTGAATCCATCCTGGGTCCGGTCGACAGCATGCCATGAGACATGCGCGGGCTCGAGATCGGTGTTCGTTTCCTCCGTGGGCACGCCTCCCCCGGCGCTGCCCAGCCCCAGCCAGGCGCGGTGCACGTACACGAAGTACGCGATCGCCCCGATCACGACCACGCTCACCGCGAAGTAGACCCACTTTCCCACAATCTCAAGAGTGCTCGATCTGTACCCGTGCGTGCAAGCCTTTCGCCTTGTTTTGCCTGCCAATTGTGCCAGACAGGTAAAAGCCGCCCGCCGGGCGGTTTGTCCCTCATTTCTCAGTCTTTGAAGAAATACCTTGCAACTTTTCTCCGTTTCAGGCATCAATATAAGTAATCAGCAGAGGCTTCCCCAAAATGTCCCACCAAAGCAAGGCATCTCTCTCTTGAGGGTTCTTCGGAACCTCTTCTCAAATTTCCCCCCTGGCTACCCTCCCTAAACTGCCTCTCGAACGGGCCTACCGGAAGGTAGGCCCATGTTCTTTTCCGGGCTCGCAGACTCAGTCCCTCAGTTCCTCCGCCCCTCAGCCCCTTAGTCCCTTAGTCCCGCAGTCCCTGTTCCCGATAGAATCAAAGCTGCGATGCGGCCTTCTTCCCGTCCTCAATCCTCCGCTTTTCCGGAGATCGAATCGCTCGACGCCCGCTTTCAACAGGCAGGCCTCATCCGCAACCCGCGCCGCCCGCAACCCCGCAGCCCACGCCCGCCCCGTCTCGCACGCGTCGCTCCCGAAGAACTCACCCCGCCCCTTCCCGTTCCCCGCCGCGCCCCCAACGGAGTCGAATGGCTGCCCATTCCGGGCTGGGATCTTCCCTGGCTATGCGGCGGATTCAGTACCCGGAAAGGCGGATTGAGCCGTGCCTATTGCGCCCACCCCGCGCCGGGAAAACTTGACGCGCCCGGCGAGTTGAATCTTGGCTTCACTGCGGCCGACGACCGCGCAATTGTCCTCGCCAACCGCCGCCTGCTGGCCGAGGCCGTCACCGGAGACGCCACTACACCGGTCCTCGGCCTCCGCCAGTTCCACTCGAACCTTGTCGTCGAAGTTAGGCGCGCTGACGCGGACCAGGCCACCCGCTCCGATGCCGCCCGCCCCACTCTTCGCCGCGCCGACGGCCAGATCACCGATAAGCCCGGTCTGCTGCTCGCCGTGCAAACCGCCGATTGCATCCCGGTTCTGGTGGCAGATCGCCGCCAACGCGTCGTCGCCGCCTTCCATGCAGGCTGGCGCGGAACCGTCAAGCGCATCGTCGAGACCGGTGTTGGCCGCATGCGCCTGGCCTACGGTTCCCAGCCCGCCGATCTCATCGCCGCCATCGGTCCCGGCGCTTCCGCGTGCTGCTACGCCGTGGGCGAAGAAGTATTTTCAGAATTCGAATCGCAGTTTTCTTACGCGCGCGAGCTCTTCCACGAGGTATTCGCCTCCGACCCCGTCAAAACCAGATATCCCATGCTGTTCTTGACGCAACGCGCGCCGGGCCACTCGGCCTTAGGACCCGGCCTGCACGTGGATCTCATCGAAGCCAACCGCCGCCAGTTGCTCGCCGGCGGGCTTTCACCGCAATCCATTCAGGTGGTGGGCGGCTGTACGCAATGCCACGGGGATCTGTTCTTCTCGCATCGCGCCTCACACGGGCACACGGGTCGCATGATGGCAGTCATCGGCATCCGTCGAGCCAAAAGTGCTGTCCGCGGTTGACGGCGGTTTAGACTCCCAAATGGCTAGGCGTGAAGCTTCCAGGAGGGGATCAGGGAGTCGTAGCGAAAGAAGGCGCTCAGGCCAATGTGAAACACGAGATAGATACACCACGTCGAAACGTATGCCACGGCAATCTTGCGTGGTTTCCTCAGCACATACCAAGACAGGAGAAGGTCCAGAGGAATCAGCGACGGCACGACAGCCCAGGCTGGTGTGTTGAGGCTGGCTACGGTATAGCCGGCCAAGCACACGATGCACCCAATTGACAGCGAAGCAAACACATACGCGCGCCGGTCGGCCAAATAGAATCCAAGGCCCCATGCTAGCGCTGTAAAGAGAATTGAAATGTCGAGCTGAACGACTGAAGGCAGCGCGTTAAACATGCATCTCCCCGTTGGGCGCCCAAGCCACTATGCCGGGTGCGAGACACTCTTCCGATGCCCATCGTGCGCTGCGATTTGCATTGGGTGCGACCTTAGGACGCTTTCGCCGCAGCCTCGCCGGGGTTCACCAGGTCGCGCAATTCCTTCGACGGCTTGAAGTAGGGAACTTTCTTGGCAGGCACTTCGACGCGCGCGCCGGTCTTGGGGTTGCGGCCAATGCGGGGATTGCGTTGGCGGATGCGAAACGAGCCGAAACCGCGAATTTCGATTTTGTCCCCGCTTTGCAAGGCGCCGATCACGGAGCCGAAGATTGTTTCTACGATCACTTCGCCGTCGCGCCGGGTCAAATCGCCCAGGGCTGTCACCTTCTCCACAAGGTCCGCTTTTGTCATCTCGCTTAAACCTCCGCACTCAGCATAAACGGATTTTGCCGGGGTGCGCGGGAAAAAGCAAGCCCCCTGTGAGAATTTATCCTTTGCGCATCAGCAGTTTGGGGGCACAATCCGGGGCCAGCCCTGCCGCCACGGTCCAAGATCGAGGGGTGCGCTATGATGTCCGAAAGGCTACCTCTTGCAAAACTGCTCCGGCTACAAACCGCAGGCAGCCACCTGCAAGGAGTCCGCGGCAGGATGCCCTATCCGACCTACAGCATCGTGATTCCGGCCTATAACGAGGCCGCGCGCATCGGGAACGCCCTCCAGTCGGTCGTCGCCTGCGTCCGCAAGCGGGGTTGGCATGCAGAGATCGTTGTGGTGGACGACGGCTCCCGCGACCAGACCGCCGAAATCGTCCGTGCCTTCGCCAAAGACCACCCCGAGGTCCGGCTGCTCCAGAATCCCGGCAACCACGGCAAGGGCTACAGCGTGCGCAACGGCATTCTCCACTCCTTAGGCGAAGTGGTCATGTTCACCGACGCCGATCTCTCCTCGCCCATTGAAGAGGCCGACGGCCTTTTTGCCGCCATCGCCGCCGGCGCCGACATCGCCATCGGCTCCCGCTGGCTCGAAAGCTCCCGCCAGACCATCCGCCAGCCCTTCTACCGTCAGTTCTTCGGACGCTGCTTCAACGGCGTCACCCGCTTCATCATGGGTCTGCCCTACGCCGACACGCAATGCGGCTTTAAGGCCATCACCCGCGCTGCCGCGCAAACCGTCTTCCAGTTGCAGACCATCGAGCGCTGGGGCTTCGATCCCGAAATTCTCTTCATCGCCCGCAAGCGCGGCTACCGCGTCCAGGAAGTCCCCGTCAGCTGGGCCCACGACGAGCGGACCCGCATCAGCTATCTCAAAGACGGCACCCGCATGCTCCAGGACATCGCCATCGTCCGCTGGAACGCCCTCCTCGGCCGCTATAACAAGCAGGTGGAACGCATCCATCGCGCCGGGCTGGTCAAGTAGCGCCGCTGTGTCCCGCCTCGCGAGTTCGCAACACAAATTGCAAGTTTGCTTCCTCAGGATCTGGGCCACTCGCTTGCTGTTAGAGTGGGGTGTGAGGTTTCTCGGTCTGAGTTTAGCTTTTTGGGGCGCTGACTCACACCCATCCAATGACGCGTATCGCGCCTGCCGGAGCGGTATAATCCAAAATTTGGTACCGACAAAACTAGATTCCTGTTGCGGACTAGCGAGAGTCGTCTAGCCAAAGGGGACGCGTGGGAAAAACTTTAAAGAGCCACCTGCCTTCCTTAGATGGTTTGCGGGCATTCTCAATCCTTCTTGTCATCGTTGCTCATGTCCTTGGCGTCTTCGGGTGTGGCAACGAATACTCCGGTTACCTCGGCGACTTGGGCGTCTCGATCTTCTTCGTGATCAGCGGCCTTCTGATCACCTGGCTCATGATTCGGGAACGCGATGCGACTGGGTCGTTCTCATTGTCCAATTTCTATATCCGGCGCTGTCTTCGCATCCTGCCTGTGTTTTGGCTTTTGATTCTCACCGTCTCCGCGCTCAAGTCCGCACAGTTGATCTCCATTAGTTGGCTCGACATTCTCCGTGCCTTGACTTTCACGCACAACTACCCGCTCTCCCTGCGCTACCCCCAGGCAATCGATTATGCATGGTGGCTGCATCACACTTGGTCTCTCAGCCTGGAGGAACAGTTTTATCTCATTTGGCCGAGTCTATTTGCCTTCCTGCCCAGAAGGCTGGCGCCCCGGTTGGCCGTGACTCTGGCCCTCTCCGGACCCATTTTGCGCATCCTCGACTACTATCTCTTTCCGTCCCTTCGCGGCTTTGCACCGGGTGCATTTCAAATCCGCATCGACATTCTGATGGCTGGTTGCGCCGCAGCGTTCCTTCTGGAATCACCTGTTTGGCGGCAGCGGATCGGAAAGCTGCGCGCTTGGCCCATTCTGGCAGCGACGTCGTTTTTCCTGCTCCTGGCGCAACCCATTCTCACCATTCACTTCGCCACTCATCCATTTGTGCGAACGGTCACGCGCGCCACTTTTCCCACCATCGAGGCGGCGGCGATCGCGCTTACCTTGCTGGTCCTCGCCGCAGGGAGGCACGGTGTGGTGTTCACGGTGATGAATCTGCGCGCTGTGCAGCATCTAGGCATACTGTCTTATAGTCTCTACATTTGGCAGCAACTCTTTTTGGCGCCCAGCATTGGCACCGGCGCCATTGGCGCGCTATGGTACTGGCCCGCTCTCCTTCGCTTGCTTCTTCTCTATCTTGTCGCGTTCTGCTCCTTCAACTTTCTTGAACGCCCGCTTCTCAAGCTGCGCAGTCGATTCCGGCACGGAGTATCAGTGTAAGCGCGGTGGATGGGGTGCTGAATGTCCTGAAGTGGGCGGGTGGCATATTTCTACGATTAACTTGCTTTTAATCATCAATATAATGTCAAAATTGCAGCCAAAAATGTTACAAAATGGTAGACTGGGAGGCCCAGAAGCCGACCCCATCGACCCCTTTTCCGCACCTCCAGCCATTCCCGCAGGCCCTGCTCCCTATTTCCTACTCCCTGCCGGCTACTCCCCGCCTTGCGTCTTCCCCCTCCTCCCCAACGTCCTTCCTTAACAGGCGCAGGGTATTCAATCCCGCGTCGCGATCCAATCGATTGTTGGGAGAAACTCATGATCAAAAAGCTCGCGCTCGCAGCTCTAGTTTTCGCGCTCGGCTCCGTCACCGCCCTGGCCGCCGATTTTAACGGCAAATGGACAGCCGATGTTCCGGGACGTGGCGGCAACACGCAGACCACGACATTCACGTTTACGGTCGACGCCACCGCCATGACGGTCACAGGCACGGTCTCGGGCCGGATGGGCGACATGCCTATCACCAATGGCAAGGTAACCGCGGATACCATCACCTTTGACGTCGTTCGGAGCATGAACGGCAATTCGTTCACCATTAGCTACAAGGGAACGGCCGACGGCGGCACCATCAAGTTCACGCGCAGCTTCAGCGGCGGTGGTGGCGGCAACGGTGGTGGTGGTAACGGCGGTCCGCCTCCTCCGCAGGAATTCACGGCCACGCGGGCTCCCGCAGGCGCACCAGCGCCTCCGCCGGCTCAATAATCCCGGCGGCAACCTCGCAAAATTTTCGTCGCGGAACCAAAGAGCGCAGTGATAGGGTGGAACCACATCGGCTGGAGGCCGAGTCCACCCTATGCTCTTTCCCACCTCCCTGCGCCTTCCCCGGCGTTTGGCCGGGATTTGCATCTTCGCGTCTCTTGGTCTCTTGCTCGTCCCGCCCGCGCCGCTCTGCGCACAGACCTTTGACGCCACCACGCTGCGCCAACCCACTGACATGGGCTTCGTCTGGCTGATCAAGGCCGGCGACGATCCGTCCTACGCCCGCGCCGATTGCGACGACTCGCAGTGGACGCGCCTGGACACGAATCAGTCGCTCAAGCAATTCTTTCCCACGCAGCATCCGTCGGTCATCTGGTACCGCCTGCACGTCAAAACAGCCCCCAACCAGACCGGACTCTCGCTCGAAGAATACAACCTCTCGAGTGCGTTCGAAATCTACGTAAACGGCGAGAAACTACTCGCCAACGGCAACGTCTCGCCGTACCGCCCATACGGCTTCCAGGCGCGCATCGTCAAGCCCATTCCCGATACGATGATCGCCACAGGCTCCGTGGTTATCGCCATGCGCCTGTACGTTTCCAGCAATGAGTGGGTCAGCTCCTTCCCTGGCTATTTTCCCTACAACCTCGTCATCGGACAGGAAACTGCGCTCAGCGATCACGTCTGGCTGACGACGATTGGCGAGAATCTTCTGGGGTGGTTTTACCAGTTCGCCGGATTGGGACTGGGGATTATCGCCCTGGCGCTCTTCACGGCGCAGCGGCAGCAGCGCGAGTATCTCTGGATCTTTCTGCTTTTTCTGGCCACCGCGTTGCACGCGCCGCTGCAGTTCTACGAGCTTTTCCATAATCTTCCCACGTGGTCGTTCTACATCGACGGCTGCTTCAACATCGCGGGCCTGGTGCTTCAAACCCTCATGTTCCTGGCCTTTCTGCGCATGCCGTTGAAGCGCTGGCTGCAGGCGTGGCTGGTTGTCTCCGCGATGGGGATTCTCTTTGGATCGTGGCAGTCGGCAACCGGGTCGGGCTCTTCGATCGGCACGTTGGTCAGTTTTACGCCCGAGCTGAGCCTCCTCGCGGGAATCATTCCTGTTTTGCTCATCGTGCATTGGCGTCGCGGTAATCACGAGGCGGGCATCCTGCTCGTCCCCGCCGTTGTGTCCAGCTTATCCATCTACGTGCAGCTCGGCATTTTCATCGTGAGCATGATCCCTGAATTCACAGGCCCCGCGTTCCGTTTCCAGAGAGCCATTTTCAATTGGACAGTCGGACCGTTCACCTTCAATGCCAACAGCATCGACGGCTGTCTCTTCGTGCTTTCGCTGGCAATCATTCTCGTCCTGCGCTCCACGCGCATTGCGCATCAGCAGGCGTACCTTGAAACGGAGATGGCGGCGGCGCGCGAGGTGCAGCAGATCATTCTGCCGGAGCAGTTGGAGCGCGTGCCCGGATTCTGCATCGAAAGCGCCTATGTTCCGGCGCAGCAGGTGGGCGGCGACTTCTTCCAGATTCTGCCCGCGCCGGAGGGCTCGCTGTTACTAGTGATCGGCGACGTAGCCGGCAAGGGATTGCCCGCGGCCATGCTGGTCTCCGTGCTCGTGGGCGCTATCCGCGGCGTCACCGAGTACACCTCGGAGCCCGCGGAGTTGCTGGCCAATCTCAACCAGCGGCTCGTCGGCCGCGTAGCCGGCAACTTTTCCACGGCGCTCGCGGCGCACATCTTTCCCGATGGCTCCGTCGTCATGTCGAACGCCGGGCATTTGCCGCCCTATCTCGATGGCCAGGAAGTGGCGATCTCGGGAGCTCTGCCGCTCGGCGCAAAAGCCGGCACGCGCTATGAAACCATTCGCTTCCAGTTGCCTCGCGGCAGCCGCCTCACGTTCTATTCTGACGGCATTGTCGAGGCGCAGAATCCCAAAGGCGAGCTGTTCGGCTTCGAGCGCAGCCGCCAGATCTCCATGGAGCCGGTGGCGGCGATCGTCGAAGCGGCAAAGCAGTTCGGGCAAATGGACGATATGACGGTCATCGCCATCACGCGTGACGCCGCCCCTGCGCGCGACGCCCATGCGCAGAAGGTGTCGGTCCCCACTCCGGCGCTGGTGAATTAGGCCGTCGCCGTCTTCGCTATGGCCTGTAGCCCTCGCGCTTCTATCTCGAACTCGCACATTTTGTACTTCTGAATCTTGCCCGAGAGCGTGGCCGGAAACTCCGTCACGAAGCGCACGTGCTCGGGAATCTTGTAGTACGCGATCTGTCCCTGGCAGAATTCCCTGATCTCCTGTTCCGTCGCGTCGATGCCCGGTTTCAGGCCCGGCCGCAGGCGAATCCACGCCACTACGATCTCGCCCAGCCGCGCGTTGGGAATCCCGATCACCTGCACCTCGCCCACCTTGGGATGCGTGTAGAGAAACTCCTCCACCTCGCGCGGATAAATGTTCTCGCCGCCGCGAATGATCACGTCGCGCGAGCGCCCGGTAATGTGGATGCAGCCGTCCTCGCGCATCACGCCCAAATCTCCGGTGCGCAGCCATCCGTCGGCCTGGATCACCTGCGCCGTGCCCTCCGCATCGCCGTCGTAGCCCTTCATCAGCGCGTATCCGCGCACGCACACCTCGCCCTGCTGGCCGTAGGGCAGCGTCTCGCGGGTGTCGATATTCAATTCGGGCTTGGCCTCGAGCGCGGCAATCTTGATCTCGGTCTGCGGCATGGCCCGGCCCACTGTGTTCACACGCACTTCCAGCGAATCGCCGGCGTCGCTCATCGTCACCACCGGCGAAGTCTCCGTCTGTCCGTAGGCAATCACCAGCTCGCGGCAGTGCATTTCCTCAAGCACGCGCTTCATCAGCTCCACCGGGCACGGCGCGCCGCTCATCATGCCCGTGCGCAGGCTGGTGGTGTCGTAAGTCGCGAAGTCGTCGAGCCCGAATTCGGCCACATACATTGCGGGAACGCCGTAGACACTTGTGGCACGCTCCTCGTGCACTGCTTTCAGCGTGGCCCGCGCGTCAAAGGTCCAGTTGGGCAGAATGATGGCCGCGCCCGAGTTCACCGCGCTCATGGTTCCAATCACGCACCCGTAGCAGTGGAAAAGCGGAACCGGAACCACAATCTTGTCCTGCTCGGTGTAATGAAATCCTGCGGCGAGAAACTGTCCGTTGTTCACCACGTTGCGATGTGTCAGCATCACGCCCTTGGGCAGGCCGGTGGTGCCGCTGGTGTACTGGATATTCGCCACATCGTCTACCGCCACGTGTTCCGGCAGCCGGCCCTCGGCGTCCAGCAGCGTCGGCCACTCCGGCGAGTCGAAATAAATCGTGTGTTCGAGCGCCAGGTCGAGCCCGTGACGCGCGCGGCCCAAAATCTCCTCGTAATCGGCGTGCCTGTCCTTGTGCCACAGAAAGAGCGCCTTCATCCGCGAGCGCGTGAGCGTGAACTGCAATTCGTGCGAGCGGTAGGCGGGATTCACATTCACCAGCGCCGCCCCGGCCCGCGCGCAGCCCATGTGCATGACGATCCACTCGGCGCAGTTGGTCGACCACAATCCCACGCGGTCGCCGCGACGAATGCCCAGCGACCACAATCCGCGCGCCACGCGGTTCGCTTCAACGCTCAGCTCCGCCCAGGTCAGCCGCCGTTCCTGGTGGCGCGAAACCACCGCCAGCCGGTCCGGGTAGCGATCCACCGTCCGTTGCAGAAGATCGCCAATCGTCAATTCCAGCAGCGGCCTTGCCGGTCCCCGCGCATAGCTCTGGGTCGAAATCTGCTCTTCGATATTCACGGAAAATGTGGGATTCATTGGAATTGTGGGCATCCTGTTTCTGCCGCTTTTTCAGCGATGAACGGCAGTGTACGCCGCAAACCCCGCCGATCCGTGTGATCCGAACCACACTGAATAGACCCTTGACACCTTCGCTCCTTCACTCGCTCACTTCCACACGCCACGCCTCTATACAACGGCCGGGGCGAGCCGGGCGACTCCGATTCCGGTATCATCGGTGTTATGAGCGTTGAGACCGTGGGCTCTGGCCGGTCGGCCGGTTCCCCAAGCCACGCATTTCAAACGTACGATCCCCGTCTGGAGCCCATCGCCGCCAAGGTGATGGCCCAGCAACGGCTCAGTGCGGACGACGGCCTGGCGCTCTACCGCTCAAGTGACGTACTTGCCGTGGGTTGGCTGGCCAACCATGTGCGCGAACGGCTGCATGGCGACGTGACCTACTTCAACGTCAATCGCCACATCAACCCCACCAACGTGTGCGTCGCGGCCTGCAAGCTCTGCGCTTTCGGCCGCAAAAAAGGTGACCCCGCCGGCTACACCATGGCTCTTGAAGAGGCGTGGGAGACCGCGGCCTCGGGCTATTCAGAAGCCGTTACCGAGTTCCACATCGTCGGCGGTTTGCACCCCGATCTACCACTTGAGTTCTTTCTCGATCTCGTCCGCGGCCTCAAGGAGCGTTTTCCGAAGGTGCACATCAAGGCCTTCACCATGGTGGAGATTGCGTTTCTGGCTCGCCGCGCCAAGCTCAGTATCGAAGAAACCCTCGTCAAGCTGCGCGATGCGGGCGTGGACTCCATGCCCGGCGGTGGCGCGGAAATCTTCGCCGCGCGCGTCCGCTCCATCATCTGCGACCACAAAATTGACGGCGAGGAGTGGCTGGAAACCGCGCGTATCGCGCACAAACTGGGCTTCAAATCGAATGCCACGATGTTGTACGGCCACATCGAAAACGACGCCGACCGCGTCGATCACCTGCTCAAGCTGCGCGCTCTGCAGGATGAGACTGGCGGCTTCCAGACTTTCATTCCCCTCGCGTTCCATCCCGAAAACACGATGCTCGATCACCTGCCCGTCACTACAGGACTCACCGACATTCGCCAGATCGCCGTCAGCCGCCTCGTGCTCGACAACTTCCCGCACATCAAGGCCTACTGGCAGATGATGACGCCCAAGATCGCGCAGATTGCGCTGCGCTTCGGCGCCGACGACCTCGACGGCACCGTGATCGAAGAGAAGATTTACCACGACGCCGGCGCCACCACGCCTCAGGGCCTCACGCGCAGGGATCTCTGCCGCCTGATCACCGAGGCCGGCCGAGTACCTGTCGAACGCGATACTTTGTACCGGCCGGTGGAGCGGACTGAAGACAGCTTTACCGTGGCAGTGTAATCGCTCGCGGAGTGGAACGATGAGCGCGTATATCGCATTATTGCGGGCCGTCAACGTTGGCGGCACCGGCAAGCTGCCGATGACCGAGCTGAAGTCCATCTGCGAGACGGCGGGTTTCCATTCCGTGCGCACCTATATCGCGAGCGGCAATGTGGTCTTTACATCGCCGAAGAGCGAAGCCCAGGTGAAGGCCGCTCTCGAAGCTCCACTGGCCCGCTCCGCCGGGAAACCGGTCGGCGTTCTGGTTCGAACCGCCGCGGAGATGGCCGCTGTCCTGGCCGGGAATCCCCTCCGTGAATTGCCGGGCAACCGCACTGCGGTGTTCTTCCTCGACAGGCCGCCGGCAGCCGACGCGCTACGCTCCGTCACCAACCAGACCAGCGAACAACTCCGCCTGGGCCAGCGCGAGATTTACGTCTACTATCCCGATGGCCAGGGGGTATCGAAACTCAGAATCCCCGCGGCAAAAGAGGCCACGGCCCGCAACATGAACACGGTTGCTAAATTGGCCGAGATGGCGGCGGAACTGGAATAACAACAGGAGTGACGCGTACAGAGCCGTGACGGATGATTTGCAACGCCGGACGCATCCACAGGAACGCGACACGCTCTACCGGCCCGTGGAACGGACCGAAGACAGCTTCGTGGTGAGTGTCCAGGGCGCCTACGGCAGCTCGCGCACCCAGATGTTGCGGAAGCTCATGGGCTCGCTTTTGTCGCCGTGCGCCTGCAGCTTGATGGCTGCACCATCAAAGGCCTTGTAGAACGGCTTGCCGATGTAGAGCGTCTGGCCCTTCAGCTCAAAGTGGTTTTGCACCAGCACGCCGTTGTAGAACACCGTCACATACGCGGAAGTCTTGAGCGATCCGTCGGTATTGAACACTGGCGCCGTCCACACCACGTCGTAGCTCTGCCACTCGCCCGGCTTGCGGGCTGCGTTCACCAGAGGAATCGACTGCTTGTAGATGCTCCCCACCATGCCGTTCACATAAGTAGGGTTGTTGTACCCGTCCAGCACCTGCAACTCGTAGCCGGCGTCGCCCGGCCCCGTGGATGCGAGAAAGACACCGCTATTCCCGCGCCCCTGGCCGGTTCCGGTAATGTCCGCCGGAATCCTCCACTCCACGTGCAGCTGGTAGTTGCGGAAGTGGCGTCTGGTCTCGATGTTGCCCGTGCTCTTGGCCACTGTGAGCAGGCCGTCGGCCACAATCCACTTGGCCGGCGTGTGATCCTGCGCCGAGACCCACTCGTCTTCATTCCTTCCGTCGAAGAGCACGATTGCGTCAGACGGCGGCGCGTTCGGGATCTCGGCCGGCGTGACCACGGCTGGGACAGGCTGCCATACCTCGGTCTCTTCGGGTTTGATCTGCTGCGCCTGCTGCTGCGCGCGCGCCACGGGCGCCGCCAACACTCCAATTGCAGACAACATGAGAAAAAGCGACTTCGTACGCATCATGCAAGAGAGTGTAAACCGCCGGGGCCCCGGTTCTGCAGCCCGATCATGGGCCAGTTTGGGAAAGATCTGAAACCCGACGGCGTTTCCCCATCCGCTCTAATTCTGCGCCATGGCCGCCGGAGGCTTCTCGTTGGCCGTGAATTTCGTCCACGGTCCCGCCTTCATGTCGTGCAGAATCGGCTTCTGCCACGCGAACTCCGGGTGCGCGGCAAGAAATGGTGCGGCGATGAAATCTTCGCCGCAGGGATGACCCGCGCGACCGATGAAGCTCATCTTCGCTGCCAGGTCCGAGTCCATTACCTTGCCCGTCACTGCGCCTGCCGGATCGAAAGGCGGATCGTTCCAAACCTTTTCTCCGACCGAAGACGTTTCTTCGTGGCCGCACAGGCTGCGCTTGCCCGCATCGATCTTGTGCTCATACGTGTCGTAGTGGTCCGAGAGGTACGCCTCGGCCAGCGCCGTATCCAGCTCGCCGTAGTGCTCCTTCATGAATTGCTCGGCGCGAATGTGACGCGCGTTCATCGTGCTTTCGGGATCGCTCGGATCGAAACCGCGCGTATCGTCGCGAATCAGTCCCGGGTCCGCGGCAAAGTTCGATGAGACAAAATAGCCGTCCTTTTTCTTCGTGAGCGGCGTTTGGTGCAAGCCCAGCTCCAGGTACGCAATCTCGCCCGTCTTGCGGTCGCCGATCAGCCACGAGTTTGCGTAGCCGCCGTTGTTTCCCTTGCGCATGATGGCGGCATATTCGTCGATCGATGTCGCATACTGCATCGCCTTGCGCGAGCGGTCGAACTCGGCAATCCCGCTCACGTCGAATCCCTTGATCATCGGCAGCGTGGTTTCGGTAATCATCAGGCCGCTCGCGTTCACGCCAAAATCGTCCTGGCTCGTGATCACGCCTGGCATCCCGTCCATCAAAATGTGCTGTCCGCTCGCGGGCACAATGTCAAAGACCACGGTCCATCGCTCGCCCTCCGCATAGGAGCTCCAGTTGCTGTGTGCGATCACGATCTTCCCGCCCCTGGTCGCCGACCCCGTGGCAATAAACGCGCTGCATTTGCCTGGAGCCTTGGGCTCTTCCGCATTTGTCTTGCCCTGATTCGCATCCAGCCACGGCACATAGTAGTCAGAAAGCTCGATGTAGCCGTTCAGCGCAACGACGTCCCACAAATCGAGTTGCGACCCGTGAGCCTTCAGGCCTCCCGCGATGCCCGTCAGCTCCTGCTGGTACTCGGCGTCGAGATGCGGCCACAGCACATCCTTTGCGGCATCGCGAAAGAAGCTCCACTCG
Source organism: Occallatibacter sp. (assembly GCA_050015795.1). Lineage (GTDB taxonomy): Bacteria > Acidobacteriota > Terriglobia > Terriglobales > Acidobacteriaceae > Telmatobacter. Next base: position 150 of record JBEKAS010000095.1, on the reverse strand, counting down.
TGCTTGGCGTGTTGCGGCGCTTCCACCTTGTAGACGAGAACGTTATCCTCGATCTCCCGCGCCAGCAGGTAGCCATGCTGAAAGCCCACCTGTTCCGGCACGCCCTGTAGATGCACATACGTCCATCCACCCTCGCTGAACTTGTAGGCG
>JBEKAS010000094.1:0-14305 GCA_050015795.1 Occallatibacter sp. | reverse complement strand
CGAGTACGCGGAAGGCAAGTTGCTCGTAGCGGTCGAGGAAACCGTGAAAATGCGAGTTGAAGACGACAAGAATGCGCCGGAATATCGACGGCTTGCTTCCCTCGACGGCGTCGATGTCGCCCTCGTGTTGCACGCCCTGCGGATCGAGGCGGATGAACCTGGCGCAGAAGAGCGGAACCACCGTCATGGCGAAAAAATACGAAGCGAAGATGGAGAGCGCCACGCCGAGTGCGAGCGGGATAAAGATGTACTTGCTGATTCCTGAAAAGAAGGTCACGGGAAAGAATACGATCGCGGTGGTGAAGGTGGCGGCCAGCACCGCCATGGCGACCTCTGTTCCGCCTTTCTCCGCGGCCTCTTGCGGAGGCATGCCCGTTTCCATGAAGCGGAAGATGTTCTCCAGTACGATGACGCCGTTATCGATGAGGCGCGAGAAGACCAGGGCCAATCCGCCGAGAAGCATGGTGTTGATGGAGCCGCCCACGAGGTGGGAGATGAGCAGGCAGACCAGCATGGAGAGCGGAACCGCCAGCAGTACGGCTACTGTGGCGCGCGGGCTGCCCAGGAAGATGAGAATCATGATCCCGGTGAGCACTAGGCCGATGATGGCTTCGCGCGAAACATTGCTGATGGCGAGCTTGACGAAGATCGATTGGTCGAAGACCACGGCAGTTTTGAGCGATTGGGGAATGTCGACGAGATGTTTGATGGCCTGCTTCATGCCGTTGACGATGGTGATGGTATTACTGTTGCCTGCCTGTTTGAAGATCGGCACGTAGACAGAGCGCTGGCCGTCGATGCGCACGATGTTGTACTGCAGAGCGCCTGCGTCCACTGCGTGTCCCACATCGGCGACAAGAACCGATCCGTTTCCCACGGATTTCAGAGGCATTTCGTTCATGGCCTCTGCCCCTGAGAACTGGCTATTGGCATAGATGTTGTAGTCTTTCGAGCCGATGCGCACGTCGCCGGCAGGCAGAATCAGGTTGGAGTTGTTCACCGCCGTGACTACATCGTTCAGGCTCAGGTTGTGGGCTTCAAGCTTGAGAGGATCGACATAGATTTGGATCTGGCGGTAAGTGCCTCCATAAGGTTGCGGCACTGAGGCGCCCTGCACATTCGAGATCTGGTTGCGCACCTGGAACTGCGCGAGATCCTTCAGTTGAGTTTCGTTCAGTCCCTCACCTTTGAGCGTGATCAGGCAAACGGGTTGCGATGAAGCGGTAAGGCCTAGCACAACCGGAGGCAATGTGCCGGGCGGAAGGCGGCGCAGGTCGGCCATGGCGAGATTGGCCACGTTGCTGAGCGCGGCGTTGGGATCGGTGCCGGGCTTGAAATAGATTTTGATGAGGCTGACGCCAGTGAGGGAGCGCGATTCGCTGTGATCTACGTTGGCAGCGAGAGTGAAAAAGCGCTCGAAGGTATTGGTAATGTCGGCTTCGATCTGCTGCGGCGGCATGCCGCTGTAGAACGTGGCCACAACGACCACGGGCATATCGATGTCGGGGAACAGGTCCACCGGCATCTGCACGACACTTACCACCCCGATCAGCGCCACCATCAGGCACAGCATGATGATGAAGTAGGGAAATTTGAGGGCGAATTTAGGCATTAGTCGGTGCCTCCGTTGTTCGACGTGGCCTTCATGTCGATCATGCCACCGGATTCCTGAACGGTTTCAGAAGGCGGCTCGGAAGTGACCAGCGGATTGACCTGCTCGCCCTCCTGGTATTTATCCTGGCCGCCGATGAGGACGCGATCGCCTGGGTTGAGGCCGCTGCTGATTTGCGCCAGCTTGGAACCCTGCAGTCCAACTTGAATCGCGCGAATTTGGATGCGATTGCTGCTGTCGAGCACGTAGACCGTTCGCTGATTGTGCGCATTCAGCACCAGGGCTTCGACGGGAATCGTCACCACGTTCTGAGCGTGCGCCAACTGCAGCGCGGTGTTGGCATACATGCCGGGAGCGATGGAGAGATCGTTGTTCTCTACGTCGACCTCGGTTTCCATGGTGCGGGTTTCAAAGCTGACGTTGCGCGTGAAGCGCACGATTTTCCCGGTGAAGGAGCGGTTGATGGCATCGACGCGAACCTGCAGTAAATCGCCTTCGTGAACATACTGGATGTCATCTTCGGGCACCGGTACGCGCAGGCGGAGCAGGCTACTCTGCGACAGGCGAACGATGGGGAGGGCCTGATTGTTGGAGTTGGTGCCGCCCTGAATGAGGGCGCCGGTATCGGCGTAGCGCCAAATCACGACGCCGGCGATGGGCGCGGTCACGGTAGTGTAGTTCTCGAGCGCCTGCACGCGCTCATTTTCGGCGCTGGCCGCCTCGGCGTGTTGCTGAGCCGCGGCCATGGCGGCTTTGGCTGAGTCGATCTGCGCCTGCGAGCCGAGGTCTTTGGCCTGCGCGTCGTCGAGTTCCTGTTGCGCGATGAGGCCGGGACGCGTGGCTGCTGCCTGTTGCAGGCGCTGCGACTCGGCGTGGAGCGCGGAGTTCATGGCTACGGCGCGATTGATCTCCTGCTGGGCGCGCGCAATCTCTTCCTGGCTCTGCTTGAGCTGGAATCCGGACTGCTCGAGCTCCGCTTTCAGCTCAGGAACTTCAAGGACTGCCAGAGTTTCTCCCTGATGCACGATGTCGCCGATGTCGACATTGATGCGCTTCATGTAGCCGCTCACTTTGGGATGCACGTCGACTACCTGATAGGGCTGGAACTGGCCGGCAAGCGTAAGCACGTGGGCTATGTCGCCGCGCTGGGCCACGGCGACGCGCGCGGAAGCGATTACCACCGAGCCGGAACTCCCCGAATGGCAGCAAGTGACGCACAAGGCCGCCGCCGCAGACACGAGAAGAAAAAGGCGTTTGATCATGCCGAATATGCTCCTGATTCGCTGCGCCCGCAAAGCGTCGCGGAGCGTGAAGTCAACAAGGGAAGAAGCAATGCAACGTGGAGAGCCCGGCTCGCTGTGAGTGCGGCCCGCAAAGGGGCAACTCACAGTGAGGTCACTACGTTCTTAGGATGCATTGGAGGGGAGTTAGAGAGCAGGCGGAGGGCGGAAAAAGTGCGGGGGCGAAAGGAATGCGGCCGTGGGGAGGGAAAGATGATCGCGCAATACCCTTGTGCGTTGTGAGAGATGAGCTGCTTGAGGAGTTACGGATGTCGCGGGCGGCAGAGGTGCAAAAGCTGTGTGGGGGTGCAGGGGACCGGTCGCCGGCGTATGATGCCCGACGAGCTTGGGCACCACAGCGGGCAGCGCTTTTGCTGACTGCACGTTGCTGCCGAGGCCGGTCGACGGACCATACCACGCGGTCTTGGCTTCTACTGCAAAGAGAAATGCCAGCAGACAAAGCGCAAACGCGAGAGGAGCACGCCGGCAGAGAAGACGATCGGCGAACGATCCTGACATAGCGGCAGTTTACCACGCGGCAACTTGCGCGGTCGCAGCCTGCGGCTCTGCAAGTGCGGGAGGCAAAGTTACTGCGAGCCGGCAGTCGTCAGATCGATTTTGATCTCTGGAGGCGAGAGGAGCGTGTTGTGCACCAGACAATGGTGCACGGAGCGCATCATTCCATCAGTTTGCTCAGCGGTGAGCGAAACGGGGCTCGTGACAAGCACACGGAAGTTGCCCAGCCTCGCCGGCTTGAACAGCTTTTCAGCGCTGACCGAGACTTCGACTCCGCTTTTTGCCAGATTGCGGGTCCTGAGATACTCCGCGGCATAGAAAGCCGCGCAGGAGCCCAGCGACGCCACCAGCAACTCGGGCGGAGTCATGCCGGAGTCGACACCTCCATTGCCGATCGGTTGATCGCATGGAATGTTGTGCGACCGCGCCTGAATGTCGAACCTTACACCTTCAATTTGACAGACCTTCACTTCCATACGATCCTCGCTTCCTAACCGAAAGAAGGCATGAAAAGGTGATTTGTTACAGGATAGCGAGTTCTTCTCTTTACTGGAAGGCCGACTCGCCCCGAGAGCGGCAAATGCCTCAGTCGGTGGCGGTGGTTTAACCTATCCATTCACCGAAAACCGGCCCTGTGCTGATCGATTCTGGAACTGGAATCCGAGTTCCGGTCGAATGGTCGCCCACCCTTCCTTTTTAACTCAGTAATGTCAGGGTAGCCGGTGATCCAGGCACCACGCGGAGCGTGGTCCCCTTCATCTGATCTCCATTGTGCAACGCGATCTATGTTTGATTGGGCCATCCACGAATTGGACTGACCCCTTCCCGCTCAGCTTCTATACTTGCGTTGTGACTTCCCCGACCAGCCAGGAAATGCCGGAACCACGTTATTGGGCAGGTTTCCAAGGGCTGTATGTACGTTTCTACTCTTGGCTATTGCGCCGCATGCCCAGCGAGCGGCAGCGTCTGCTGGTCGTGACCATTCTGGCTGGCGGGCTCTGCGGACTGGCCGCGGTGGCCTTCCACCTGAGCATTATGGGGCTTGAGGCCCTGTTCATTGACCGTGCCAATACCGCCTCGGGCCATAGCTGGATATTGTGGTCGATCGTTTCACCCACAATCGGTGGCCTCGTTTCTGGGGTCGGACTGACCTACTTTGCCCCCGCTGCAGCAGGTAGCGGCATTCCTCAGGTGAAGGTCGCTTACACACTGCGCTCCGGGTACGTCACGGTACGCGAGACAATCGGTAAGTTCGTTCTATGCGCCATCCAGATTGGCTCCGGCGCATCGCTGGGTCTTGAAGGTCCGACGGTACAGGTTTGCGCGGGCGTCAGCAGCATGCTGGCCCGCCTGGCCCGACTCGGTCCCGTGAACTCCCGCCGCATGGCTTCCGTGGGCATGGCTGCGGGTATCGCCGCTGCCTTTAACGCCCCCATTGCTGCAGTCACCTTCACTCTCGAGGAACTGATCGGCGATCTGGATCAGACCATGCTCTCCGGTGTCATCGTGGCCGCCGCTCTTGCCGCTGTAGTCGAACACTCGATTCTGGGCTCAAACCCCGTATTTCATGTGCAGGGCAACTATCAACTGACGAAGTCCTCATCTCTCATCTGGTATGCGCTGCTTGGCCTGCTGGCAGCCATTGTCTCGGTCGCTTTCACTGATTCGCTGCTTGCCGTGCGCGTGTGGTTCCGAAAGCTCAGGAAAGTACCGCGCTGGGTTCAGCCCGCCATTGGCGGCGCAGCCACTGGCGGCATGGCGGTCGCGGCCCTGGCGCTATTCCACCTCAACGGCATCGCTGGCGACCCCTACAAAACCCTCACGCTGGCGCTCACAGGAAAAATGACGGTGACCGCCATGGCCGTCTACTGTGTCCTCAAGCTTGCTTCTACTGTCAGTTCTTACTCCAGTGGTGGTTCGGGCGGCATCTTTGCGCCTGCTCTGTTCATGGGCGGCATGCTGGGCGGCGCGGTCGGCTACCTGGACGTGATCGCGTTCCACCATTCGGCCGACTCGATCGGCGCATTCGCTGTGGTCGGGATGGGAGCCGTCTTTGCAGGGATCGTTCGCGCCCCGATGACGTCGGTGCTGATCATCTTTGAAATGACCGGCGGCTACGGACTGGTGCTGCCGTTGATGATCGCGAACATGAGCGCCTTCGCCCTCGCCCGCCATTGGCGGCGCACGCCGATCTACGAAGCGTTGCTGGCCCAGGATGATATCTACCTTCCCCATGGGGGCGGTCCGCTTGACCCCGGCGACAACGAATCCCTGCCGGGCTTGGATTTCGATGCAGCCCACTGACAATCTGCTTGGATTCTCAATTCTGTGGCCGACCGGTTCTGGTAGCTCATGGTCGAATGACGAGTTCCGAGTGGATTGTCGCCAACTCTTCGCCAACTCGTCAGTTACCTTTGAGCCAACCTTTGGGATGGAACATGAAGCGGGAGCATTTCTCTCTTCGTGCAAATCGACTGGGCGCGTTGCCATGAAGGCCCCTCGAAACATGCCTCGGCTTGTTCTCGTCAGCATAGGATCGTGGGCAATCCGCTTGCTTTTAGCTGGGCAAGCCGCTGCTCCAGGTGTGCTTCCAGTATGGAGATCGTCCCACTCGCCTCTGCCTGCATTCGCGAAGAGGGAATCCGCCTGATGAAGGAAATTCGCGGGACTGAGCGGCCCCGCGTTTATTGAGAAGAGGCCGTCCGACGCTGCATGGATTCTATTTAGAAGACGTCGTGAGGCAGTTTGGTGTCTATTTGGTGTCTGTTTCTGGAGAGCAATGGAAAGCACGAGCGAGACTCAGGAGACAATGGAGACTTCGCTTAAAAGAAAGAAAATAAAGGAATTATTTTCTAAATGATTGAATTCGTGCGATTTACGATATGGAGTGGATAAGATTCCCTCCCTCTCCGCCATTATTGAAAATAAATGACTTACGTAGCTGGCTACACTGCCGGTTACATATTTCAATGGGATAGCGCCAGTCTCTCCTCTTCAGCGGGTATTTCCCTTTGAGGAGAGATCCAATGAAAGTCCGACTGTATCTTCGCGTCCGTCTCGCGAATGGAAATCGCCAGTTCATTGACCCTGTCTACGCAGCCAACGGGAGGTTGAAGCCCTTTTACGCGGTCGTTGATGGCAACGCCGAGCACCATCCTGAGGGCGTCTACTACTTGCGTCACCTTAAGCACGGCAAGCGGGCTTGGGAGCCCAACACCCAAATGATCTTCGACCTTGTGTTAGTCGGTGAATGCATATTGCCTTAAGAATTACCTGTGAGGTTACTTTGGCAACTGAACCTTAAGCAATTCATCGTGGATTAATAGACAGAGCATATTTACTTCAAAGGGTAATAATATACCTGACAAAACTGCGATTTTGGGTGTGATTATCGAAGCCAGCGGAAGCCGGAAATAAGGAATGTGGGCACGAGGTTGATGATTAGCAAGTACACGAGCGGGATTGCTATAAGCAAGACAATCAGCCAGATTCTTCTTTTGGACTTCATAGACTAGCCTTTAGTCTGTGTCTTCTTTCCTTGCGCCTTCTGCCATTCAGCTTCCCGGCGCTGCATCTCCTCTTTCGAGACGGTGAAGCTCTTGCGGATGGCATGGTCGAAGCGTTCGGCTTCGGTCTTACCGGGGACGGGCGGGGCTGGCAGGGGCTTCATGTCGCATAAAGTGTAACTCTGGACGCAGCGAAATGATACCCTTTCGGCTATGCACCTGTTTTTTCTCGATGAATCTGGAACGCCTCCGAATCCCGACAAGCATCGAGACAGATATTTTGTTGTCGGTGGCCTCGCAATCCCCGATGGCGTCTGGCATAAGGTCCACGTTTTCGTTGGGCCGATGACCTAAACTGCTTTTGATGAAGCCAGTTTCCCTTTTCTTATGTCTACCGTTGCTCGGGGTTGGGTGGGTGTTATCCCCTGCGCAGACCCGCGGCACCGACCCGGATACTTTTGCACGTTCCACAGAATTGATCGTAGTGACAACGCCAAACTGGGACGAGGTCGACGGACGGCTGCAACGATTTGAGCGCGCCACTACGCACGAATCGTGGCGCCCCGTGGGCAAGCCAATTCCCATTGTCGTCGGTAAGAATGGCCTGGGGTGGGGCATCGGCCTGGTTGCGGGCGGCGACCCCAATCCCCGTGCCGCGCAAGATCCTGTGAAGAAGGAGGGAGACGGAAAGTCGCCAGCCGGCGTCTTTGCCCTGGGCACGGCCTTCGGCTATGCTGCCGAGCCTCTGCCGGGGTTGAAGGTCCCCTACCTGACGCTGACCAGATCGATTGAATGCGTGGACGACATAAGTTCGAAATACTATAACCGGGTGGTGGATCGTGCCGCCGTCGCTGCCGACTGGAACAGCTCCGAACACATGCGGGACACCGGCGAGTCGTACCGCTGGGGAATGGTTGTGGATCACAATGGCATGGTGGAGAGGAGCAATAAGCCTGCTCCGGTGCCGGGTGGCGGCTCATGCATCTTTCTGCACATTTGGCATAGCGTTGGCCGGGGCACAGCCGGATGCACTGCCATGGCTCAAGCCAATTTGGAGACGCTGCTGCTTTGGTTTGATCCACGACGCACGCCATTGCTGGTGCAACTGCCGGAGCCCGTATATGGGCGGCTGGCTCATCGCTGGAAGCTGCCGAAGTTGACCAATGCTGCGATGCATTGAGCAGCCACGGGATCACTACTGGCGGATGTCTTCAAATTTCACATTCAGGATTGGATACTCATTCCAATCCTTATAGTCAAAATGCCACCATTCGTCAGGGTTGACTTTGAATTCCTGGTTTTCCATGGTCTTGCGCAGCAGTGCACGGCGAGCACGCTCGGCGGCGGTGCCGCCGGGATAGTCGGCATAGGCGCGATCGGACATTTCGTCGTAGCCGCTGGGCATTTCAACTTCCTTGCCGGTTTTCAAATCGTATAGGGACAGATCCACAGCGCATCCGCGGTTGTGGTTGGAGCCCTTTGCCGGATCCGCGACAAAGATCTTCTTGTCGTTGGGCGTGGCGTCCCAGAAGATCTTGGTGACGTACCACGGGCGGTACCCATCATGGATGATCAGACCATATCCGTGAGCCTTGAGTTCGCGGTGAGCGCGAAGCAATGCTTCAGCCGCTGGACGTTGAAGAAAGGCGCGCGCTTGGGTGTAGACGGGCGTGCCGAGAAAATTATTCGCGGTAGCGTAACGGATGTCGAGCTTGATGCTTGGATCGAGTGTGACCAACTCCACCAGATCGACTTTGCGAAAAGTTCCCTGCTCGTGTGGCGGCTGCGCCTTGAGCGCTTCTGTGCGCAGTTCCTCAACCTGGCGCAGCGGCGTGATGCGGAAGCTGACCTGCTGCGCGAAGCCGAGAGGCAGCAGAGCGAGAAGGAGAGCACACGGACGGAGATAGAGTTTTCGCAAAAGATTCATTTGCCTTGGTCCGAATATTGCAGCCGCGCGATCAGTCTTTCGAAATTCCCGACCTATACGAAGATGCCAGCGGCGCAAGCAACTCTCGTTTGACGCGCATCAAGCGGTTGACCACCTTGTAACGCTCGCCAGGATAAATCGACTTTACATATTCAGCCGGCGTGCCGTTTTCGAGATACGAGACACGAGTGAACAGGAAGACCGGGCTATTGGCAGCAATTTTCAACAGGCGCGCTTCTTTCCCACTGGCTTTTCCCACTTCGACAACCTCATCGGTAACCATTAACTGGATTCCGTATTGCCCCGATAACTCCTCGTAGAGCGAGGTCGTCGGATCGAATGTCTCCATCAGTCCGGGGCAGAGCTGCACGGGCAGGCAGCTGGACTCAATGCCCATGGGAATCGAGTTGCCGCAGCGGACCCGGTGGAGATTGAAGACGCGCTCTCCGTCGCTGAGCCCCAGCGCCTCTTTCACTTCCTGGGTCGGTAGTTGGATGCGAAACGATAACAGAATTGAACTGGGCGTCGCTCCCCTTGCCTGTGTCTCCTCCGAGAAAGAAAGAACCTGGCGAAAATCTCTCTCCAGCTTGATGCCGGAAATAAACGTGCCTTTGCCCTGCCTGCTATAGATCACGCCGATTTTGCACAAAGCGCCGACCGCCTGTCGCACCGTCATCTGGCTCACGCCCATCCGCGTAGCGATCTGGTGGATAGACGGTAAAGGCTCGCCCGGCTTCAATTCGCCGGATTGAATCTGATCCAGAAGGCGTTGCTGAATCTGGTGATAAAGCGGAATGCCGCTCCTGCGGTCCAGAGGCGTTGGACGCGGCTTCCTGCTTCTGTTCGTCATCACTTCCGATAATTCCACGTTGCAATCAACCTCCGGGTCAAGCACGGCAGGCGGGCTTTGGCAGCTTGCATCCACGCGCCTTGCTCAACCACCTTATCGATTGTCCGAAAACACTGCCCACACCTATTGCGAAAACTTCAAGAAATCTCCCGCCGCATTTCACGCGGGGCGCAGGCCCAACCCCGGGCCCTCGGGAAGAATCAGTTTGCCTTTTTCAACGCGCACGCCGCTCCACGGATCGTTGGCCACCAAAAGGTTGCCGTCGAGGTCGGCGTAATCAACCAGCGGCGACAAATGCGCCGCAGCCGTCACGGAGCAGGAGCTCGACACCATGCAGCCCAGCATCACCTTCATCTTCATGGCGCGCGCCACCTCGATCCAGCGCAACGATTCCAGAATGCCGCCTGCCTTGTCGAGCTTGACGTTAATTCCGTCGTAGGCGTCCACAAGTTTTGGAATCATTGCGATCTCGGTGCACGCCTCGTCGGCAAAGATCGGCAGGTGCACCTTGCTGCGCACATAGCGGGTCTCTTCCACCATGCGCGCAGGCATGGGCTGCTCAACATAGTCCACGCCCTTCGTTTCCAGCCAGTTGATCTTGCGGATGGCCTCTTCCTTGTCGGTCCAACCCTCGTTGGCATCCACGCGAATGGGCTTGTTGGTCACGCTGCGCACCGCTTCGATGGTCGCCTCGTCGGTTTTCAGCCCCACCTTCACCTTCAGCACCGGAAAATCCTCCGCCTCGCGTGTCTTCTGGCGGGTGATCTCCGGCGTGTCAATGCCGATGGAAAAATCCGTGATCGGCGCATCGGCTGCATCCAGCCCCAGAAATTTGTAAAGCGGCACATCGAGCTTCTTGCCCAGCCAATCGAAAATGGCGATATCGACAGCTGCCATTGCGGCGTGCTGCTGGTCGCCCAGCGCCTTGCGGATGACCGCAAGATATTTCTGATACTTCCAGGGATCGCCCGCGGTAATGTCGTTCGCAATGGCTTCAATGGCCTTCATGGCCGATGCTGGAAACTCCTGGTAGCGCACGATCGGCGCGCCCTCACCGTAACCGGAAACCCCGTCACGCCGGTATTCCACCTGCACGGTGTCGCGATACTCGCTGGACGACATGGTCGTCGTCCAGGTGTGGCGCAGCATCAAGCGCTTCAACCCGGCCTGGACCGTGCACGGCTCCGGCGCGGATTGCGTCCGCGCGGCCGTTGGCGTGAACGGAAGCACCGCGGCGGCGCCGGCAATTTTCAAACAATCGCGTCGATTCATGGCTTCACTCTCCGTATCGCTACAAGAAGTTGCGTCCATGGCATGTCATCCAGGCGGCTGATCTGGACGCCGGGATGGTCGTGGGTCGTATCGTGCATGAACTCGCCGTTTCCCAGATAGATGCCTGTGTGCGTGATTCTGGATGGACTTGATCCAAAAAATAACAGGTCGCCGGGCTGAACGTCCTTGCGCTCCACCGTGACCACGCGGCTCCATGAGGCTTGTATGTCCGCGTCCCGCGGCATCTCGATGCCCCGCTGCCGCTCCAGCATCTGCGTAAATCCCGAGCAGTCAAAGCCGAAGCTGCTCACGCCGCCCCAGGTGTACGTGGTGCCGATGAACCGGTGCGCAAGCTGCAGCATTTCGCCAATGCTCAGTGGCGTGAAGTCGTCGCTGATGTCGCCGCGCTGCACCCATGCCATTTGCCCATCCACCAGCCGCACCTCAAGCCAGCGCTCGGTGTTCTTCGCAGGCGCAGGCGCCGGTTCCAGCCGCGCCTCCCACGGCAGTTGCAACAGTGGAGCGTGAGCCGTCACGTCGGACTCGCGATAAATGTTCGCGCTCAACGCGGTGACGCGCACCGCACTTCCCTTGGGCGCATAGGTCTCGCCGTTCAGCGTCTTCAGGTCTGCCGCTTCCACCCAGCCCGTATATCCATCCGCAGTGCGAATATGGAACCACCCCTGCCCACCTTCGATTGTCGTCACACCGGTGCCGTAAAGCGTCTGCGAAACCACGTCGCTCGTGTCCGTCGCGTTCCTATACATATTTACGACGGGCCTGGCCACTACGGCATCCGGATGATCGACAGACTGTTGCGCGCGAGCCGCCGGAGCGGCGAGAAGAACAAGCGCAAAGCCGGCCATGATCGCGCGGCCCAAGCGGCCTTTTCCGCCGCGCCCCAGCTTCAATCTGCCAGAAGTCGAATTCGCCACCATCACTTGACTGCTCCTCTCAAAAACCACCGATCGCATTTATGGCGCATTGGTTTTCGCCGCGATCGTATCCCGATCGAGACCCGTTCCACGCGGCGCAAGGTTGGGAATCGAAACCGGCAGCCGCCCGTGGATCGGAATCTCGCCGAACAGCGCACGCGCCAGGCTCGATGCGGAAATCACGGTGTTTGAATACGTGCAAACGTAACTCTGAATTCCCGGAATCGAACCGCCCGAGTAAGGATTGCCGAACGCCACCACAATCGTCTTCGCTCCCGCCGTCTTCACCATCTCGGTGAGCAACTGCATCGGTCCCGCATCGAGATTTGCCGAACCGCCTGCACGGCCCTCGGTGGTTCGCCGAGGATTGGGAACCGACTCGGCAACAGCAATCACGCTGCCAGCATCGCGCACCGCGATCAGCACGCTGTCGAAGACATAACTTGAATTACTCGGGTCGACAAAGAAGACCGTCGCACCCGGCGCACGCTTGCGCAGTTCATTCGCAAAAACTCGGCCTCCGTCGTTGCCGCGCGGCCGGTCAGAGAAAATGACCGCGACGATGTGCGAAGCCGGCCGCGCCGCAAGTGGAACCAGCTTGCCGGTATCCGCAACCAATGTCACCGCCCGATCTGCAACACTTTGTGCAAGCGCCACGTTCTCCGGCTGCGCCACCTCCTCCTGAACATTGGCGAGGTCTACAAAGCGATTCCGGTTCAGGCCCACCGATGCCTTCATGCGCAGAATCTTCAACACGCTTTCGTCGATGCGCGCCTGCGAAATCTCGCCCCGTTTCACCGCCGTCAGCAAGCCGTTATACGCGCCGGCAAGGTCGCCGGGAATGATGATCATATCCTCGCCCGCCTCCACAGCGGCGACGGCTGCCTCGCTCGAAATCTCCGCCTCCGATCCCGAGAAGACGTGCGTCAATCCCGCCATATCCAATCCATCCGTGACCACGAGCCCTTTGAAGCCGAGTTGCCTCTGCAACACATCCTTGATCACGTGCGCAGAAACACTGGCTGGGCGATTCGGATCGGGTTCAATGGCTGGAACAATCAGATGTCCCACCATCACGGAGTCCACTCCGGCTCTAATCGCGCTGCGGAACGGAGCCAGCTCAACCGAGTTCAACCGATCCACGCTGGCCGGCACGCGCGCTAAAGTGAGATGAGAGTCCGTGTCCGTGTCGCCGTGTCCGGGAAAATGCTTCGCTGTCGTCAACAATCCCTCGCTGCGCGCGCCCTCGATGTAGGCAGCGACCATTTCGCTCACAAGCGCGGGATCTTCACCGAAGGATCGCGTATCGATAATCGGATTGGCGGGATTGGAATTGACATCCGCAATCGGAAACCAGTTCCACTCCACACCGATGGCGCGCGACTCAATAGCGCTGATGCGCCCGAACTGTCGCGCCAGTTCTTTGTCGCCGGCCGCGCCAAAAGCCATCGCCGCCGGAAAGGCCGTAGCGCCCTCAAGACGCATCGACAGGCCGCGCTCGAAGTCGGCGGCAATCAACAGCGGATATTTCGAATCCTTCTGCAGCCGGTTGGTGAGCGCCGCGGCCTCCAGCGGTTCACTCATAATCAACTGCGGGCCCTCTACGACGTCGGTAACTCCGAAGCCGCCGACGTGATACTTCGTCATCTCGTCGCGCAACTCGAGGTATTCCGGGCTTTCTGGGTTCAGAAATTGCACTTTCGCCCAGACCACAATCATCTGTCCGACTTTTTCTTCGAGCGTCATCTTGCGCAGGGTTGCGGCCGCCCATCGCTCGCCCTTGCGGTCAAGGTGAACCGGCGGCGCAGCGACGGTGCATTGTGCCGCTGTTGCGGCCAGCACTGCCATCCAACCCCATCGCATTCCGCTCGCTCTGAACCTCATTCCACTCCTCTTCGTCCTGAAGGCCCGTCCGCGGTGCTGCGCAGAATCAGTAAAGAAGATACTTCGCGCGCACGGTTTCAAAACTCTTCAGCGCATCCTGCCAATCCTCGGCAATGCGGCGCGGATCTTCGCCAGCCGTGAGCGCATCGAGCGTAGCCTTGTTGCGCATCAGCCCGTCGATACCGGCAATCTTGAAATCATTGGGATACAAATGCTCGAGCGCAGCCGCAATCTCCAACCCAAGCTCGGGCGCGTCCAGCGCTTCGCGATTGGTCACGATGATGTTCACGCCGCCGCAGGTCTGGTTTGCGTAATTCGACGCATTGGGCGTGAAGTTGACCGGCACAAAACGGACGCCGTCAATCTCCCGCGCGTTCAAGTAGCCGGCGAGCGCCGCGGCGTCGATCCAAGGCGCGCCCACCAGTTCGAACGGCGTGTCGGTGCCGCGTCCCACCGAGATGTTCGAGCCCTCGATCATCCCGATGCCGGGATAAAGTTCGGCTTCCGTCAGACTGCGCATGTT
>JBEKAS010000093.1:0-22556 GCA_050015795.1 Occallatibacter sp. | reverse complement strand
TTGCCGATCCACGACCAGCATGTTCACCACCCCCGTGCTCGTAGCATTCAACCAGCGATCAGAGGTCCCGAGTTGGCACTTGTGTTGTAGAGAGATTCTAGATGGGCTCCTGCGAAGATTAAACACCGAATCGTGAATTGCGCATTCACACGGAACCGATCTGCCGGTCCATCTAGCAGGATTCTGGATTGGTACCGACAAACTCCCACCTCAGCAGCGACTGGCCTTCGAATGAATGGCCAACGCGCTCATCGAGCCGGGCTGAGGAGGGGCTTTCTGCGTTCTGAGCAAATGGCCGTCAATCGTTCCCGAGCGTGATTTACGCAGATTTCAGCTCGGGCGCAACCGCCTTCCGCATGTTGCAACCGGATTCTCTGGGACGGTGAATTTAACTCTCTAACTTCCTGATGTACAGCCAAAGCCCGACCAACATGATCGCGATGGCGACGAGGCATAAACCGAGCCCGATACGACGATGGTTGCGCTCAATCATCGCGTCCTTGCCGGATTTGAGGTTGGCGGCGGCGATCTTCATGCCGATCTGAACATCCTGATCGACGAGTGCAGTCTGGAAACTGTGGATCGTGACGCGGGCCTTGGTCAAAGCATCGCGCGCCTGATCCTGGCTTAGGCGAGCTTCGCTTACTTCCATTCCGGAAGACTCGGCAAGACGCAGAGCATCGTCGGCCTGCTTGATGGTGTCATCCAACTGCGTGAGGTTGCCGAGAATCGAGGCGCGGGCGCGATCGCAATGGTCTCCGGGGGCGTGGCAGCGCATGCAAACGCCGCTGGGGCCGGTCGAGAGCATGGCATCGGAAGGCATATGGATGCCGTGATTGGTGTGGCAGACGACGCAACCGGGAAGGCCCTGCTCCTGAAAGACCTTGCTGTGCGTGCTCTTTGCGTACATCTGAGCCTGGAAGACGTGGCAGTTGGCGCAGACGTTCTGCACCTTGTCGACGCCGGGCGGCACCGCGCCATGGTTTCCATGACAGGTGGTGCAGGTGGGCGCGCTCAAATCGCCGCGCACCGCCAATGCGTCGTGGTGGACGCTGGTGTTGTACTTGGCGAACTGGTCGGTGGGAATACCGTACTGCTTCATGTAATTCGCGTCGGCGTGGCAGCGCGAGCAGGTTGTGGCCACGTTGACGGGATTCACGGTGGAACGGGGATCGCTGGGCGGGCGGATATCGTGGACGCTGTGGCAGTCGATGCAGACGGCCACCTTGGTGTCGCCGGCGGCCAGGCGCTTGCCGTGCACGCTGGTGTGGTATTCAGCCAACTGGTCAGTGCGCAGGCTGGGGTCGTACTGGCGCATGAGGTTGGGATTCGAATGGCATGATCCGCACAAGTCCGGTATCTTTCTGCGATCGATCTTGCCCTTGAAGCCCGCTTTGCTGCCCATGGCCACGGTGGGATCGTAGCTGGAGGCGTCGCCGCCATGGCAACTCGTGCAGGTCAGGCCCTTTTGCGCGTGAATGTCCTGGCTAAACTTGTCCGATGTGACTCCCAAAGGATCCGGCATCGTGGAGTGACAATCCACGCAGGAGTTCACAGCCTGCCCATATCCCAGACATGCGGCAAGCGCCAGCAACCCGGCCAGAACGGCAGAGCGGGCAGCGGCGAACCGACAGTGCTTATTTCGCAACATAGCCATAGACACTCATCACGATGATGTAAACAAGAGCAAAGACGCCGAGGCCGGTGATCCAGGTGCGGGTGCGCGCGGGCTTGTCGCTCTCAAAGAAAGGCAGCAGCATCCAAAACAGGCCGGCCAGGCTGCAACCAAGGATTCCCAGAACCTCCCCATCGACGATCCACACTTTCGAGGGAATGAGCTTGAGGGTCTGGTACATGAAGAGGAAGTACCACTCCGGCTTGATTCCCGCCGGGGCCGACGCAAAAGGCTCTGCCTTCTCGCCAAGGTTCCACGGGAACAGCGCAGCCAGCACGCCCAGCGTACCGATAGCCACGTACCAGGCCATCAATTCGCGCAACAGAAAATTGGGAAAGAACCTCATCTCCCGGCGCAATGAGGGATTCGCGGTCCACGCGGCTTCAACCTTGGGTGGCACGCTCATGCCCTGGCGCTGCACCAGAAACAGGTGGATTGCGAGCAGCACCACCACCAACCCAGGCAGCACAGCGACATGGAATCCAAAGAATCGGGTCAGCGTGGCTCCGGTCACCTGCGGGCCGCCGCGAAGAAAGATCATCATAGGCTGGCCAATGATGGGAACCTGCCCGGCCATCTGGGTGCCGACCGTAGTGGCGAAGAAGGCCAGTTTGTTCCAGGGCAGCAGGTAGCCGCTGAAGCCGAATCCCATGACCAGAAAAAGCAGCAGCATACCGCTGACCCACGTCAGCTCCCGCGGCTTGCGGTAGGCCTTCAGAAACAACACGCTGAACATGTGAACGAAAGCAGTGAAGATCATCAGGTTGGCCGACCACGAGTGGATGGAACGAATCAGCCAACCAAACTGCACCCGCGTCACGATGTACTGCACGCTTTCGAACGCTTCGTTGGCACTGGGGCGGTAATACAGGAGCAGCAGGATTCCGGTGAGTACCTGGACGATGAAGAGAAACAGCGTGATGCCGCCGAAAAAGTACCAGTACGACAGCCGATGCGTGGGAACTGTCTTGTGGCGAAACGGCTCAATCAGTCCGTCCAAGTGCAACCGTTCGTCAAGCCAGCGGTAGAGCGCGGCGAACATGGCTACGCCTCCTGCTTCCGGCTGACGACAATTTCTTCGCCGCGCAGATGAACATCGAACGCATCCAGCGGCCTCGGCGGAGGGCCGGAAACATTGCGGCCGCTGAGATCGTAGATTCCGTTGTGGCACGGGCACCAGATCTGGCGCAGATCGGCGCGGTACTGCACCGTGCAGCCCAGATGCGTACACGTGGCGGAGAGCGCACGATAAGTGCCGTCGCTTTCCAGAATCAGCAGGCCTGGCCGGCTGCCGAACCGGAAAATCTCTCCGGAATTCGGTTTCAGATCGCCCACCTTGGCGGCCACCACCTCGTCGCCGCCAAGATCGACGACCGGCGGCGGCACAAGGAAGCGCAGCACGGGATAGAGAAATGAGGCCAAAGAGGCGAGCACGCCGCCGCCCAGGAACATGCCAATCGCGCGGCGCCGCGTGGTCTCGGGCTGAGGAATGGGTTCAGCGCACATGGACCGCACCCCCTGCCGCATGCCAGCACGAAAACCCTGATTGCGTAGTCAAACTACAAACCAAGAGCCGTGACCCCCCAGGAGAAGTTCGCCTGCACGCTTTAAGAGCGATTCAATGCTGAAAAGCTCGGTCTGCAAGTCGTGTGAAAACAATAGAGATCGTTCGAGATGCCGGTCTGTGATAAGGATCACAATTCGAGGTACACGAGAGGTCGTTCTGGCTCTGATTTTGGATAAGGACCACTAATGCCTTCGGGCGCAAAAGGGCCGCGGGACAATCTGTCCGCAGCTGCAGAATCTCCTCGACCTACGCGTTGCTGATTGCTTGCTTTCGCTCGCTTCTTACTTCTCCAACGTGCGCACGTACTTGATCACCGTCTTGATCTGATCGTCGGTCAGCTTGCCGTTCTCTGCAGGCATCTTGCCCTTGCCATTCTTCACGGCGGCAAAAAGCTCGGCGTCCGAGGCTTTGATCACCGTGGGATCCTTGAACGACACGGCCTTCAGCGCCTTACCTGCCGGATTGTTGGCCAAACCGTCCGGACCATGGCACATGAGGCACTTCGCCTTGTAGATATCTGCCCCGCTGCTTTGCGCAAACGCCGGAGTGACGAGGGCTACCGCAAGACACAACACCACACTATGTTTCAAACTGACTTTCACGAGCGAGCTCCTTTGCGCCGGGACGCATCTTCTGCCTTCCCGGCTTCGCGCCAGTATACGCCAAGCGCGTTCAGCGGCGTGCGTCTAATAAGGGCGTAGCCTGGCTCGACAAAGATCGGGGACGCAAGATAAGAATCCCCAAAATCAAGATGAGACTGAGCAACAGTCCACCGAAGCCAATAAATACCAGCACTTCCGGATTCATCGCCAACCAACCGAAGAGTCCGGGCGACTCCGCCCGGCTCATCCACGTGCGCAAATCCGCTGCATTCCAACTCTGATCAATAAACGTCGCTCGCCATTGGAGATTATGGTCGAGCAGAAACATCTGGTTGGTGTGGATCATGACCGTTCCCTCGGTCAGGACCGTATAGTGGAAGAAATCGCAGAAGCGTCGAATGTCTTCGGCTCCAGAGCGCACGAGAATCCATGCGGATGGAAGTTTCTTTTGCACGCGAAACTGGCGTAGGGCCTGGGCATCGTCGCCTGGATCGAAGGAAAAGATCAGTACTCGATAGGGTGTGCCGCCGATCTGCGAGGTCTGCTGAACCAGCATCCGCGCCAGGACGGGACAGCTCATCGTGCAGCGCGTATAGA
Organism: Occallatibacter sp.; assembly: GCA_050015795.1. Lineage (GTDB taxonomy): Bacteria > Acidobacteriota > Terriglobia > Terriglobales > Acidobacteriaceae > Telmatobacter. The sequence continues at coordinate 18,115 of JBEKAS010000093.1, read as the reverse complement.
CCGGCAGGACAATGACGGGCCCCGTCCCGGCAGCCCGCAGTTCATCCCACAAGCTGTGCTGGACGTTGGCTTCATCCCAGACGGTAATATCTGGAATCTTTCCCGCATTCATCCCTGCCGGCGTAACCGCCAGGGCTGTTGCGCCCGAGGCCAGCGCCAGGGCCAACGTCAATAGCAACGTCGAAGGAAGAAGATAACGCGTGCGATTCATGTTCTTCAATGTGTCGTATCGACTGCGGCCGGGCTATCCGGCCTGAAGCCAGGCGCAGTCGTAATGCCGTTCTTCGCGATGTCGCGAATGGGTACGTAATAGGCCGCTGCGCACAGCAAGATCGCGGCCACCACCCAGGGTGTGAAGTTTCGCACCGCGGGAACGTCTTCGTCGTGATAAGGCTCGCTGGTCGGAAGTGAAAACGGCGCCTGCGCAAGCGCAGCATCCGGCGCAGCCGCCAGACTGCGAACGAGAACGATGAAGTAAAGCAGAACAGCGAGTCCCATGATGCATCCGCCCACCAGGCCCATGTGGGCTGGAACCCACCAGTCGGGCCGATAGCTGGGTGAAGCGGGGTTCATATAGGTCAAGCCCAGGTTGGTGCGCCGCGGCTCGCCGCGCAGGCCGCCTATAAACAGGCCGGTCGAAAAAATGAAGGTGCCTGCCATCCACACATAGGGCACGAGCGCGGCCATCCAGCCTGAAACCACCGGCTTCTTCAAAAGCCCGGTGACGATGAGCAGGCTTCCGCCCAGGATTCCAAGAAAGATGGGCCCGCCTACGGTGAGGTGGAAGTGAGCGGGAATCCACGCCGTGTTATGGACGACGTTATTCATGCTGTAAGAGGCGTTCACAATGCCCGTGATGCCGCCGAAGAGAAAAATCACGAGGCCGCAGAAAAGATAGGGAAACAGCCAGTTTTCAGGATTGAAATAGGGCAACTTGTTCCACCAGCCGAAGAGCCCTTTGCCGCCGCGCTGACGCGCCGCGTATTCCAAAGATGCAGCCAGAGTGAAGGCCGTCAGCAGACTCGGAATCGCGACCAGAAGTGTGAGAACTCCCTGAATCCCCTTCGAGGTCGTGGAGATTCCCGGATCGGCGAACTGGTGGTGCAGGCCCAGCGGGCATGAAAGCAGAATAAGCGCCATGAATGTGAAGCGCCCCGCGAAATCGCTGAACAGCCTTCCCCCGGCCAGCTTAGGCAACATGGTGTAGTACATGACATAGGTAGGCAGCAGCCAGAAGTAGACCAGCGGGTGCCCGAAGAACCAGAATAGCGTCCGGCTCAACATCACGTTAATGCCGTGGGTCCATCCCAGCGACCAGGGCAAAAGCTGCACCAGCACTTCAACCGCGACCGGCAGCGTCGCCATCTGCCACACGGTAAAGGTGGCAAGAATGCCCACCACCCCCAGCGGCGTTTTCCGGCCCCGATTTTCTTTCCGCCAGCGCAGGTAGACGGGAATCCACGTCCACAGCGGCACCCAGGATCCGACAATGAACAAAACCAGTCCGGCGTAAAACAAAGGGTGAGCCATCAGCGGCGGATAAAACGTGTAGAGCACAGAGGCTTTGCCCAGAAAGATCATGGCCGCTGCCATCACGGCTCCTGACAGCATCAAGGCCAGCGAGACTGCTGCTCCGGCGATGGAAACCCGCGACTTCAATTCCTGGCTGACCACTGTATACCCGAAAGCAACCGCAAAAAAAGTGGTCAGGACAATTGCGTTGATCACCCCGTGAGCGGTCAAGCCCTGGTAGTAATCGATTCCAGCCACAGAAGTGGCTCGAATCACTCCCGAGAGGTACATCGTCTGCAGCACGCCGTGATAGGCGCCGAAGATGAAAAGGGCGAGCGGAACCAGCAGTTCCGCCAGGATGATTCTGCGCAAGTTCGTTTGGAGTTCCATGATTATTGCAGACCCTCCAGGTACGCTTCAATCTCTGAGATCTCGTCGTCGGTCAGTGGTAATACCGGCATGACAGGCGGATAGCCCTGGACCGTAATTGTGTCCGGATGACGGACTTTTTGGAGGAACAACGCATCGTCCAAAGTCCGGGTGCTGCCGTCGGTCAATGTGACCGGCGCTCCCCATGCGCCCTTGAAGGTTGGGCCCACGCCGGCGCTGCCATCGACACTATGGCAGGCGAGACAGCCTTTCGCATCCAGCAGTTTCATGCCTTCCGAAGCCGGAAGTCCCTCGACGGAATAGTCGGCGATCTGGCCGCTGACTTCTATCCGCGCATTCATGTTCTGGTGGTTTCTGCCGCAGTACTCGTGGCACACAATGGTGTAGGTTCCCGGCTTGTCAAAATGCACGCGGCTGTTGGCAACCGCTCCCGGCACCAGCATCAGGTTCACGTTGGTTCCAGCGATCAGAAATCCGTGGGTCACATCCTTGGTTACCGCGTATATATCCAGCGTGGAACCGGTAGGAACGCGCAGCACACTCGGCTCAAAGGCCCACATCCGCGCCACATAATGAACTTCGTAGTTCTTGCCTTCGTGCTTCGTTACCGAGGCTTGCTCAAAGGGCTTTGACCCAAGGGGGATGCAAGTGGGCACATTGATGCCCATTCCCCAGGTGGCGTAAGCAATCAATGCCAGGCTCACTGCGACCGAAGCGACCGCCACCAGGAACGCGCGCTTCTCAAATACGTTGATCGACATCTTCCGAGCTCCTCCCTAGAGGCCCAATTGCCGGTGCAACAGCAAATAATAGATCCCCAGCCAGATGAGTCCATAGGCAGCAATCATCACGGCGAAGAACGCGATCGCGCCGCGAGGAAAGAAATCTCCATCACCAGGTTTTGCATCGTCTCGGTTCACAAGTGCTCCCCCTCAACCGACCGTAGTATATGCTGCAGATTATTCAATCCGCTATAAGATTCTCCGGCTATTGCTCGTTGAATTCTTCCATCGTCAGTGCGTTGAGGGGACCCACCAACAGTTGAGACTGAAATGTCTTTCTTAATAAATGATTGGTAGCGAGCGATCTGGTGCAGACTTCCGGATGAGTCTCCTCGTATGTTCACGCGGTCGAACGAAATCAGCAGCCAGGCCTGCAATCATCGTGATTCCTTCCGGCATGCAGACTAGTGGAAGGATGGAACGTGCTCAGCGACTCTAGTCACACCAAGTCTTCAAACATGAACAAGTATGCTTTAGACTCTGCGAGCGCCCGACGAATTCTGAAATGACGACAACAGTGATTCCTCACCCGTGATTGACCCGTATTACACGAATTTCTCAGTATTTAGGCAGCCCAGGAAGTCTTCTAAGTAATTGGAAACACAAGTTATTAACACTTTCCACTTCTTTGGAATTCGTAATAAGTTGAAGGCCGCGCTGGTGCTGATGCGCGGCGCACAACCGTGTTGCTCGTGGCCCGGCTCTCAGCGCCACGCGCACGTCCTACTTTGACTTTTTCGGCGGCGATAACACCACAGACGCTTCGCTGGTAAGGACGCGGAAGGTGAAGGTCTCCTGGAGGTAAAGGCGCACGAGGGCATCGGTGTGGCTGAGATAGCCAATGGAAGTATCCTGCCCGATGTCGAGCTCAAAATCGCCGCCGCGCGTGGTCAGAACGACCGCGCCGTCGATAGCCGGCGCCCACACAATGTTGCCGTCCACGATGCGCTTGATGTGTTCGAGAACCGGATATCCGTGATCGCGGGTCTCGGCGAGCGCCGTATACTCGTTGGCTCCCAGCAGAACCGAATAAGGTCCATTGACGCCGACCAGGCGCAACTGGCTCAACGCGCGCGCTACCGCATCGGGATAATCGCGTATATCCGCGGGAAGCGTGTCAATGGGATTGCTGGTGCCTTCGCGAACGCCCTGGATGTCCGCTTCCTTATAGCCGTTGAAGATGGCATGGTCTTCGGCAAATGCCAGTATCTTCGCCGCGTCTTTCGCGGCCTGCCAATCGGAGTCCTCCGATCCACGCTCCACGTCGTCGATGGCCTGGCGGGGAAGCTCAAACGGCGCCCGTAGCTCCACGAGCCGCTTCACCTCCCGCTGGCGGGCGATGATGCCCTTCGCGGGAGCAGAGATCGGCGTGAGATGTCCGGTCGCAACTGCGGGCAGGGCAACTCCCGCCGGTGCAGGAACGTCCACAACCCGCCGCCCGGCCAGATAGCGCTTCAGCGTCCTCGTCGCCTCTTCCTCAATCTGCGACCATGCGGCGTCAGAGATTGGCGCCAGTTCACGATGGAGGTTATTCATCCTCATCTCCCTTCAGCGATCCAATATTGAGCGATCCGGTTTTGAATGATGCGTCGCGCGCGGGCGCGGCCGCCGCAGAGTTTGATGCCGGCGATGCGCCGGCAGTCGCGGGGTCCGGTGCGGCCGTGCCGAGATCGTCGAGAAACGTGGCCGATGGCACGAAAAACAAGCTGCCGGTCACGGCGTGGCTGAAATCGAGCAGCCGGTCGTAATTGCCCGGGGGACGGCCGACGAACATGTTCTGAAGCATCATTTCCGTGACGCGCGGCGTGCGGCAATACCCGATGAAGTAGGTGCCTAACTCCCCGTGGCCGGGCCGGCCAAAGGGCATGTTATCCCGGAGTATTTGCAGTTGCTTTCCGTTCTCCACAATGGTGTTGAGCGCGTTGTGCGCTGAGGACGGTTTCTCGGCGTCGCTCAATTCGATGTCGGAGAGCTTTTTGCGGCCGATGATGTGCTCCTGTGCTTCAACGGGAAGCGCATTCCATCCCTTCATATCGTGCAGGTACTTTTGCACGATGACGTAACTGCCCCCGGCAAAGGCCGGATCTTCGTGGTCGAGAATCGCGGCTTCACGCGCCGCGTCTCCCCGCGGGTTTTCCGTGCCATCGACGAACCCGACGACATCGCGATCATCGAAGTACCGAAAGCCGTGCACCTCGTCCGCAACCTCAACTACATTGCCGATCGCATTCATGATCTCGGTCGCCAGCTCAAAACAGAGGTCCATGCGCCTGGCGCGAATGTGGAACAGAATGTCGCCGGGGGTAGAAACCGCATGGCGGTTGCCCGCGTGAATCTCGCGAAAAGGGTGGAGTTCGGAAGGGCGAGGTGAGCCAAAAAGCTTGTCCCAGGCATCGGACCCGAATCCAACCACGCAGGAAAGGCCCGCCTCTATGTCACGAAACTCAACCGCGCGGATAAGCCCGGAAAGATCGGCGCAGAATGAGCGCAGAAGCGCGTAGCTCTCCGCGCCCTGGCGAATGCACACCACCAGAAAGATGGCCGCGCGCGTGAGCGGGGCGACCACCGCCTGAGGAAGAACGCTCTCGTTCAATTCCCTGGATGCATCCATTTTGTCAACCTTGTTTGCCGACCTTGATCCGGGAAGATCCCTACCGACCTGAGTGATCGTATTCTAAATCCCGGCCCGCGGTTTTGCCTCTACCACCCCCGCTCACGACCAGGAAGGCGGCGAAGCGGCGCGAGCCTGCGGTCACGCGGCGCCCGCACCATTCGCGTACAATGAACCTGATCACTCTCCGGAGGCTCACGTCCTGATCGCCGCGTTCTCCACTCTCGAGCTTGCTGCTGCCAGCCCGCTCGGGGGGCTGCTCCGGGAGATCTCTGCATGCCTCGCCTTCGCACCGCAAAGCGGCTTCCGCCACTACCTCAAAATGCAGTTCGCCGACCAGACCTTCAAGGGTCTTTACCACTGGAATCTCTTCGACGCCTGCATGCTGCTGCCCTACTTCGCGGTGATGATTCTGCTTTCCTTCTACGGCATTCACCGCTACACCATGTGTTACCAGTACTTCAAGTACCGGAAGAACTACGATCCCAACCCGCCGGGGCATTTCGTTGAGCTGCCGCGCGTCACCGTCCAGTTGCCCATCTTCAACGAGCAGTTCGTCATCGACCGCCTCATTGAGGCCGTTTGCGCCATGGATTACCCGAGCGAAAAGCTGGAAATCCAGGTCCTCGACGACTCCACCGACGAAACCACGGCTGTTGCCTCCTCCATCGTCGACCGCTACGCCGCCCTTGGGGCACCCATCGTCTACATTCACCGCGCCAACCGTCACGGCTTCAAAGCCGGGGCGCTCGATGCCGGCCTGAAGGTTGCCAAAGGCGAGTTCATCGCCATCTTCGATGCAGACTTTGTGCCTCCGCCGGACTGGATCATGAAGGTCATCCATCACTTCGCTCAGCCCGAAATCGGCATGGTGCAAACCCGCTGGACGCACCTCAACCGCGAATACAGCATGTTGACCCAGATCGAGGCCATCCTGCTCGACGGGCATTTTGTTTTGGAACATGGCGCCCGCGCCCGCTCCGGCGAGTTCTTCAACTTCAACGGCACGGCCGGCATGTGGCGCCGCCAGGCCATCACCGATGGCGGCGGCTGGCAGCACGACACGCTGACTGAAGACACTGACCTCAGCTACCGTTCCCAGATGGCCGGCTGGAAGTTCAAATACCTACCCGAGGTGGAATGCCCTTCCGAGCTGCCCATCGAAATGACCGCCTTCAAAACCCAGCAGGCGCGCTGGGCCAAAGGACTCATCCAGACCAGCATCAAGATTCTGCCCAGGGTCTTCCGCTCCAACACAAGCATGCGCAACAAGATCGAGAGTGTCTATCACCTCACAGCCAATCTCAGTTATCCGCTCATGGTCATTATGTCGGCGCTGCTCCTGCCCGCCATGATCTGCCGTTTCTATCAGGGCTGGTTTCAGATGCTGCTCATTGACGTGCCCCTCTTCACCGCGTCCAGCTTCTCCATCGCGGTCTTCTACGTCATGAGCCAGCGCGAGCTCTATCCCAAAAGCTGGAAGAAGACCTTCTACTATCTGCCCTTTCTCATGGCTCTCGGCATCGGTCTCACCGTCACCAATACCAAGGCCGTCATAGAAGCCCTGTTGGGCATCAAGAGCGCCTTCGTGCGCACGCCCAAGTACCGCGTGGCGCAGAAGGGCCAGAAATCCCAGGCCGCCAAGTACCGCAAGCGTCTCAAGCTCGCTCCGTGGATCGAACTGCTGCTCGGCTTTTATTTCCTCGCGGCGATCATCTATACCTTCATGAATCACAACTACTTCACCGCGCCGTTCCTCATTCTGTTTGTGCTCGGCTACTGGTACACGGGCCTGATGAGCCTGCTGCAGGGCCGCTTCGAGCGCTGGCGCACCGGCGTCGACACGGACGAGTCGAGCCCCAAGCCGTTTCCCGTGGGTGTGTAACGCGGCTCATCCATGTTAGTGGGCGGCATTGAATCAGCCGCGTGAAATATGCAAGAGGTGCAAGATGCAAAACAGCACGTTCGACAATTTTCTGGCCACTCTGATCATTGTCATCATTTTCATCGCTTTTTGGTGCGCGATCGGCTACCTCGTCAGTTTCCTTACCGGCTGGCTCGCGCTGGCGCGGCGCTTCAAGAAACAGTCGGAGCCGTACGGCGAGATTCGCAGCGCGGGGCCGTTCTTCTACACCGTGTATATGCGCTTCTGGGGCCACTACTCCAGTGTGATCCGCCTGACCGCCGCCAGTGACGCACTCTACGCTTCCGTCTTGTTTCTGTTCCGCATCGGCCACCCGCCGCTGCGCATTCCATGGGACGAGATCCGGTTCGGCAGGACGAAATTCTTCTTTCGGACCAACATCGTTCTCACTCTTGGCAACGCGGAAAAGATCCCCATGTGCATCTCCCTGCGCATGGCGCGCAATTTGGGAATTCTGGACCGGTGCCCGGAGTGAGACGGAAATGGCGCCGCCAGGAAGCATCGCGCAATCCGGCAACCCTGTTGTGCTACATTGACGCCATGCCCTCGAAGCATCTGGCCACTGCTGCCGCGCTCCTCTTTTTGGCGTTTGTGTGTCCGGTGTGCGCAGCGCAGGCAGGCAAGCCCGCCACACCGGCCCACCCCGCATTGACCAGCAAGTCCAATACGCCCGCTCCCGCCACACCCTCGGCAACGCAACCCGCTGAGACCGCGCCGACCTCTACCTCTGGCCCATCCACAAACCCGGCCTGTCCCAACGGCCCGTGCGATTACGAGCAGCCCCACATCACCATCGCCACTCCCGCGCCTGCACCCGCGCCGTGGCCTTTGCCCGACCGCATCCGCTGGGCTGCTGAAGTGCTGCTCCTGATCCTCGCGTATCCGGCCCTCCTGTTTGCCGTCTCCACGCTGCGCAAGATCGAGCGCCAAACCCGCTACGCCGAAACCGCTGCCCTGGCCGCCGCCGACAGCGCTAAAGCAGCGATGCTCTTTGCCGAGAACCAGGTCAAAGCCGATCGCCCCTGGATCCTCATATCCACCAAGCCCACGCCCGGCGTGCTCAACGGTTTTTCGGTGGTCGCGACCAACCGCGGCCGTTCGCCGGCCCGCGTCGTCTCTCTCGCCGAAGGCATGATCATCGTCCGGGACGAGGCGCAGTTGCCCCCCGCTCCCGTCTTCAGGGACGCGACCGGCGCCCCGCCCGCGCCCATTATTCTGCTGCCCAGCGAGTCCGCAACCATCAAAACCTTCCAGCGCGATGAAGTGAAGTCGCTCTGCGAGAACCCCGAACAGGTACTCCGCGTCGAAGACTGGAAAGAGAAGATCTACCTTTACGGCAAGGTTGCCTACACCGACCTGGTCGCGACCGGCGACGAGGCGCATGAAACCGGCTGGTGCTGCTGGTACATCCACGGCCGCCAGAAGAGCGGCATGATCATGGCCGGCCCGCTGGAGTACAACCGGCACACGTAGAGCGGCGCGCCAGCGCATGCACCCAAAGCAAAGTTGCTATCAAAAATGAAGTTGTCATCCTGATCGACCGCAGTCCGTCGCGGCGGACGAAGGGAGTCGAAGGACCTGCGGTTGCTTTTCGCGCCTGTCAGACTATTTGCGCAGCAGCTTTTGGAAGTAACGCCGGCTCCGCTCGTCAATCGAGAAGCGCATGGAACCGCGGTAGCATTGTGCCCCATCGCGACCCCAGTTATAGGTATCGTTCCAGTGACACTCGAGAAAATGTGGAAGAAGCAGGTTTTCGTAATCGAGGCAGGCCTTCAGCGCAAGATTCTGTTTGCGGCGGACGCCGCGGTGGGCCATCTGCTTGTCCCATTTTGCGCTAGAAAAACCCGTAATCGCCACAAAAGGGCGACGGGTTGAACGGCTCATGACAAACTCCAGGTCGCAGTTGCGTACCTATGTCATGGCGATCCTCCCTTGGAATTAGTCTATCCCGCGGCGAAGATTACCGCCCCGTTCCGCCCACCGTCATCTTGTCCAGCTTGATGGTCGGCATGCCCACGCCCACGGGCACGCTCTGCCCGTCCTTGCCGCAGGTCCCGATGCCCTCATCGAGCTTCAGATCATTGCCCACCATCGACACGTACTTCAGCGCCTCAGGCCCGTTGCCGATCAGCGTGGCATCGCGCACCGGCGCCGTCACCTTGCCATCCTCGATCAGGTACGCCTCCGACGCCGAGAACACGAACTTGCCATTCGTAATGTCCACCTGCCCGCCGCCGAAGTTCACCGCGTAGAGTCCGCGCTTCACGCTGCGCAGAATATCCTCGGGCGCATCGTCGCCGGCCAGCATGTAGGTGTTCGTCATGCGCGGCATGGGAATCGATTGGTAGCTCTCTCTCCGCCCCGATCCCGTATTCGCAATGCCCATCAGCCGCGCCGAGAGCTTGTCAGATAAATACCCCTTCAGCACGCCGCCCTCGATCAGCACTGTCTCCTGCGTCGCCGACCCCTCGTCGTCCACGTTCAGCGAGCCGCGTCTGCCGGCCATGGTTCCGTTGTCTACGACCGTCACCTTCGGGCTCGCCACCGGTCGCCCGATCAATCCCGTAAACGCCGAGGTCCCCTTGCGGTTGAAGTCGGCCTCCAGCCCATGTCCCACGGCTTCGTGCAGCAGAATTCCCGGCCAGCCCGGCCCCAGCACCACTTCCATTTCGCCAGCCGGCGCAGCCACCGCGCCCAGTTGCAGAATCGCGCCGCGCGCCGCCTCCTGCGCCAGGTGCTCCGGGCTCTTCGATCCGGCAAATTGTTCCAGTCCGGACCTGCCGCCGCCTCCCGCCGACCCCTTCGTCGTCACCGCGCCATCTTTGGCAATCACAAACACATTCAACCGGCAAAGCGGCTGCGTGTCGCTGGCGAACGCCCCATCCGATGCCGCAATGAGAATCCGCCGCAGTTCCTCGCTGTAAGTCGCCCGCACCTGCACCACGCGGTTGTCGTAGGCCCGCGCCGCGCGATCGGCGCGCAGAATCAGCTCCAGCCGCGCCGCCAGATTCAGGTCGAAGCCGCCCAGCGGAACCGGGTAGAGATCCGCCGTCCGTGTCTCCGTGAATCCCTGCACCGGCTGCTTCGCCGGTCCCGACGCGATCAGTGCCGCGGTTCGCGCCGCATGCAGCAGCCGCTCCGGGTTCAGGTTGTCGGTATACGCGTAGCCGGTCCGCTCCCCGCTGAGCACGCGGATGCCGCAGCCGGCGCTTGTGCCCTGGCTCGCCGATTTCACAATCTGCTCGTCCACGCCCAGCGCCGTGGCCGTAACTGACTCGAAGTAAAGGTCCGCGTAGTCGCCGCCCGCGCTTAACGCCTCGCCCAGGCAGCGCTCCAGTAGCCTCTCCGTGATGCCAAATTTCTCAAAAAAGTAGCGCCGATGGCTCGAATTTGGGGAAGTCTCGTGCCGCATCATCGTAACCCCAGTGTACGCCGCCGCGTCCTTCTTCTCAGACGGGCCGGAGGCCCGCATCCGCCGCATTGCTCTTCTGGATACGTACCACTTCCGTGCCCTTTCGCCCGCAAATCTCTGCATGCTAGGATTCGTCTCATGAAGAAACTGCTTGCAACAGCGCTGCTCTTGATGGTGTTTGCAAGTCCGGCGTTCGCTGCTGGGTCCCATCATCACCACCATCATCATCACCACCATCATCACCACGCGTAAGCGTCGCTTTTCGCGCTGCTTCTCCCCTCCGCGTGGGCAGCAGCCTTTGTGTCTTTTTCCCTGATCGCGTTTCGCACTGCCGTCGCGGCGTGCTAAGGTTTTGCCATGACCGATCAGGACGATCTTCGCTATCCAGTGGGGCGTTTCCGTCCGCCCGCCGCCAGCATGCCCGGCATTCGCGCCGCGCACATTGAAACTCTGCGCCTGCTCCCCGAGCGCCTTCGCGCCGCAGTCGCCGGCCTCAGTGAAGCTCAGCTCGACACCCCCTATCGCGACGGCGGCTGGACCGTCCGCCAGGTGGTGCATCACCTCGCCGACAGCCACACCAACTCCGTGGTTCGCTTCAAACTCGCGCTCACCGAGGATTGGCCCACAATCAAGCCCTACGACGAGGCCGCGTGGGCGCGCCTGCCCGACTCGCGCCTGCCCATCGACGGCTCTCTAGTCTTCATTGACGCGCTACACGCCCGCTGGGTGGCCCTCCTCAAATCCATGTCGGAAGAGGAATTCCAGCGCGGCTTCAACCATCCGGAAATGGGCCGCCAAAACCTGGCCGCGTCGCTCGCAATCTACGAGTGGCATTCGCGTCACCATGTCGCGCACATCACCGGCCTGCGCCAGCGCATGGCGTGGTAAGGGAATGCCATGCACGCCGGCCCCGCCACGCATCGACAAAAATCCGCTGCAGGGAACTCCGATGCCCAGGCCAAGCGGCAAGAATCCGCCGCCGGGGACCCCGCCGCAACCGCCTCACCCGCGCAACTGGCCGGGACCATTGAATCCTTCCTCGCCGCCCATCCCACCGCAGCTGTGCTTGAAGACGGCCGCGTCCTCTTCGACATGCGCACCGCGCGCTACTCCGTCGCGGAGTCCCATGGCCGCTGCCTGCTCCAGCTTTGGAGCGACGAGCGCAACCTCGTGCGCACCGTCGTCGAGGTAAAGCAACGCGCGCAATCTCTGCGCCTCACCACGCGACGCATGGGCGCGGCCAGGCCCCAGTTCCTCGAGCTTGTCCCCACCAGCGACCGCCGCACTCCCACCGCCCGCGACGCCGCGCGCCGCAACTACCAACGCCTGCTCGAGCGCGTGCTTACGCGGCATTTCATCGGCTGCAAAGTCGACGGCCTTCGCACCGCCATGGATCTCGAGCACAGCTTCGGTCCCGCCTACGTCCGCGGCCGTTTGCTCAAGGGAACCGCGGCCGATGCCGTGATTGGCGTAGGCGCCGCCGAATCCGCTTCTGTCATCGACGGCGTTCTCACCCTCGGCGTTCTCTGGCTCGACTACTGCCGCCAGCACGCCGACGCGCGCCGCCACTTCGGCGGCCTCAAAATCGTCGTTCCCGCCGGCGCATGGCGTCCCACCGCCGAGCGCATGGCCTGGCTCAACCACGCCGCCGCAGATTTCTCTTTATTTACACTCGACGAGCACAGTGAAGAACTCGCGCCTGTCGACTTCCGCGACACCGGCAACTTCGATTCTCATTTGGTCCGCGCCTTTTCGCCCGCCGCCGCGCTCGAGCGCTGCCAATCCGGTATCAAACGCCTTCTCGCGCTCGTCCCCGATGCCGCGCGTGAGCGCGTCGAAATCCGTCCCCGCTCCGCGGCCGAAGTGGGCTTGTTGCTGCATGGTCTGGAATTCGCCCGCGTGCGTCACGGTGCCTCGGCCCACTCCTTCGCGCGCGAAGACGAAATCACCTTCGGCGCGGGACCGAGCGAGACACCGCTCACGCCGGAAAACGAAGACCTCTGCCGCGATCTCTTGCGCCGGCTTTTCCTCAGCCGCCACGCCGACGGCGCGCACACCGATCCGCTCTTCCGCATGGCGCCCGAGCGATGGCTCGAGTCGCGTCTCCGCACGGCGCTAGCCGAGCTGCTCCTCGAGCTGCGCGGCGATCTAGTCTACAACCAGGTTCCCGCACTTTCTATCGGCGATCGCGGCATGATCGATCTGCTCACGCTCGACCGCAACGCGCGCCTCGTTGTGCTGGAATTGAAAGCCGACGAGGACCTGCATCTACCCTTGCAGGCCCTCGATTACTGGATGCGAGTGCGCGCCCTTAACGCCGACCGCCAGCCCGCCGCCGGGACGACGGCGCCGCTCTCGGCCTTCGCCCGCAACGGCTACTTTCCCGGCATCGAACTCTCGCCGCTCCCGCCGCGCCTCATTCTCGCCGCGCCTGCACTGCGCATTCACCCGGCCAACGAGGCGGTGCTGCGCTACCTCTCGCCGGAGATCGAGTGGGAGCTCATCGCCCTCGCCGAACACTGGCGCCGCGAACTCAAAATCGTCTTCCGCAAGCGCAGCAGCGATCTGCGCTGATCGCGGATCGCCGCCTACTTGTTCCCTCGTTCCCTGCTTTTTACGGTTTCGACATCAAGTCCGGCACCGGCTTGCCCGAGGAAAAGTCAATCGGCACCGACACGTGCTCCTGCACGATCAGCCACTTCCCGTCGATCTTGCGGTACACGTCGGTCAATCGAACCGTCATATCGATCGTCGACCCATCCGTTGCCTTCCCCGATACATGCTGGATGCTGTGTCCATACGCGATCTTGCCGTCCGCCGTAACGCTCAGGTCGCTGATGGTGAATTGGATCGGCCCGGAAAACATGGCCAGAAAATCCTGCCAGTCCTTCTTGTAATCATCCCAACCCACATGCTGCCGCGGAACGCCCACGTCGAACACGAACAGCTCATTGCCCGGAACGTAAAACTTCATGATCGCGTCCAGGTCCTTGGCGTTGAAGGCTGCCGCAAAACGATCCTCCAGCGCGCGAATCTCCTGCTCATCCTTCGTTTGCGCCCGCGCCGGCAGCCCCGCGCTCAGGCACACAGCCACAAGCGCCGTTCCGATCAAACAAAACACAAATCTCCTCATTGACCTCTCTCCTCGTTTCAGTGAATGGATTTTGGAGAATCCGACCCGTCAGGCCTTGAGATATACGTTCGGCCGGATCGCCCTGTCAAGCAGAAAATCTTTCGCCGCAACCGCCGCGCCCGCCGCAGTTGGTCGCGGCCCAGCCGCTTACTCGGTCCCTTGTTCCCTGTCTTCATGCCGTAAACTGGTGTGGTTATGGCCATCGCAGGTGTCCCTCCCACCATTAAGCCGCGCACGCCCCAAGGCGTGTTTTCGAACGAGCCCTTCACTGACTTCAACGACCCCGAGAATGCGCGCGCCATGCACCGCGCTCTCGATCAGGTGGCCGTGCACCTGGGCAGCGATTACCCGCTCATCATCGGCGGCAAGCGCCTGAGAACCGCAGAGCGGATTCGCTCCATCAATCCGGCGCGACCTGCGCAAATTGTCGGCGTGCATCAAAAAGCCGGCGCGGCCCAGGTGGATGCCGCCATGTCTGCCGCGTTGCGCGCCTTCGATTCCTGGAGCAAGGTTCCAGTCGACGACCGCGCCTCCTTGCTGCTCAACGCCGCGGAGATTATTCGCAAGCGCAAGTTCGAGTTCATGGCCTGGCTCACCTATGAAGTCGGCAAGAACTGGGCCGAAGCCGACGCCGATGTGGGCGAAACCATCGACTTCCTTGAGTTCTACGCGCGCGAAGCGCTGCGCCTTGCCGCCACCACCACGCCCATTCAATATCCCGGCGAGCGCAACGAGCTCTTCTACATCCCGCTCGGCGTGGGTGCGGTCATTCCGCCCTGGAACTTTCCCTTCGCCATCATGGCCGGGATGACGGCCGCCTCCATCGTCACCGGCAACTCGGTCATTCTCAAGCCGTCGAGCGACGCGCCCACCATCGCCGCGCGTTTCGTCGAGGTCCTTGAAGAGGCAGGCATGCCCGACGGCGTGGTCAACTTCTGCCCCGGCTCCGGCGCGTTTTTTGGAAACGCTATCGTCGAGCACCCCCGGACTCGTTTCATCGCTTTCACCGGCTCGCGGCCCGTCGGCCTGGAAATTCACTTGCGTGCCGCGCAACCGCAGCCTGGGCAGATCTGGATCAAGCGGACAATTCTGGAAATGGGCGGCAAGGATTCCATCCTCGTCGCCGAAGACGCCGACCTCGATGCCGCTGTCCAGGGTGTGGTTGCATCGGCCTTTGGGTTCAGCGGCCAGAAATGCTCGGCCTGTTCCCGCGCCATCGTTGAAGCGCCCCTTTACGACGTTTTTGTCGAGCGTCTGCGCGAGCGCGTGGCCACGCTCACCGTCGGCGATCCCGTGACCGATCCCGATCTTGGACCCGTCATCAACCAGGCCGCGCTCAACTCCATGCTGGGTTCTATCGAGACCGGTAAAAAGGAAGGCAGGCTGATTGCAGGCGGCAACGCACCGGAGACCAGCGACGGCGGATACTTCCTGGAGCCGACCATCTTCGCCGATGTCGCGCCCAACGCAGCGCTTGCGCAGGAAGAGATCTTCGGACCTGTGCTGGCCGTCATTAAGGTTGCCAGTTTTGAAGAAGGGCTGCGCGTGGCCAACAACACCGAATATGGCCTCACGGGATCTCTTTACACCAACGATCCGGCGAAAAAGGCGGCCGCACGAAGCGCCTTCCACGTCGGCAATCTCTATTTCAATCGCAAGTGCACGGGCGCCATGGTGGGCGCGCATCCCTTCGGCGGATTCAATATGAGCGGGACCGACTCCAAGGCCGGCGGCCAGGATTATCTTCACCTGTTTACGCAGGCCAAGAGCGTTGCGGAAAAACTTTCGGACTCCGTTTCATGAACCGGCTGGGAATTGAAGCAGGATTTCACGTTGCCGCCGACGCTTAAGAATCTGCCTGCACTGCCCGATTGCGCAAGGAGCCCGGATTGACTCGATGACGGCCCTCGAATTCACCGTCGTGGTTTGGGCGCTCTCCGCGCTCGCGGGCTTTCTCGGTGCGCTCACCGGCCTCGGTGGCGGAGTCGTGGTCGTGCCCGCTCTCACCCTGGCCCTCGGCGTCGACATGAAATATGCCATCGGCGCCTCGCTGGTTTCCGTCATCGCCACTTCATCGGGCGCCGCGGCAGCCTACGTGCGCGAGGGTTTTTCCAACATCCGCATCGGCATGTTTCTTGAGATTGCCACCACGCTTGGCGCAGTGGCCGGCGCGATTCTCGTGGGGCGCATCGGCACGCATGCTCTTGCCATTGTCTTCGGCCTGGTCCTCGTGCAGGCCGCGTATCAGGCGCTGTTCAATGCCGCCCCCGAAACCGGATCTCCCGTGGCGCCGGATGCTCTTGCCACGCGATTGCGGCTTAACGGCGAATATCCTGCCGGCGTCGGACGCCAGAAATACGGAGCAAGAAATGTTCGCACCGGCTTTAGCATCATGTTCGCCGCGGGCGTGCTTTCCGGCTTGCTCGGCATCGGCTCCGGCGCTGTCAAAGTCATCGCCATGGACCGCGTCATGCGCATTCCATTCAAGGTTTCCACTACCACCAGCAACTTCATGATCGGCGTCACCGCCGCGGCCAGCGCCGGCCTTTATCTCGTCCATGGGTACATCGACCCGCGCGTGGCCATGCCGGTAATGCTCGGGGTGCTCGCCGGGGCCCTGGTGGGAGCCAAAGTGCTGGTTCATGCGCGCACGCGAACCCTGCGCTTCATCTTTGGCGCCGTGATCCTGATTCTCGCTGCCGAAATGATCGTCAACGGCATTCTGGGGAAGGTGTAATGGCCATGGATGACCGGCGTCTCGAAACCATCATCAGCCGGCTTTTGCAAGTTGGCGTCCTGCTGGCTGCTGCCGTGGTGACGATTGGCGCCGGGGCCTATCTCGTCCAGCACCACGCCGACCGCGTGGATTATCGCAATTTTGTCCCCGGCGGGCCCGGCTTCTGCACGTTCCCCGGCATCGTGCGCTCGGCCGCTCACTTTGAGAGCCTGGGAATCATCCAATTCGGACTGCTGATCCTCATCGCCACGCCGGTGGCGCGCGTGGGTTTGGCGATTGCAGGATTTGCTCTGGAGCGCGACCGGCTCTACACCGTCGTCAGCCTGATCGTGCTGCTGATTCTATTGGCCAGCCTGCTTCATGCAACTTGAGATTCGGCGGGAAGGGGAGTTTTCTGGGAGACCCTACGCCACGGCCCCCGGCGAGTTCCGCGCCTCGGTTTCCATCTTGCTGCCGGCTTCGGCCGCGGCCCTTGCCAGCACCCGGTGATGAATGGTGAACAACGCCAGTTCTAGCCGGTCGCCCACGCCGGTCTTGTCGTAAATCGACCGCAGATAATTCTTGATCACCTGTTCGGTGGTCTTCAGGCGTTGCGCAATCTCGCGGTTCTTGCATCCCTGCACAATGAGGGCCACGATGCGCATTTCCTTGGGGGTCAAGCGGTCGCGCACGCGCGCTCCCACCAAATCCTCTTCGGGCGACTCCGGCTGCGCGGTCTGCGTGGGCTGCCAGGTATCGCCGCCGGCTACGCGACGCACGCACTCCACCAGCGCCGTCCCCGTCACGTTGCGAAACACCACGCCGCGAAATCCCTGTTGTAGATAGCTTGCCGCGTTTTCGTTGTTTTCCACCACCACAACGCCGCGGCTTCCCGTGGTCTCAAGCAGCATGGAGAGCCGCGCGAAATCCGGCTGCAGCGAGGCCGCAAACACCACAACGATTGCGCAATAATGCGCATGTCCTCGTCCATGGCCAGAACCTTGGCGGTCCCGGCGCGGAAGATCGCTTGCGAATCGGCCAGGATGATCTTGTTCATCGTATTAGCCCTGACTGCCTTACCCCTCTCGGGAAGAACTTGGCAATTCAAACCCGGCAACTCAAAAAATCCGGCATCCATTCAACTTCGGCGTCAGCTGCCTTCATCCGATCGTCCCTATCGGCGGAAAGACAACGGCTCTTGGCAATGTCCATTCTTCGCACATTGCCTGCCGAATCATCTTACTCGGCTACCCTCGGCATCATCGCAGACGCATGGCTCCCGGGGCGCATCTATCCGAGCTTACAGCTTGTTGGCTTCCTGAGTCATCAAATCCTTGTACTGGGGCCATAGAAACCATTAACTAAAAATGGACTCCAAGGCTCGACAGCGGTTCTCCAATTGGCGTAGAGCGGAGCTCCGGCCGCTAAGTGGCGCTTTCCGGCCCGGTGTGGAAAAAAACGGCACCTTGCACCCCTCTCAAAACTGCACGGAGATTGGAGAACCGCCGTAAACTCTACCTATGGCGAGGCCGATCCTCCTGGCAATTGACGACGACGTAAGCGTCCTTGAGGCCGTGGTCCAGGACCTGCGGCGGCAGTATGGCAATACTTACCGGGTGATGCGCGCTGCCGGCG
>JBEKAS010000092.1:0-14457 GCA_050015795.1 Occallatibacter sp. | reverse complement strand
CGTGCGCCACTTTACTCATGGTATTGCTACCACTTTCTCGTTCGACTTGCATGTGTTAGGCACGCCGCCAGCGTTGATTCTGAGCCAGGATCAAACTCTCGTTTGAAGCCTGATGTCTCCCCATCCCGACGGAGGTCGGTTTGGGGCGACCGTGCCCACGCAACTTTCTCTCGAAAGGAGCGGGGCACCTTACCTTGTGAGATGATCAAGCCAAACCTGATCGCATCTCACGACTGGCACGTTCAACCAATTTGTCAAAGATCCTTGAGGGCGATTCGCCTGAGCGAGACCCCTGGGATCGAGGTCCGGACTTTTGGTCCGGCTGTCCTCGAACTTGATGCGCAACGCTGATTTTCCGTGCTTGCACAACGGGCTACGGCGTTTTGGCGCGAACCTTCCAACGTTATCAAAATGCCGGTTACAGGTCAAGCTCAAACTCGTCCCGAACCAACCTCGATAACCCATTCGCGCTGCGCAAAATATCAAATATCAACCAGCAGAATGCGCTCGAGCCACTAGGGCTCGCGGGAGATCAACTCCCGGGTCATGCAATGGGTTCTCTCTAGGGATTCCCTACAGGGGCTTCGAAAGGCTTCAACCAGCCTCGACCGACCCAACGAACCAGCTTCCCACTTCCCTCAAACGGGCAGGCCACGCGGCCACCGGGAGGCTCCACTACTGCACTACTACCCAATTAGAGTAGCACAGGCCACTCTTGGATGCAAATGATGGCGCTCCACCAGAGCCCGCCCTTTCGAACTCAGCAAGAATAGCAATTTCAAGGGGTTAGAAGCAAGCGCAGCGCCTGTGGAGAGCACCTCCTTTCTGTGGGAAAGTACTCCGTACCGTTCTGGTCTTGGAGTTGTCCGCGCTGAAAACTGACACTTGGCGCCTGAAACCTGACACCTGGCGCGCTAGCGCCTCGGAATCAATCCCAGGTCCGTGATTCCATTCACGAAATACTGCATCGCCAGGGCCACCAGCAGCAGGCCCATGATGCGCACCAGGATGCGGATGCCGGTTTCGCCCATCACCTGGCGTACCCGGCTGGCCGCAGCCAGCACAAAATAGGTGACGACGGCCGTGATGGTGATGGAGCCGAGGATCGCGGCCATCTCCCAGTGCCAGAGCGTGGGCACCTGGCCCACCAGCACCATGACCGACGAAATGGCGCCGGGGCCGGCCAGCATGGGAATGCCCAGCGGCACAATGCCGGCGTCCTCTTTCGTCGTGGCCTCTTCGGTGTCACCGTGAGTCTCCTGCGTGGGCGAGCGGCGGGCTTCCAGCATGTCCAAACCGATGAGCAGCAGAATCAGTCCGCCGGCGATTTCAAATGCCGGCAATGTGATGCCGAACATCCGGAAGATGAGTTGGCCGGCGATGGCGAAGCTGGTGAGCACGATGAAGCAGGTGAGCGCGCCCTTGCGCGCCATGCGCTTGCGGCGCACGGCATCGGCGCTCTTGGTGATGGCCAGAAACGACGGAATGGCGGCGAAGGGATCGACGAGGAAAAAGATGGAACTGAGCGCCAGCAGCGAGAAGCGCACCATGGGCGCCTGGCTGAGCTCGTTGAGGGCATCCGCGGCTGAGCTGGAAAAGAGCACGTTTCAGGCTAGAACATTCCGCTCGGAGTTGCCAGCGAGCGGGGTACAGCTGCACCTCAACGGAGATGGAACGCGCGTGTTGGGTGGAGCGCCGGTGCATTCGGACGGCTGCAATTCTCGACTACAATCATGGCTTGCTTACTGAACTCCAACGCGACCGCATCGAAGTCGTCCTCGTCTCGCCGCGCAATCCCCTCAATATAGGAGCGGCGGCGCGGGCCATGGCCAACTTCGGCTTCCAGCGCCTGGCCGTGGTGGCGCCCTATGAGGAACACTGGCGCGAAGCAAAGTCCGCCGTCGGCGCCTCAGACCTGCTCCAAAACGCAAATCTCACGCGGCGCGTGGCGGAGGCCGTTGCCGATTGCACGCTGGTGATTGGCACGGGAACGCTCGAGCATCGCAGGCCTGAGCAGACCGTGATTCCGCTTCCGGAGTTGGCACCGCTTGTCGGCGTCGAACTCGAACGCGGCGGTCGCGTGGCGCTGGTCTTCGGGCCGGAGAAGCGCGGGCTCACCCGTGAAGATCTCGCTCTCTGCCACATGCTCGTGGAGATTCCTACCGATCCTCGCCAGCCCTCGATGAACCTGGGCCAGGCCGTTGCTGTTTGCCTGTATGAGCTGGCTCGCGCATTTCACCCGCTTCCACCCCAGCCCAACACGGAAACGGGTGCCCCACCCCCGGGGCCCCTACGGACAGGTCCTCGTCCGTGGGGTGGAGCTTCGGCGTCCGCCAACCGGCGGACGGCTAAGCTGGGAAACCATGCAGTCGGGGCCTCTCCCGCTTCATCGCGCGACCCCGCTTGCGCAGGCGATCTCGAATTGCTGGCCGGAGTCGTCGCAGAGACCATGCTGGCCGCAAACTACTCCCCCGCGGCCATGCAGAAGGCGAATTCTCATGATTTGCACCTGCTGCTGCGCCGGCTCAAGCTCGAGCGGCGAGACGCACGGCGGATTCTGGGCCTCTTCCGGCGGATTTTGTGGCGGCTATCGCATTTTCAGAGTTGATGGTTCTCGAAGCTTCGATGCCCGGTCGGCGCGAACAATCCGGGGTCCCCAAGAAACGATCTTTGTTTCTTGGGGTGGGAGCAACAGGGAGCGCCGACCTCCGAATGACGCCACAGGGGCACAGTAACTCTGAAAATGCCGTCAAGCGCCAAATTGGTCTCAAGGATTGAAATGGGAAACGACCCGCGCGGGGGTT
Source organism: Occallatibacter sp. (assembly GCA_050015795.1). Lineage (GTDB taxonomy): Bacteria > Acidobacteriota > Terriglobia > Terriglobales > Acidobacteriaceae > Telmatobacter. The sequence goes on along the minus strand of JBEKAS010000092.1, from coordinate 11,653 downwards.
ACCAAAGGTTTTTTTCTCACGGAGGCAGGGTCTGAATCCCTGCTAAAGTGGCGTTCGAAGGCTTCCATGCTTCTGCCCATGACTCGTTCCCGTGTCTTGTCTTTTGCTGCGCCTGCGGCCCCGTTCAACGTGTTTCTGCCCGGTGTATTTCGGCGCCATGCGTTATTGATCTGCGGCGCATCGGCGCTGTTGCTGGCGCTGACCGCGGTAAACGTGAGAGCGCAGCAAGCGGCTCCCGCGGCCGCGTCCAGCAGTGTAGGCCAGGCGCCGGAACCTGGGAGCATCACGGAAGACGAGCTCAGAAAGCAGTTCGAGGGCAAAGATCTCTTTCTGCGCGGCGGCTACCTCGACAACACGCTCACCTTCAACGAGCACGGCGTGCTCATCGGGCACTCGCCGCAGGGGTCGTATACGCTCGCCGGAATCCGCATCGAAAAGGTGCGTCTGCTCAAGCACAAGGTGGAACTCGAGGGAGCGCGTTACGGGCTGCATTTTCTGGGCGCGCTACCGTCCGAGGATCCCACCACAGCCGTGGATCGCGTGAACATCACACCTAAGAAAAAAGAGGTGCGGATCACGATCGATCGCGAGCTCGTAGTCAAACCGAAGCAGGAAAAGGGCAAGGGGAGAGAGTCGCAGCGGGCCGCAAAACCGGCTCTCGCTGCGACGGCTCCGACTGCCGCACCAGCGCTCAATCCCACGATCAATGCGGAAACGACCGATGCCCAGGAGGCGCAGATGGAGATCGCTGCTGCGCCCGAGGCTGAGCGGCCCGCCGACGCCAAGAGCGTGACCACTACGCTGTCTCCGGCGCACGCCAACAAGGTTCTCGATGAAGCGCTCGGCAACGTGTTTGCGCAGGGATTTGACGAGCGCATGATGGCGTCGATGCCGGGCTGCTGGAAGCTCTACTACGATGCCGTCGCGGCCAAGGGCGATTACCAGCCCGCGGATTCCAACGTGCTGCGGCAAAACATGGTCGACAAAAGGGCGCGGCTCAAGTCCACCTTCGAGCCCGGGTCGAACCAGTTTGCGCAGGACTACGGCGTGGCCGGCATCTCGGAGTATCACGTGGTGGTCGGCGCCGACGGCAAGCCGGTCGAAATCGCGGTGGCGCGGCCCATCGGCTTCGGGCTCGACGAGAGCGCCGTCGATTCCATCCGCAAGGCCACCTTCGAGCCGGCCGTCAAGGACGGCAAGCCGGTTCCCGTCCTGCTCAACATGGTGGTCGAGTTCCGGATCTACTCCAAGCGGACGGAAGTGGCATCGAATCCCGCGACCGAGCAAGCGTCCGCGACGCCGCTGTTGCCGGGACCGTACAGCGTGCAGCACTAAGCCCGGGAGCACCCTCGGACCCCAGCCCGGCAGCAGAGCGCAGAATTCCCGCCGCCATGCCGACTTCCGGGGAGTAATATTCTTCTCGACGAAAACCTTCGCGTTTCCAGTTCTCAAAAGCGAGCCCCGGGCATCCTCAGTTGGTAGTGGACTTCATGGCTTTTCAGATGCCGGCCAACCGCCGAACAGCAATTCAGATACCTCACAAGTGAGCGAACCGTGCTGAATAAAAAGACTTCCAAACTCACCGAGAAACAGCAACGTTTGGTTGCCGAGGTTAAGGATATTGCTGAACTCTGTGTCCTCGATCATGAGAACATCTGCGATTACCCTTACGAAGACCGAACCGCTCGCCTTGAGCTAATGATTCGTCAATTCGTGCTCAGTAAGGTAGTTTGGGAATACACCTACGTCGATGAGCTGCTGGGTTCAGTGATTTGTCACTTCTTCTTTGGTACGAAGAAGGACTTCCCTAAGCTCTGGAGAACGAAGAAATTCCGAACATTCAACTACTACATCCTTGAGGTCTTGAGCCTCAGCGAAAAACTGAGGCTAGTCAAAAGCATCCAGACACTGCCGAAATCCATCGCCGCAGACATTGAAACACTCAACGCCATACGTAACGGTCTGGCTCATGCGTATTTTCCAGAAAACCTGCGCTCATACAAGCCGATTTACAAAGGTCTGGACATCTATTCTCGCAAGGGCCTCGAACGCTTCATCGAGGATATGCGAAAGGCCACACGGTATTTTTGGGATGTAAATTTTAGACCAATTGCATTCCCTCTGACGGCGAGGGAGTTGGCGGCTACGCTGGCTGAACCGGAATCGATCGCTAAGCAGGGATGAACCGAATGGCTGACCATGATTGGATAAAGATTCTCGCCTCGGCTGTTATTGGCATGTTCACCGGCTTAATCGCCGACCCCGTTCGCACTATGTTGCAGAACCGCATCGACGCGAGGAAGCTCAGGAGCGCGATTATTTGGGACACCGCTACGCTCTCTGAAACGGCCATGAGGGTTCACGACGGAAAGCTGGAAGCGTGGAAATTTTGGCTCGGCGTCGAGATTCCCGGCTTCGACTACTACTGGGAGAAGAACCGCGATCTGTTCTACATCAACACGAAACTCACCCTGCTGAGGTTGCAGTGCCAGCTAATTATTCGGCTCCGCGACCTTGTTCGGAACAAGCAGGAGACTCCCGAGGGGGCGATGGCTAAGCTTTATGAAACATTTGCATATATGAAGCTCATCCATCAGATGTCTTGGCGGGAACGACGGCGTCTCGCGCGGTCCGCCAGGACTAAGCTGGAAGGCTCCGCCACAGGCAGCGAAGCTGCGGATGAAAGCGCAAACCCAGACCCGGACTAGGCGGGTCGCCCCGGCCCCTCGCAGTTGGAGACCGGGGAGATACTGAAGCCACAGCCGACACGATAGTACCTCCGGCAAACGCTGGTCCCGCTAACCAGACCAAGCATCACGCGGTTAACATGGCAGCTATGAAGAGAGCGGATATTCTCAAGCAGCGGGAGCTCCATCGCGGCGATCCGCAAGAGTTCCTGTTGGGCTTTTTCGTCAACTATAGCGCCCCAGCCCGCCTGATGCACACGTTCTTGCCTCCAACCCATGGCAAGGAAGAAATACTTCAAGCAGCCATGCGGGCCTACGTCATCGGAATTGCTGCGTGCGTCGAGACGTTCTTCAGAGATCTCTATTTCCACTTGCTTAAGCGCAATCCAGCCCTACTGCCGCGAGCATTGAACGAAAGCAATCGGAGGGATGGCGTAAGCCGCCTGCCACGGTTCCTAGCAGAAGGTGCCTCTGCCGAGGAGTTCGCAGCCTCCGCCTCATTTCAAAATGCTGAAGCTATTAACCAAAACGTTTCAATCTTCTTTTCGACCCCGTTCTTCGACGTCCTCGATCAATTTGAGCTGGCTTGCGAGGTTCCGTCTGCACGGCGGACCGGACCAGCTAATCTGAAGCTTCCTTCGAGTTGGCAGCGCGATCTGGATCGAGTCTTTTCTCTGAGGCACGAATTCGCTCACGACGCGAATTCAAAAACGAAGGTCAGCGCGGAAGAGATGCAGAGAATTGAGACCACTGCGCTACTGGCCTGCCAATTCACAGCTCTGCTATCAGGAATCGAGTCGCAGATTATCGTCGGCCAAAAGAGGCTCCCGGTCATTCTGCTCGTTGCGGACCTGATTGCCGACGACTGGGAGGTCGCCGAGAACGGGAGCACAACTTAGGTCCCACTAAACGCCCTTGCGGCCACTAACCACGAACGTCGGCATCCACCGGCTACGAACTCGCTCACGGCCCACTTTTTACTCCCTCACTCCTTTCACTCCTTTCACCATTCACGCCGCTGTCAAGTCCATCCCGACCGCAATCATCCCCATCCATCTGATTCCACACACGTTATTTTTGAACGCACCCTGCAGATTGATTCATCGATTTCGCTAAGCTCAAAGCATAGGAGCTTGCAATGGCCGAATCTCAGGAACTCGCGACCGGGGAAACCCCGGAACCCGAGGAACTCACACCCGAAGAAACCGAGGAGTCCCAGGAATCATCAACCGAAGAGGAAGAGTCAGAAGAGGAAGAGTCTGAAGAGGAAGAGTCTGAAGAGGAAGAGTCAGAAGAGGAAGAGACAGAAGAAGAACCCAACGACCGCGCTTCGGAACACCCCGCCGTCCTGCGCTGTATCAACGCCTGGAATCACGCCCTCGACAAAGCGACTGCCGAGGGCGAGGACGACGGCGACGCCAGGCTGCAAGCCAGATCCGCCTATCTCCGCAGCATGCCTCCCCTCGCCGGATTCGAAAACGTCCGCGACTACATCGCCTGCGTCAGCTTTGCGCAGGTGTCCGAGGTGATCTTCAGCTTCCAAGCCGAAAGCCTCCTCGCCACCGCCAAGGTGGCGCTGGCCGCGGCTCGTCAAGAGGGCAGACATCAGCTCTCTGAGCCCAAGCGTCTCGGCCGCCCGCCCAAATCCATCCCGGCGGAAGAAAATAAATAAAGAAAAAATCACCACCTATACCCCGGTATGGTATACGAGAAATCGCGCACAAGCTATTTATAATCAATGGAATAACCCCAAAATCCCCGCCAAAACAGCCCAGAACCGGCCGCCCCGGGCCATACGACTCAAGGGCAGCAGCCGCGAGAAAGCGCCGACCCAAGCAAACGGCGCGTCTTACTGTCAACCACGGCCCCGCCGCCAGGGCTTTCGCTGCCCCTTGCCCGGATCACCTAGCTGTCGGCGGCTGCCACAGCTCGACGCGGTTGCCTTCGCGATCCAAGATCCACGCGAATTTGCCGTAGGGGGCGTCGTCGGGATTGGACGAGATCAATGGCGCTCTCCTCCAGGCCGAGTTCTCGCTGCTCCGGCACTGCGATTATTGGCCTATTCCTTGTGCTCTGGGGCGTATAATCGCTGGCCAGCGGAAAGGAGTAATCGATGAAAACCAAACTTACCATCGTCCTCGGGCTCTTTTTAGTAGTAGCCCTTCCCCTGCTTGCGCAGAAAAAAGAAGATGACCGTTTAGCAAATTCCGCCACGGTGATGAAGGAGCTACTCCAGGGAGACAACGGCCTCCCGGCGAGTGTACTGAACCAGGCCATGTGCGTCGTTGTCTTCCCGAGCGTCAAGAAAGTTGCGATTGGTTTCCTCGGCGGTAGCTACGGGCGCGGCGTGCTCGTGTGCCGAATGGGCGCCAAGATGGATGGGGCCTGGGGCGCGCCGGTGATGTATGCGCTGGATACGGGCAGCCTTGGTCTCCAGCTCGGCGCCACAGAGACTGATTTTGTGCTGGTGGTGATGCACAACGCGGGTGTCGATGCGATTCTGAGCGGCAAGATGAAACTCGGCGCCGATGCAGCGGCGGCCGCTGGCCCGACGGGCGCACAAGCAACCGGTTACAACGCTACGGATATGCGCTCGTCCGACATTCTGACCTATTCCCGGTCCAAGGGGCTGTTTGCGGGCGTGTCCCTTGAAGGTGCGTCGATGAGCGTGGATAATGACGCCAATAAGAAGCTGTATGGCAAGGAAATGGGCGCCAAAGAGATTGTGACCGGCGTCCAGCCGGTTGTGCCAACAGCCGAGCCGCTGGTAAGTGTACTCAACGCGACGTCGCCAGCTCGCAAGTAAGTTGAACCGTATCAGCTAAACGACGCATATCTGCATGTGGTGATCTTTGCGCGGGTGGAGGGTGCGGAAAGGCAGGAAGCAACCAACCCGACAGGGACCGGGGGAGCTGGGGCCGGACGGTGTCTTACGGCCGTAAGACGCGTGGTTGACACGCGTAGGACGGCGTAAGACACGGATTTCGGGCCGCGTCTTGCGCCGTCTTACGTGTCTTACAGAGCCCGCCGCCAACGATGTGGGTTCCGCTTGCCAATCACTCCGGCGCCTACGGTTGCCACAACTCGACGCGGTTGCCTTCGGGGTCCCAGATCCATGCGAATTTGCCGTATTCGTGGTCGTCGCGCTTGGGGTCGATGCGCACGCCCGCTTCGGCCAACTGGGCGAGAAGAGCGTCGAGATCGTCGACCCGGAAGTTCACCATTGCCTGTTGCGCGCCTTCTCCGAAGTAGGCCGTATCCAGCGGGAAATGCGCGAAGACGGTCATGCCCGTGGATTCGGGACCGTCGAAGCCCAGCGATCCGCCGCCCTGGTCCGGGATGCCGAAGTGCGTTCGATACCACTGGGCGAGCGCCTTCGGGTCGCGCGCCTTGAGGAAGATGCCGCCGATGCCGACTGCTTTTGCCATAGAGACAACTCCTAGGTTTCAGGTTTCAGGTTTCAGGTTTCACGTGTCAGATGTCAGCTCTCAGCTAACAGCTATCAGCAACTCGGCTGAGAGGGCAAGCGTTATTTGAGAACGGGCGGCGCCGGCTAACCCTCTTCGCGGAGCAAATCTTCGAGTTTGGGCTTGTGCTTGGCCTGGCGGCCGGTGCGCGGCGCGCCGGGCAGCACGCGCGAGGGTTTGGGCTGGCCCACGCGCTCGCGGGCGTTGGCCTTGACGGCTTTTGCGGCCGAAAAACGGGCTGGCTTGCGTTTCGCCATGGCAAGAACGAGTATGGAATAGATTGGCCACGAGCGGAAGTGCCGGAGTCGAGTCCGGGGCCCGTGCAGCGAGCGCTCTGATCTCGTAATTTCGTAATTGCTGTCGGATCGGTGCGGGTCTGGAGACCGGCGCTACGCTTCGGCCGTTACAAAGTCACGCGGTCTCAGTACTAGCTGCGGGTTGGCGAAGCGGAGGGCGAAACGCAAATGGATGAGCGCGAATTCTTCAACGAAACGACCGAGCAGCGCACGCACAGCCTGAGCTGTCCCAAGTGCGGGCAGGCGGCCGAATACAAAGTGACGTGGATCGTGCGGCGCAAGCGCCAGCAGATTCCGCGCGGCGCCGACGAGCGCGACCGCGCCCGTTTCGCCAAGGCGCAATCCTATATGGTGCGGCGCGACGACAAGCTGCAATGCGCCAACATGCGCTGCCGCAAGCCGTTCGAGATTACGACGCTGCAGTCGCTGGCGTTTCTGGTGGATTGAGCCGCACCCGCGCCTTCTACCGCCGTTCCCTTGCGCGGAACGCTCGCATGCGCGTAGAGTGTGGAGCGATTCTGGAGTGAAGAGTCTGAAGTTCGTTGAAAAACAAATGCAGGTCCTTCGACTGCGTTTGCCGCACAAGACGCGGCAAACTCCGCTCAGGATGACCGGTGATCGTTGAACGAATTCCGGATTCAGGACACCGGCGCACAGCGTTTTTCTTCCCCTCAACTTCGCACACCTCAGGAGGCGGGCGTGCTTATCCTGATCCTTCGAGGTGAAACCATGCGCATTTCGTCACGTTTTGTGGTGCGGTCCGCGGCCCTCGTGCTTGGATTCGTTGTCCTGACGGCCGGCGCGATGTTCTGGGCCGGTCTCGATCGCTCGAGCGCGCCGGTGCTGGCTGCGGAATTGCAGCCCATCCAGCTTCCCAAACCAGCTATGACCGGCAGCATGCCGCTGATGCAGGCGTTGAACGCGCGCAAGACGACGCGTGCGTTCCTGGATAAGCCGCTGCCTTTGCAGACGCTTTCGGATTTACTGTGGGCGGCATTCGGCGTCAACCGCCCGCGCGCAGTGATGCCGGGATTGGGCAGGACAGCGCCCTCGGGGCGCAACACGCAGGACATTCAACTCGACGTGGTGGTGGCCGATGGCGTGTATCTCTACGACGCGGAGCAGAATCTGCTGCGCCCGGTGGTCGCAGGCGACCTGCGCGGCGTCATTAGCCCAGCGCCCGCAGCCCATGCCGCGGTAACGATTGTGTACGTGGCCCCGGCCAAGGACGATTTCGCGCAGGTGGATTGCGGGTTCATCGCACAGAATGTGTATCTGTTCGCGTCGTCGGACGGGCTGAATGCGTGGTTCTACACCGTGCATGCGCAGGACGTGGCTGCGAAGCTCGGACTGGGCGCCGATCACGTGGTGCTGTACGCGCAATCGGTCGGGTATCCGCCGCAATAATTGTGAGCCGTCCCAAGTCTCGGAATCGAAATTGAGGGTGCCGCCGTGGCCGGTGCGACGAAGACTCCGGGCGGTGGCGCTGCGTGGGAGGTGTGTGATTGAATTGTAGATAGGAACGCCGGACCCGGAGGTCCTGGAGCGAGTCAAGTCCGGTCAAGTCCTGTAAGGAGAAAACTCCATGGCAAATTCCCTTCTTCCCCTGGAAGAGCGCAATCTGACTCCCGACCAGGTGGAGGCGCTGGACGAGCGGCGCGCCCTGGGACACACGTTTCTGGTGATTGCCGGCCAATTTGCGGTCATGGCCACCATCCTGCTGCTGTGGGTGGGGCAGGACCTGACTTATTCGCCTGGCTGGCTGCACCCCATGGCGTTTTATTTCGTCATCGCGTTGGCGCTGATCGGCTTTTTTGGTCTAACCGGACTGGTGCTGCGCCGGGGCACGCCGCGCATCGACTGAGGCTTCTGCCCATGCACGATGCTTTTCAGCGACAAGCGATCCGCGATCAACTTCGTCAGGCTGCGCTCGCGGCGTGGAACCACTATCGGGCCACTGGCCTGCACCTGACCGCTGAGGAAGCTGATGCGTGGCTCGTCAAGCTCGAAAATGGCGAGAGCCTCGAACCTCACGCATGTCACATCTGATGCCATCGCAGTCGCCTTTGCGCAACCATTGCATCAACCCTCCACTGATAAACTGAAGTCAGATGATCCTCCCGTTCGTCCGCGAAATGTTCGCGGAGCTGGAGCATGCCCCGGGATTTGAACGCGTTCGCAGGCACCTGAGCCTGGGTGCGGGCCGGGGGCGTGTGTCCGGATTGACCTCTACAGCGCGAGCGCTCTACCTGCCGCTGATGGCGCAGGCCGCCAAGCAACCGATGATCGTGATTGTGGCCGACAACAAGGCCGCCGAGGCGCTGGAGCCACTGCTCAAGGCGGGGTGCGAGCTCACAGGCGCCGTGGATCCGGCGCGCGTGGTGCGCTTTCCCGCGCACGATGTGCTTCCTTTTGAAAATCTCTCGCCGCACCCCGACGTGCAGGAGCAGCGCGCGGCGGCGTTGTGGAAGCTGTCGACCGGGGCCGTCGATATGTTGATCGCGCCCATCGAGTCGGCGGCGTTGAAGCTCTTCAACCTCGAGTATTATGCGGGCCTGGCGGTGACGCTCAAGCGCGGCGAAGAGGTCGACATTGAAACGCTCACCACCCACCTGGCGAGCGTTGGCTACACGCAAATGGATATCGTCGAAATGCCCGGCCAGTTCACGCGGCGCGGCGGAATTCTGGACGTGTACTCGCCGGAATCAGACCGGCCCGTGCGCATCGAGTTCTTTGGCGACGAGATTGAGACCATCCGCAAATTCGATCCGGAGACGCAGCGCTCGCAATCGGGATTGGATGAGACGCAACTGCAGCCGTTGACCGAGGCGCCGGTGACGGAGCCGTTGCTGGCCGCGGTGAATGCAAGGCTGAGCCGGCAGCGCGTCGAGACCGACGATGAAGAGATGGCGGTGGAAGCCGCCGTGGCCGGAGGCGTGAGCGTGTTTCCGGGGTGGGAATTTTTCACACCGGTCGCAGGTGCGGAGCAGTCGCTGCTTGGGCTCGTGCCGCGCAGCGCACTGATTGTGGATGAGCCGGCGATGGTGCGCAACCAGATCGACCGCTGGTGGAACAAGGTGGAGCAGCGGCACGAGCGTTCGGGAATCGGCTCGCTGGTGCGGCCGGAGGACATTTATCTGCGGCCGGAAGTCCTGCGGGCCGCCCTCGATGCGCATATGGGCCTCGATCTGGATCAGCTGGGCGCGGTGGACGTGCTGGAGGAGGACGCAACGCTGGGCGAGATCGAGTTGCCGACGCGGCCCACGTTGCGCTTCCACGGATCGATTCCCGCGCTCACCGAGCAACTGAAAAACCTGATGAAGGCGGAGACGCGCATCGTGCTGGCCGCGCCGCACCAGGGCGACGTGGAACGGTTGGCAACGGTGCTGCGCGACTACGAGGTTCCCTACCGGCTGGGCAGCCGCGCGCCGCGGCCCGGCGAAACCATGCTCGACGAAGGCAGCTACCTGGCGGGCGATCTGCGCGTGCCGGTGATTGTGCGCTCGCCGCTGGCGGCTGGCGTGGTGTTCACGGAATCGAATCTGATTGTCTTCGGAGCGAATGACCTTTCGGACGAAGCCGACGTGGCGGCGCGGCCGGAGCCGAAGCGCTCGAAGACCGCGGCGTTTGTTTCAGACTTTCGCGACCTGGGCATCGGCGACTACGTGGTGCACGTGGAGCACGGCATTGCGCAGTACCAGGGGCTGAAGGAGATTGCGCAGGACGGGCTTTCGGTGGAGTTCATGATCCTGGAATTCGCCGAAACCGCGAAGCTCTACGTTCCGCTGACGCGGCTGGACTTGATTCAAAAATACCGTTCCACTGACGCGGGACCCGCGCCGGTGCTGAACCGGCTGGGCTCGCAGCAATGGACGAAGACCAAGGCGCGTGTGCGCAAGGCCATGCAGGACATGGCCGCGGAGCTGCTCAAGCTTTACGCCCAGCGGCATACCGCGGAGGGCACGGCATTCTCGAAGGACAACGAGTTCCAGCGCGAGTTCGAGGACGCCTTCGATTACAGCGAGACCGACGACCAGATGGCGGCGATTCGCGCGGTGAAGTACGACATGGAATCGCCGACGCCGATGGACCGGCTACTGTGCGGCGACGTGGGCTACGGCAAAACCGAAGTGGCCATGCGCGCGGCGTTCAAGGCCGTGCAGGATGGAAAGCAAGTCGCGGTGCTGACGCCGACCACAATCCTGAGCTTCCAGCATTTCGAGACCTTCAAGCAACGCTTCGTGCAGTTCCCAATCAACGTCGAGATGATTTCGCGCTTTAGAACAGCAAAGGAACAGAAGGACATCGTGGAGCGCGTCGCGACGGGCAAGGTCGACATTCTGATCGGCACGCACCGGCTGCTTTCGAAGGACATCAAGTTTCAGGACCTCGGGCTTCTGGTTGTCGATGAAGAACAGCGCTTCGGCGTACGCCACAAGGAGCGGCTCAAGCAGTTGCGCAAGGAGATCGATGTGCTGGCCATGAGCGCCACGCCGATTCCGCGCACGTTGCACATGTCGCTGGTGGGGCTGCGCGACATGAGCATCATCGAAACACCGCCCAAGGACCGCATGGCGATTCAAACCGTGGTGGCGAGGTTCGACGAGAAAATTATCCGGTCGGCGGTCGAGGTGGAGCTGGAGCGCAGCGGACAAGTGTTTTTCGTGCATAACCGCGTGGAATCGATCTACGAGATTGCCTCGCGCATCCAGGAGCTGGTGCCGGCGGCGCGCGTGGCCGTGGCGCACGGGCAAATGAACGAAACCGAGCTCGAGAAGGTGATGCTCGCCTTCATGCGCCACGAATTCGACGTGCTCGTGGCGACGACCATCATCGAGAATGGGCTCGACATTCCGCTGGCCAACACGATTTTGATCAACCGCGCGGAGCGGCACGGGCTGAGCGAGCTTTACCAGTTAAGGGGGCGCGTAGGGCGGTCGAATCGAAGAGCGTATGCGTACCTTCTGATCCCGCCGGAGAATCAGTTGACGGAGATCGCGCGGCGGCGGCTGGCGGCGCTCAAGGAGTTTTCGGACCTGGGCGCGGGATTCAAGATTGCGGCGCTCGACCTGGAGCTGCGCGGCGCGGGCAACATGCTGGGAGGCGAGCAGAGCGGGCACATCGAGGCGGTCGGATTCGAGTTGTACACGACCATGCTGGAGGCCGCAGTGAAGGAGCTCCAGGGCGAGGATCAAGGGGAGCG